>DASWVP010000216.1:0-25314 GCA_036401175.1 Azospirillum sp. | reverse complement strand
ACGCCGAACACCGTGGCGATGCCGAAGTTGATCGACGCGCCGGTGAAGGTCATCAGGTACTGCGTCGTGTCGCCGATGGGCGCGATGAAGGTGAAGGACATGACGGGCGTCGGATCGAACTCGTCACGGCCGACATAGCCGGTGATGAACCAGCCCACCGGGATCATCAGGCCGACGATGATGCCGCCGACGACGTCCTTGGTCGAGCCGCGGAAGCTCTCGTCCTTGAAGCACCACGCGATCAGACCGCCGCCCAGCGCCAGCGCCAGCACCGCGCGCAAGGTCCCTTCGCCCAGGCCCGTGGCCCGCGCCAGCAGGGCGTCGATGCCCTGGCTGACCGGCAGCGTGGTGTTGAAGGTGGCCTCCATCTGCACGCGGCCCAGCGCGAACAGGCCGCGCAGCGTCATGTAGGCGGTCAGCGCGATCACCAGGAAGACGATGAACGACTTCATGTTGCCGCCGCCGACGCGCACCAGCGTCTTGTTGCCGCAGCCGCCGCCCATCACCATGCCGTAGCCGAACAGCAGGCCGCCGGCGATGGCGCCGAACCAGCCGAGGTTGGGGGTGCGGTAGATCGCCGTGCCGAGGTCGATGTAGCCGAGGCCCCACAGGGCCTGCGTGCCGAGAAGCGCGATGGCGATGGCCAGCATCCACGAGCGGAAGCGCCGCGTGTCGCCCATCATCACCATGTCGGATATGCCGCCCATGGTACAGAAGTGCGTTTTCTGGGCAGTGGCGCCGAACACGATGCCGGCCAGGAATCCGAGGCCGGCGACGAGCGACTTCACGGGGATCTCTTCCATAGGGCGTTTTCCTCCAGGAGACTGTCGTGGCGCGTTGGCCCGATGGGGCGGGGCGCCTTATCTCGGATTATCCTAATATAAGTGATCGGTGATTCTGAGATCGTCGCGCACCTGCGGCGCTATGTCGCAGGCACTCTATTGTACACGCGCCGATGCGATGCCGCCGCGAAAAAAGCGCAGGGCAGGACTGGGGAAGCCGCAGTTTATTTCACAAAAAAAATAGCGACATCAGAGGAGGGCGGACGCGGCTCTACGCCCGCCCCGCGGCCATGCCGCCGGCCCGATCGACCCGCGCGAGGTGCGCGCGGATGTGGGCGACCACCGTGTCGATCAGCGCGGCGGCGCGCTCCTCGTCCAGGCCGCGGCTGAGCAGGAGCTGACGGGTCACCTTGCGATAGGCGTCGATGGCCGCCTCGCGCGCCTCCGGCGGGACGCCGGCCAGGAAGGTCGCCAGCCGGGCCGCGACATCGGCGGCGGTTTCGGCGACCAGCCCTTGCTTGGGCGGATAGGGGCGCGGTTCGGGGGTGGGCGTTTGCAAGGCGGCGGTCCTCCTCGGCATGCGACCTCACCACGATAACGGTCGGGGAGGGCGGGCGGCACGCACGCCGAAGGCGTACCCGCACGCCGCCATTCGCCCAACTCCGGGTCACCCCTTCCGATGCGCGGCCCCATCGCCGGCGAAGATTGACGGCGATCAACGTCCGCCCGGCGCCGACGCGCCAAGGTGGTTGCCAAGCGGGGCGCGGGCGGCGACCATTGGCGCGCGTTTCTTCCGCTCGGCGGTCTTCGTTCGCCGCGCCGGACACGAGGAGAGGATCCATGGACTGCTGCGACACCCCCAAGGCTAAGGGCCCCGGCCATCTGCCGCTGGACGAGGCGCTGGCGCGCATCGCCGCGACCTACGGCCCGGTGACCGGGGTGGAGACCGTGCCGCTGTCCGAGGCGAAGGGCCGCATCCTGGCCGAATCGGTGACCAGCCCGATCGACGTGCCGCCGTCGGCCGTGTCGGCCATGGACGGCTACGGCTACCGCGCGCCGGACGGCGACGGGACGGGGCCGCTGCGCCTGACGGTGGTCGGGCGGGTGCCGGCCGGCACGGTCTATCCCGGCACGGTGGGTGATGGCGAGGCGGTGCGCATCTTCACCGGCGCGCCGGTGCCGGCCGGCGTCGACACCGTCGTCATGCAGGAGGTCTGCCGCGCCGAGGAGGGCGCCGTCGTCGTCGAGAAGCAGCCCGCGCGCGGCGCCAACATCCGCGCGGCGGGCGAGGACATGCGGGCGGAAACCGTGGTGCTCACTCCCGGCAAGCGGCTGCGCGCGCAGGAAGTCGGGCTGGCCGCCGCCGTCGGCCGCGCGACGCTGGAGGTCCGGCGGCGGCTGAAGGTCGTGCTGTTCTCCACCGGCGACGAGCTGTGCGAGCCGGGTGGGCCGAAGCCGGAAGGGGCGATCTACGACGCCAACCGCTACACCATCGCCGCCCAGCTCGCCACGCTGGGCGCGGAGGTGGAGGACCTGGGCATCCTGCGCGACCGGCCGGACGTCGTGCGCGCGGCGCTGGCCGAGGCCAGCCGCAAGGGGCACGTGGTCGTCACCTCGGGCGGCGTGTCGGTGGGAGAGGAGGACCACGTCAAGGCGGCGGTCGCCGACCTCGGCTCCATCGACATGTGGCGCCTCGCGCTGCGGCCGGGCAAGCCGCTGGCGCTGGGCCGGGTGGGGGAGGCGATCTTCCTCGGCCTGCCGGGCAACCCGGTGTCGGCGATGGTGACCTTCATGCTGGTCGGCCGGCCGCTGCTGCTGCGCCTGATGGGAGCGGACGAGGTGCGCACGCCGCGCTCGCTGGTGGTGGCGGGCTTCGCCTTCCGCAAGGGCGCCGGCCGGCGGGAGTTCCTGCGCGCCCGCATCGAGACGGGGCCGGACGGCCGCCCGGTGGCGCACAAGTTCGAGAACGACAGCTCGGGCGTGCTGACCTCCATGGTGGAGGCCGACGGGCTGGTCGACGTGCCGGCCGAGGACACGGAAATCACCCCCGGCGACATGGTCGCCTTCCTGCCCTTCGGCGGCCTGTTCGGGTGATTTGCTTATCCCTCCCCCGCCCCCGGCGGGGGAGGGAAGCCCGCGTCAGCGGGCAGGGTGGGGGCCGGTTGCTGGCGAGGATCAGCGGCGCGTCGGCTGGCGGTAAAGGTGCTGATCAAAAACACGAAGATCAAAAGATCAGAAGGGCTTGCCTGCGCCGAGACTCCGATGGGTGCCGCGCGCGTTGGTGCCATCCTTAATGATCTTCTGATCTTTTGATCTTCGTGTTTTAAACGCGTACGCAAGCCGCCAGCCGACGCGCCGCTGATTCCCGCGAACAACCAGCCCCCACCCTTCCCACTTCGTGGGCCCCTTCCCTCCCCCGCCAGGGGCGGGGGAGGGATATGAACGGTCACGCCGCCATCAGGGTGTTGAGGCGTTCGCGGGCGCGGCAGAGGCGGGAGCGGATGGTGCCGATGGAGACGTTCAGCTTTTCGGCGGCTTCCTGATAGGGGCGGCCCTCGATGGCGACCAGCTTGACCACCTTGCGCTGGCTGGGGGTCAGGGAGCCGAAGGCGCGGTCGACGTCGCGGAACACCAGGCGGGCGATCTGCGAGGCCTCGACGGACATGGCGCCGTCCCACAGTTCGACCTTGGTGACGTGCTTCTCGCGTTGAAGGTTGTTGAAGTGGAGGTTCTTCAGCATCGTCGTGAGCCACGCCTGCATGTTGGTGCCCGGCTCGAAACGGTGCGAGCGGGACAGGGCGCGGGCCAGGCAATCCTGTGTCAGGTCCTCGGCGGCCGTCATGTCGCGCGTCAGTTTGCACGCGTAGCGCTGCAGATTGGGCATGCAACGAATGAGCTCGCTCTCGAACGAATAGGCCATGTTCTCTTTTCCTCCAGGTGTTCCTTGGCGGAAGCCACCTCTGCGGCTGGCTCCCGGCGCGGGACGACCATGTCCACCCGGCACGCCGGCCTATCGGCCGGTCCGGCTGCAACGACGGTGCTATGGCTGATGAACCCCCGTCGCGCGGCTATCCGCCAGGACCGGCGGCGCACTGGGGCTGGGCTGTCACCATGGTCGGTCTCCCCGCTTCTCTCGAAGAGGCAAGCACTCCGGGCCAAAGAACCCTTCGGGAGTGCCCCCGTTCGTCGTGACGTCGGCTTCTAAACGCGGGGTGGGAGCGGATGTTCCCCGGCCGGCGAATCGGAAATCCGCTTCGGGGGATGACGAACGGCCGAGCTTCGGGTGGCGCCGCTCAGCGCCCCGAGCGGTCTTCCAGGCGGCGCAGGAACTCGCGCATGATGGTGCGGTACAGCTCGTCCTTCAGGCAGGCGTCCTCGACGCCCAGGTCAAGGGAGGGGTTGTCGTTGATCTCGATGACGAAGACGCCACGGTCGTTCTGCTTCAGGTCGACGCCGTAAAGTCCGTCGCCGATGAGGCCGGCGGCCTTGACCGCGATGTCGACGACTTCGCGGGGCGCGTCGGCCACCGGCAGCGTGCGGGACGAGCCGGTCTCGGCGCGGCCGTTGCCGCCATGCTTCACGATCTGCCAATGCTTCTTCGCCATGAGATATTGGCAGACGTAGATCGGCTGGCGGTTCAGCACGCCGACGCGCCAGTCGAACTCGGTGTACATGAACTCCTGCGCCAGGATGACGTCGGAATCCTCGAACAGGCTTTCGGCCGTCGCCTCCATCTCGGAACGGCCGGTCACCTTGTAGATCCCGCGCGAGAAGGAGCCGTCGGGGATCTTCATGACGATGGGGTAGGGGATCTCCTGCTCCAGCGTGGCGAGGCCGCGGCGGTCGAGGATCACCGTCTTCGGCGTCGGGATGCGGTTGGCCTTGAGGAGTTCCGCCAGATACACCTTGTTGGTGCATTTCAGGATCGAGTTGGGATCGTCGATGACCGGCATCCCCTCCTTCTCGGCCTTCTTGGCGAAGCGGTAGGTGTGGTTGTCGAGCGCGGTGCCCTCGCGGATGAACAGCGCGTCATACTCGGCCAGCCGCAGGAAGTCCTTCTTCTCGATCAGCTCGACCTCGATGCCCAACCCCTCGCCGGCCTTGACGAACTTCTGCAGGGCGCGCGGGCCGGAGGGCGGCAGCGCCTCTTTCGGGTTGTGCAGGATGGCCAGGGTCCAGCGCGCCGTGGCGCGCGTCGCCGGCTCGCGCCAGGAGGCGCGGGTGTAGGCGTCGAGCGCCGCCTCGAACAGGGGCCGCTGGTCCGGCTTGAGGTCGGCCAGCGACAGCGCCTCGACGGCGTGCACCACCCAGGTCTCCTTCAGGCGCACCTGCACCTTCAGGATGGGGCAGCGGAACAGGTCGAACACCTGCCGGGCCAGTTCCTGGAAGCGACGGTCGTCGGCGCGGCCGAAGAAGACGGTCAGGTTGAACGACGCCTGCGGCGGGTCGGCCAGACGCTTCATCTTGTGGCGCAGCGCCTCCTCCACCTCCGGCAGGGCGGCGCGGTAGATGGTGCGCTGGCCGAGGTCGAGCAGCGTGCGGACGGACGGGATCACCTTGTCGCCGCGCGCCGCCGCCAGCAGCGAGCAGTAATAGCCGGTGCCCAGGTATTCGTAGCTGCGGCTGAGATTGATGATGCGCGTGCCGCGCGGCTTGGGGGCGTCGGGCTTGCCGATGTAGTCGCGGGCGGTGACGACCTGCAGGTTGTCCTTGGCCCACGTGAAGTCGGCGCGGCGATCGACGATGACGATGTGCGCCGGCATCTAGGCTTCCGGCGGGCGTTCGCGGAGCACGAGGGTCGCCTTCAACTGGGCCTTGCCGTAACGGGCCATGCGCTCGAAATCCTTCTTGGGGATCGGCATGTAGATGCGATCGATGTGGGCATGATGGCGGTCGTAGACCAGCGGGTCGTGCACATAGAGGAACCGATCGTCGGCGCCCGACACCACCACCCAATGGGGGAACTTCTCCCGGTATATGCGGTAGCTGGAGATCAGCACGACCGGCACCGCCCCCTCGCCGACCGCCTGGGCCATGTCCTTGGCGCTCATGGTGCGGTGGTGCACGCCGATGTCGGTTCCGGCCAGTTCCTCCATCACGTCCTCGTGCACGATGCGCATGGCCGCGCGCTTCTCTTCGCTGCGCACGCTGTCGAGGAAGGGGGTGCCGGGGTCGCTGACGTACAGGTCCACCTTCAGCCCGCGCCGCCACGCCGACAGGGCCAGCCCATAGGGGCCGCTGCCGCCGTGGCCGGAGGTCATGAAGATGGTGGTGGCCTCGCGCCAGATGCGCAGTTCCAGCTTGCGACCCAGCTCGATCTCCGGCTTCAGCGCCTTCATCGCCATCATCAGCGCCGACGGCCCGCAGGTGAAGTCCAGCGTCTGCTGGTAGTACGGCACCATGCGCGCGCCCAGCGGCGCGCTCGGGCCGGCGGTGCCCAGGCGCTTTTCCAGGCGCAACGCCTCCATGTGGTCTTCGTAGTAGTCGGTGTAGACGCCGAACTCGCGATACCCGTTCTTCTTGTACAGCGCGATGGCGGAGGCGTTGTCGCGGCGCACCTCCAGGCGCAGGTGGATGCACGCGTGCGCCCGCGCCGCCTGCTCCGCCGCCGACAGCAGGCGCTGGCCGACGCCGCCGCCCCGGTGGACGCGATCCACGGCGAAGGAGTACAGGCGGGCGAGCGAGGTGCCGGCATGGAACAGCACCAGTGCGTAGCCGGCGATCACGCCGCCGTGAACCTCCACAAGAGCCGTGGCGTTGGCGCGGGTGAGGAGGTAATGAAAACTGCGGCGGGTGAGGCGGTCGGTGGCGAAGCAGCGTTCCTCGATGGCGAGCAGCGCCGGGATGTCGGACGGCAGCGCGTGGCGCAGGGTGACCGGCAGGGCGTCGGGGCGGGTGTCGAGATTATCGGGCATCGCGTGCAACGGCTCCGGCCAGCGGGCGGTGGCATCTTTCTCGCTTCCAGCTTACTCTCTTCCACTGTGTGTGGAAGTGGCGGTACCGTGTGGATACGCCGGACTCCGCTCCCCAGATAGGGAGAGGGGTCTACAGGCTTAAAACATGCTTAACCAAGATTGGCGAAACTTGCGGCGGTCAGGGGGCCGTTGAACCGGCGGCCCGTGTCGGCAAGCCCGTGGGAAGAGAGTCGAAAGCATGGATGCTCGGTACAAGACCGGCGATATCGAACGGCGCAGCCTCGACGTCGACGGGCTGAAGCGCTCCTTTCTTGAGTGGCTGGTCTACTCGGTCGGCAAGGATGCCCGCGCGGCGACGCGCCGCGACTGGTTCCACACCGTGGCGCTGGCGGTGCGCGACCGTCTGGTCGACCGCTGGATGGACACGACGCGCAGCTATTATCAGGACGACGCCAAGCGGGTCTATTACCTGTCGCTGGAATTCCTGATCGGCCGTCTGCTGACCAACAGCCTGTCCAACCTGGGCATCATGGACCAATGCCGCGAGGCGCTGGACCGCATCGGCCTGACCCTGGAAGAGGTGGTCGAGGCCGAGCCGGACGCGGCGCTGGGCAACGGCGGCCTGGGCCGCCTCGCGGCCTGCTTCCTGGACAGCATGGCGAGCCAGGGGCTGCCCGGCTACGGCTACGGCATCCGCTACGAGTTCGGGCTGTTCGAGCAGCGCTTCGAACACGGCTGGCAGGTCGAGTACCCGGAGCAGTGGCTGCAATTCGGCAACCCGTGGGAATTCCCGCGGCCGGAGGTGCTGTACCCCGTGCAGTTCTACGGCCGCGTCGAGGAGTTCCGCGACAGCGTGGGCGAGCGTGCCTACCGCTGGGTGGACGCCGAGCGCGTGCTGGCGATGGCCTACGACACGCCGGTGGTCGGCTATGGTGGCAACACCATCAACACGCTGCGCCTGTGGTCGGCGCGCGCCACGCGCGACTTCAACTTCGGCCACTTCAACGACGGCGCCTACATGAAGGCGGTCGAACAGAAGGTGCTGTCGGAGAACCTCAGCCGCGTGCTGTACCCCAACGACGCGACCGAGACCGGCAAGGAACTGCGCTTCAAGCAGGAGTACTTCTTCACCTCGGCGTCGCTGCAGGACATCATCCGCCGCTATCTGCAGCACCACACCGATTTCGACAGCCTGCCGGCGAAGGCGGCGATCCAGCTCAACGACACGCACCCGGCGATCGGCATCGCCGAGATGATGCGCCTGCTCGTCGACCAGCACGGCGTGCTGTGGGACAAGGCGTGGGAGATCACCCAGGGCTGCTTCTCCTACACCAACCACACCCTGCTGCCCGAGGCGCTGGAGGCGTGGCCGGTGCGCCTGCTGGAGCGCGTGCTGCCCCGCCACATGCAGATCATCTACGAGATCAACGCGCGCTTCCTGAACCGCTCGCGCGCCCGCGCGTCCGGCGACAACGGGCGGCTGTCGCGGCTGTCGCTGATCGACGAGCGCGGCGAGCGGCGCGTGCGCATGGGCAACCTCGCCTTCCTCGGCTCGCACAAGGTGAACGGCGTGTCGGCGCTGCACACCGACCTGATGAAGCAGACGGTGTTCGCCGATTTCCACAACGAGTTCCCGGACCGCATCAACAACAAGACCAACGGCATCACGCCGCGCCGCTGGCTGCATCAGGCCAACCCGGCGCTGTCGGACCTGATCACCAGCCGCATCGGCCAGGGCTGGATCGCCGACCTGGGCCAGATCGACGCCATCAAGGAAAAGGCCGACGACGTCGTCTTCCGCGAGGAGTTCCGCCGCGCCAAGCGGAAGAACAAGAAGCGGCTGGCCGCCTACATCGCCCGCCAGACCGGCGTCGAGGTCAGCATCGACAGCATGTTCGACGTTCAGGTCAAGCGCATGCACGAGTACAAGCGCCAGCTCCTGAACGTGCTGCACACCATCGTGCTGTACAACGACATGCGCGACAACCCGACGGTCACCTGGGTTCCGGTCACCAAGATCTTCGCCGGCAAGGCCGCCCCGGCCTATCACATGGCGAAGCTGATCATCAAACTGATCAACGACGTCGCCAAGGTGGTGAACCACGACCCGGCGGTGCACGACATGCTGAAGGTCGTCTACCTGCCCAACTACAACGTCACCGCCGCCGAGATCATCATCCCCGCCGCCGACCTGTCGGAGCAGATCTCGACCGCCGGCATGGAGGCGTCGGGCACCGGCAACATGAAGCTGGCACTGAACGGCGCGCTGACCATCGGCACGCTGGACGGCGCCAACGTCGAGATCAAGGAAGCGGTGGGCGACGACAACATCTTCATCTTCGGCCTGTCGGCGGAGGAGGCGAACAGCCTGCGCGAGGGCGGGGCCTACAACCCGCGTGAGGTGATCGCCGTCAACCCCAGCCTGAAGCGCGCGCTCGACATGATCTCGACGGGCGTCTTCTCGCCGGACGACCCGCACCGCTTCCACCCGATCCTGCAGGCGCTGACCGACGGCGGCGACCACTTCCTGGTGACCGCCGACTTCGAGGATTACTGTCTGGCCCAGAAGGACGCCGCCGACCTCTACCGCAACCACGAGGAGTGGACGCGCAAGGCGATCATCAACACCGCCAGCATGGGCTGGTTCTCCTCCGACCGCACCATCAACGAGTACGCGAAGGAGATCTGGGACGTGCACCCGGTGCTGCCGACCGACCAGGGCGAGGGATTCCGGTAGGATTTTCCGTCAGGACCATGTGATTCGACGCCCCCGCGGCTCCACCGCGGGGGCGTTCGACATTCCGCGTCTCCATCGCGGCGTTCGGCCACGCCAGAAATACGACATTCGGCCTAACCAATTATTTAAAATTGACGTACGATGATATGCGCAGGCTGTGGCGAAATCAGGTGGAGGTCTTTCTATGCGTTGGCTCGGCAACATCGGCATGGCGCCAAAGCTGTTCAGCGTCATCGCCTTGTTTTCGGCGCTTTCGGTGGCCCTCGCCTTCCTGGGGTGGAGCGCGACCGGAAGTGTGTTCGCTGAACTCATGGTGGTGGAATCCGCTTCCGAACGCGTCAGCCTGGCATCGCGCGCCAACACCAGCCTGACCAATTATGCCCGACAGCTCCAGGCTTTGCCCCTGCGCTCCGCGGGAGAGGTCAAGGCCAAACGCGAAGAAGCGGCGCAGGAACTCGTGACGCTGCGCGATCTCCTCGACCACCTGCGGCCCCTGCTGGTCACGGCGGAAGGGCGCGCGGAACTGTCCGACATCAACGCGACGGTGGAACAGTTCGTCGCGCTGGAGCGCGAGACGGGCCTGCTGATGGAGAAGGGCGACGTCGACGGCGCCAGAGCCGTGGCGGCGCGCAGCCTGCCGCTCTACACGACGGCGCGGCTGCGCTTCCAGTCGATCATCCAGCGCAACGCCAAGCTGTCGGCCGACGCCCACACGGCGGCGGTCGCTTCCTACGCGTCGACCACCCGTGATCTGACCATCGTCAGCGCCGCCGGCATCGCGCTGGGCGTCGGGCTGGCGGTGTTCCTGGTGGTGTACGCTGTCACCCGGCCGATGCGGCGGATGACCGACGCGATGATGGCCGTCGCCGGCGGCAACCTGGAGATCGTGGTGCCCAGCCACGGCCAGACGGACGAATTGGGACGCCTCGCCGACGCGCTGGAGACCTTCAAGGCGAACGGCCGCGAGAATCAGCGTCTGGTGGCCGAGCAGGAGCGCCAGCGCCAGCAGGCCGAGGTCGACCGCAAGCGCGCGATGAACGAGATGGCGAGCGCCTTCGAGGCCAGCGTGAAGGGCATCGTCGATCGCGTGCATCAGGCGGCGGAAGGGATGCACGGCACCGCTTCCACCCTGTCGGCCGCCGCCGACCAGACCAACCGGCAGTCGGTGGCCGTCGCGTCGGCCGCCGAGGAGGCCACGGCCAACGTGCAGACCGTCGCCGCGGCGACCGAGGAACTGTCCAGCTCGGTCGGCGAGATCAGCCGGCAGGTGACGGAATCCGCGCGGATCGCCGTCGTCGCCGTCGAGGAGGCCGATCGCACCAACGCCACCGTCGCCTCGCTGGCCGAAGCGGCCAGCAAGATCGGCGAGGTGGTGTCGCTGATCAACAACATCGCCAGCCAGACCAACCTGCTGGCGCTGAACGCCACGATCGAAGCCGCCCGTGCGGGCGAAGCGGGCAAGGGCTTCGCGGTCGTCGCTTCCGAGGTCAAGAACCTCGCCAACCAGACCGGCAAGGCAACCGAGGACATCCAGAACCAGGTCACCCAGATGCAGCAGGTCACCGGCACCGCCGTGACCGCCATCCGCAGCATCACCGGCACCATCGCCCGCATGAACGAGATTGCCTCGACCATCGCCTCGGCCGTGCAGCAGCAGGGGGCGGCGACCCAGGAAATCTCCCGCAACGTCCAGCAGGCGTCGCACGGCACCCAGGAGGTGTCGGACAACATTTCGGGGGTCAGTCAGGCCGCCGGACAGACCGGCCGCATGGCCGCCGAGACGGTCGGCGCCGCCGACGATCTGTCGCGGCAGGCGGAAGCGTTGCGTGGCGCCGTGGCGAGCTTCATCAGCCGCGTGCGCGCCGGGTGATCGGCATGCGCGCACCCTTTACAAGCTCCGCGGCTTCGTTTAGGAATGCGCGCATGAATCGCATGACCACCACGACCACCACCAAAACGACTCGCTTCGGCGGGCCGTCGGGGTGTGCCGTGCGCTGATCGCGTGACGATACCCACCACGAGGGCCTCGCCGGAAACGGACGGGGCCCTTGTCGTATCAGGGCTCCGCTTCCCACCCCAAAACGGGGCCCAGACCCCAAAACGGGGCCCAGATCAAGGACGGAGCAGTCTGTTATGAGCAACGCCAGCAATCCCGCCTCGAAGAAGGTCGCCATCGTCGGGGCCACCGGCGCCGTCGGGCGCGAGATGGTCGAGGTCCTCCACCGCCGCAACTTCCCCGTGGGCGAACTGCGCCTGCTGGCGTCCGGCCGCAGCGCCGGCAAGGTCGTCGACACGCCGTACGGCGCCATCACGCTGCAGGAATACTCGCTGGATCTGGTGAAGGACTGCGACGTGGTGCTGCTCGCCGTTTCCGGCGATTTCGCCAAGGCGCACGCGCCGGCCATCGCGGCGGCCGGGCCGCTGGTGATCGACAACTCCTCCGCCTTCCGCTACGACCCGGAAATCCCCCTGATCGTGCCCGAGATCAACGCGCACGCCTTCCAGGGCGGCGGCCGGCTGATCGCCAACCCGAACTGCACCACGGCCATCGCCGTCGTGGCGCTGGGTCCGCTGCACAAGGCGTTCGGCCTGAAGCGCGTCATCGTCTCGACCTATCAGGCGACCAGCGGCGCCGGCGCCGAGGGCATGGCCGAACTGGAGGAGCAGACCCGCAACGCGCTGGACGGCAAGCCGGTCGTCAACAGCGTCTTCCGCCACCCCATCCCCTTCAACCTGATCCCGCAGATCGACGCCTTCCAGGACAACGGCTACACCAAGGAAGAGATGAAGGTCACCTGGGAGACGCGCAAGATCCTGGAGCTGCCGGACCTTCCCGTGAGCTGCACGGCGGTGCGCATCCCCACCTATCGCGCGCATTCCGAAGCGATCACCATCGAAACCCTGTCGCCGGTGACGCCCGACGCGGCGCGCGCCGTGCTGGCCGATGCGCCGGGCGTGAAGCTGGCCGACGTGCCGGCCGACGGCGTCTACCCGATGCCGCTGACCGCCGCCGGCCAGTTCGACGTCGAGGTCGGCCGCATCCGCACCAATCTGGTGTTCGGCGACCACGGCCTGGACCTGTTCGTGTGCGGCGACCAGCTCCTCAAGGGCGCGGCGCTCAACGCCGTGCAGATCGCCGAGCTGGCGCTGTAAGGACCGCACTGGAACCTTTTGGGTTCCGCTGCTATGTAAGGATCGCGCGCGGGGCGGAGACGCTCCGCGCGCTTTCGCATGGAACGACACGACAGTTGAGGGATCAGGCATGTCCGGACTTCAGGACGCCGTTTCCCGGCGCCGGACCTTTGCCATCATCGCGCACCCGGACGCCGGCAAGACCACGCTCACCGAAAAGCTGCTGCTGTTCGGCGGCGCCATCCAGATGGCGGGCGCCGTCAAGGCGCGCGGCGAGCAGCGGCGCGCGCGGTCGGACTGGATGAAGGTGGAGCGCGAGCGCGGCATCTCGGTGACCGCGTCGGTGATGACCTTCGAATACGACGGGCGCACCTTCAACCTGCTGGACACGCCGGGCCACGAGGATTTCTCGGAGGACACATACCGCACGCTCACCGCGGTGGACAGCGCGGTCATGGTGATCGACGGCGCCAAGGGCATCGAGACGCAGACCCGCAAGCTGTTCGAGGTCTGCCGCCTGCGCGACGTGCCGATCACCACCTTCTGCAACAAGATGGACCGCGAGGCGCGCGATCCCTTCGACCTCGTCTCGGAGATCGAGGAGGGGCTGCAGATCCACGTTACGCCGGCAAGCTGGCCCATCGGCATGGGCCGCGACTTCCTGGGCTGCTACGACCTGATCCGCGACCGCCTGATCCTGATGGACCGCACGCAGGGCGACGTCGCGTCGGACGGCATCGAGTGCAATGGCCTCGACGATCCCAAGCTGGACGAGCTGCTGCCCGCCCACGCGATCGCCAAGCTGCGCGAGGACGTGGAGATGGTGCGCGGCCTGATGCCGCCGTTCGACCTGGACGAATACCGCGCCGGGCACCTGACGCCGATCTACTTCGGCTCCGCCATCAACAACTTCGGCGTGCAGGAACTGCTGACCGGTCTGGCCGAGAACGCGCCGCCGCCGCGCCCGCAGCCGGCCGAGCCGCGCACGGTGGAGCCGTCGGAGGAGAAGGTCACCGGCTTCGTCTTCAAGGTCCAGGCGAACATGGACCCCAACCACCGCGACCGCATCGCCTTCGTGCGGCTGTGCTCGGGCAAGTTCCGGCGCGGCGCCAAGCTCAAGCACATGCGTTCGGGCAAGCTGCTGGCGGTCAACAACGCCGTCCTCTTCCTGGCCCGCGACCGCGAGCTGGCGGAGGAGGCATGGCCCGGCGACATCATCGGCATCCCCAACCACGGGTCCTTGCGCATCGGCGACACGCTGACCGAGGGTGAGGAGATCCGCTTCACCGGCGTGCCGAGCTTCGCGCCCGAGTTGTTGCAGCGCGCCAAGCTCGACGACCCCATGCGGGTTAAGCACCTGCGCAAGGCGCTGGAGCACTTCGCCGAGGAAGGCGCCAGCCAGGTGTTCAAGCCGCTGTCCGGGGCCGACTGGATCGTCGGCGTCGTCGGCCAACTCCAGTTCGAGGTATTGTCGGCGCGGATCGAGGCGGAGTACGGCATTTCCGCCAAGTTCGAGGGCGCCGGGGTGGACGCCGCGCGCTGGATCGAAACGGACGACCGTGTCCAGCTCGACAAGTTCATCGATCTCAACCGGTCCGCCCTGGCCGAGGACCACGACGGTGCGCTGGTCTTCCTGGCCCGCAACGCGTGGCACCTCAACCGCGCCCAGGAAGACTTCCCGGCGCTGCGTTTCCTCAAGACGCGCGAGCAGAACCGCAAGGTGCAGACAGCGGCGTGACGGTGCATTCTGGCGATGTCAAGGCGGCGTTCGCGCCGCCTCTTTCGCGGACCGGCAGCGCTCAAGCAACGGTGTGGAAACGAAGCTTCTGAATACCCGGAGATTTGCTGGTTATTACAGAATGCGCCAAGGCATACCACTTTTGATGTAGGCATCCGTTCGGAAGTCCGATTGACATTGCGAACCCGGGGCATGACTTTGAAGAATCGGCACTTCGGGGAGGAAAGGTTGCGCTGCGCCGCCCTTTTACACTCGGCGTGCCGTAGGACGACGAGACCCCGGGAGGGCCGGCGCCCGCGTGTGTGCTAGGCGGGGGAGTGGGCAATGATGGCTGGCCTTGGCGGGATCTTCGACAGCAGCGCCCTCATGCCGCACGGCTTCTGCCTGTTGTGGCAGCCGGAACTCCTGGCCCTGCATGTTTCGTCCGACGTGGTGACGGGCCTGTCCTACTACTCGATCCCCGTGGCGCTGGTGTACTTCGTGCGCAAGCGCCGCGATCTGGCGTTCAGCTGGGTGTTCTGGCTGTTCGCCGCCTTCATCCTGGCCTGCGGCACCACTCACCTTTTCAGCATATGGACCCTGTGGCAGCCGGACTATGCAGTGGAAGGGCTGATCAAGGCGGTGACGGCCATCGTCTCCATGCTCACGGCGGTGGCGCTTTGGATGCTCATGCCGAAGGCGCTGGCGCTGCCCAGTCCCAGCCAGCTCGCCGTCGCCAACCAGGCGTTGCACCGCGAGATCACCGAGCGGCGGCAGGTCGAGGAACGCTACACCAGCTTCTTCAACAATCTGGCCGAGGGGCTGTTCGTCATCGGCGTGCGGCCGGACGGCGGCTTCGTGCTGGAGACGCTGAACCCCGCGCACGCGCGCGCCACCGGCCTGGACCCCGCGCAGGTGTGCGGCCGGACGGTCGAGGAGGCGCTGCCCCCGGAGGTCGCCGACGCCGTGATCGCCCGCTATCGGGAATGCGTGGCGGCCGGCGGCCCCATCGACTATGAGGAGGATCTGGACCTGCCGGTCGGCCGGCGGATCTGGCACACCGTGCTGGTCCCCGTGCGCGACGAGGGTGGGCGGATCGTCCAGCTCCTGGGCAGCGGTCGCGACGTGACCGAACGCAAGCACCTCCAGGACGAGCTGGTGCAGGCTTCCAAGCTGGCGACGCTGGGCACGCTGGCGGCCGGCATGGCGCACGAGATGAGCCAGCCGCTGAACGTCATCCGCACCTGGGCGGAGAACGCGCTGTCGCGCCTGCGCGACGGCCAGCTCGACGGCGCGCGGACCGAGAAGGTGCTGGTCCTGGTCGGCGAGCAGACCGAGCGGATGGGCCGCATCATCGACCACATGCGGACCTTCAGCCGGCGCGACGGCGGCGGCACGCAGCCCTTCGATCCGGCGCGCAGCGTGCGCTCGGCCGTGGAGATGGTGCGCCACCACTATGGGCTGGAGGGCATCATCCTGACCGCCGACGTGCAGGAGGCCGCCTGCATCGCGCGCGGCCGGCCGCTGCAGCTCGAACAGGTCGTCCTCAACCTGCTGTCCAACGCGCGCGACGCCATCGTGGACGAACGCGCCCGCGGCCGGGCGGCCGGTGTCGGCCGCATCGACGTGGTCTTTCACGCCGCAGCCCACAGCCACACGGCGGTGATAAGCGTCACCGACGACGGCGGCGGCGTCCCGGCGGAGATCCTGCCCCGCATCTTCGATCCCTTCTTCACGACGAAGGAGGTGGGGCAGGGCTCCGGCCTCGGGCTGTCCATCGGCTATGGCATCATCGACGCCATGGGCGGGCGCATCGTGGCCGACAATGTCGAGCACGGCGACGGCCGGCGCGGCGTGCGCTTCACCATAACCCTGCCGGTGAGCCGGCCTTCGCAGCGGGAGGTCGAATTTGCCCATGCCTGATCCGTTCCACGTGCTGGTCGCCGAGGACGAACCGCTCGCCGCCATGGCGATCGAGGATTTCCTCTCGCGCAAGGGCTACCGCGTGACGCTCGCCGTCGATGGGGTGGACGCCATGGAGCGGCAGAGCGCGGACCCCGCCGACATCATCGTCACCGACCTGCGCATGCCGCGCATGGACGGCAAGGGTCTGATCCGCGCGTTGCGCGCGGTGGACCCGGCCCTGCCGGTGGTGATCATGACCGGCTACCTGTCGTTCGGCCCGGAGGACGACGATCTGGCGGACGGCGCCGCCCAGCCGCTTGAGGTGCTGCGCAAGCCGGTGAGCCCGCAAGCCATCCTGGACACGCTGGAACGGCTGCTGACGAAGGGCTGAGCGTTCACGCCACCGGTTCGACGTGCGCGGCGCCGGACCGGGGCGGGCGCGGCGCGTGGCCCGCCGTTGCCACAATGCAACGGTCGTGGGGCACGCACGGAGGGGGCGGATATTTCGCTCCGCTTCCATTATGATCTTGGTAAATCATTCGTGAGCGCACGGCGGAGGCAACGTCGCCGTGCCGGCGTGATCGCGCAACCTCGGGTGCGTGCAAGGGGTACCGCCTCGCCATGGTGTCGCTGGCTGCTTCGTCCAACCCGGGTTCGCGCGGGGCTGCCGATGCCGGCGGCGCCCGTGGCGTGGTGCACGGGAAGTACTTCAATTTCAACCCGCTGCCGCCGCCGCCGGACGTGTTGGGCAATCCGCTGGTGGTGCCGAACCTGCCCACGCACAAGCTGCCCAAGGAGACGTGGCGCAGCCGGATGCAGCGCACCCTGTCGCGCTTCAAGATCGGCCGGCAGACGACGGCGATGCGGCTGCGCTGGAAGCTGCAGGACGTCACCGCCTCCGTCCTCGCCTCGGTGTCGCCGGCGGTGAAGCTGCACGCCGAGCGGCGCCCCCAGACGCGGCGCAACGGCGCGGTGGTGCCGGTGATCATCATCCGCCACCCCTACCACCTGCGCCACGTGTTCGACATGCTGCCGCAGCTCCCCGACGCGGTGGCGCCCGAACGGCGCTTCCTGGAGCTGATCCTCAGCCGCATCCTGCGCAAATACGGCGAACAGATGGGCGTCGTGAAGGGCGGCAGCTTTTCCTTCGAGCACGAGGCCAAGGAATATTTCCACGCCGGCTTCCGCCTGGAGCGGGAGATCAAGAACATCACCAGCCCCGACGAGCGTTTCGCCGCTCTGCAAAACATCTACAACGCCTACTTCCACGGCCGGAACTATTATTACTACGCGCTGCTGCGGCGGGAACGGCTGGCGGCGGACAACAAGCTCTTCATGCTGTTCTCGCGCGCCTGCTACTTCATGGCGCGGGTGGACTGGAGCGGACAACTCCTGGACAAGCCGAACCCGCGCTCGCTGCCCAGCCGCGACGAGATGATGTTCTATCTTCAGCGCGACAAGACGGTCATCGGCCGCTATCGCTCGGACCAGGATTTCCAGCGTCAGGTCAAAGGCGTGCTGGAGGCGTTCCCCACCTGAGCGGGGTACCCGTCAGGGCATCTCGTGCCGGAAGCGGACGCGGCCGGTCAGGCGTTCGCCGGGGCCGAGCGCGCGCAGGCCGGCGTCGGGCTCGTGCGGATGGTTGACGGCGTCGGTCATGTGGGTCACCGGCTCGACGCACAGGAAATCGCCGCCCCGCGGCGCATAGACGACGAGATGGCCGAACGGCCCTTCCGCCTCCAGCGTCAGGCGCCCGCGCCCGTCCGGCCAAGCGATCACCGCCCGGCCGTCCCAGCCGGCGAAGCCGTTGTCGATGACGCAGTCGTCCATCACCCGGCCGGCCGGAAAGTCCCAATCCTTGGGCGGGCAGGTCCGTTCGGTCGGCAGCATGCCGGTGTCGGTCAGCCAGACCGACCGCACGCCGGCGGTCAGCACCGTGCCCGGCGGCTTGGGAAAGTAGGGGTGCAGGCCGATGCCGGCCGGCATGGCGCCGTCGCCCTCGTTGACCAGTTCCAGGTCCACGGTCAGCCCGTGCCCGTCCAGGGTGAAGATCTGCGTGGCGCGGTAGCTCCACGGCCAACGGTCGGCGGCGTGGCGGTAGGTCAGGCGCAGGCTGCCGGCAGCACGGCTCTCCTCGGTCCACGGCGCTTCCCAGGCGTGGCCGTGGATGGCGTGCGGGCAGCCCGGACGGTTGAGCGGCAGGTCCACCGCGCGGCCGCCGAAGCGGAAGCGGCCGTCGGCGATGCGGTTGGAGAACGGCACCAGCGGAAAGCAGCCCAGGTCGTTGGCCGGGCCGTCAGCCAGCGCCGCCGGGTGCGCCGGGCGCAGCAGGTCGATCGGACCGGCGGCCGTGTCGCGGGTCAGCCGGGTGATGGAGCCGCCGATGCGCGGGCTGACCGCCGCCTCGAAGCCGGCATGGCGGAGGACGACCGGGTCGTGGCTGTCAGGCATGGCGCGGCGGCTCGGTCGGTTGGCGGTTGCAGGCGTTGTCGCACATGGTGCGGTGCAAGGGAAGGGATACGCCGGCCCGGTAGTGTCTCAGTTTGAAATTTGATCCCGTCGGATCAGGCTACAGCGCTGAACCCGCCTCAAGCCTCTGTAGCAGATCCAGCGTGCGACTGCTCTCTGGACAGCTTTATGTCTCTCGCGGCGCCAACCGCCACATCGGCATCTCTGAACCAGAGTCCAACAATCAACGCATGCGCGTCGCCAAATTCTACAAAAACATTTATGACGGATTGGACTGGCATAGGTTCATTAGGGCCAGCACGTCCGCGCGTGCTATACCTGTACACTACTCTCTGCCCAGGCTTTCCGCTAATTCTCTGATCATAAAACTGCCTGATTTTCTCTGTTGTGCCGCGAAGCGTAGGGTGCGCCGCCTCAACCGCAGACATCTGCGCCTTAAGAGCGTCCCATACGCGAACTGAATAGGTCAGGTTCACGCAGCCGCCCACTCCGGGAATTCATCGGGAGATTCAACAATGATTTCGTCTGTCGAAGACTCCAATGAACGGTCCCACTTTGCTCTAAACCATTCAGCAATTAGATCTGTGTCTATAGGGTACTGAGATGGCTCGCCTTTCGGGACATTGTGTAGCTCACGAACAACATCCCATGGCGTTCCCGGAAGATGGGTTAGGCCGACCAGCTTTTCTGGGTCATATTTTGAGAAAAGATCATAAACCGAGCGCGCAATCCTCATAAGAGGCTCGGAAACCTCGGTGATTGACTTTGCGTCAACGATGAGATGGCTAATTGGCCGCCCTTCAAAGCGCCTCAGGCGGCGGTAGACCGATGGCAACGCCGGGCCAAATTGCCACGCTTGGAAATCCTCATCGAAAAGCGGGGCGTCTGTTAGCGCAAGGTGAAGGCCCTCGGTGAAGTACAGCAGCTTCTGCACTTCCAACGGGGTGATTGGCTTGCCAGCCTGAGTGGCAAGCTCAATAAACAAGTCCGTCACTTTGCGCGCGGCGTCACTCATGGTGATCAGGCTATCGCGCCCTATGGGCTGGATCAACGCCAAAGTGGTAAATCGGTTATCTCACCGGCTCCGCCGCCCGCTTCTTGTACGGCCCGCGCTTCTTCGGAGGCTCCGCCCGCGCATCGATGGCGAGGGCGATATCCTCCATGCTCCACAGCCGATCCGTGACGCCGGCCGCCATGGCGGGGGAGACCTTCAGGCTCTTATGGATGCGGGTGAAGTTGTAGAACATGAAGTACAGCGCCAGCGCGTGGATGTGGTTGTCCAGCTTCTTGGAGAAGGCGTTGGTGAGCCGGGTGAACCGGCGCATGCTCATCCGCATCGTAAGGTTCTGGCGCTCCACGTAGGACGTGGAAACGTGCTTCATGTCGGGGTTGCCCTCGACCTTGGTCTTCTTGATGCCCGTGCACTCCGCCGGGCTGTAGCGGCCCTTGTGGGACTCCGGAACGTCACCGTACAGCTTGATGAGCTGGGCGAAGTCCACATCCCCGCCGAAAGCGCCTTCCACGGCTTCCAGGTACGCCTTGTGCCCGTCCGTGGTGAGTTGCACCCGGTTCTCCAGCCGGCCGCGCAGGTCGTCCATGAGCGCGATGGCGGACTGTCCGGAGCGGTCCCCGACGAAGTAGGAGACGATCAGCTTGGTATCGGCATCCAGCGCCGTCCAGGTCCACACGTCTCCGGCATCCTCGCCAGCGTTCTTCGCCGTCTCGACGTTCTTCTGCTTGGCGTAGCAGAACGACCAGATTTCGTCGCACTGGACGCGGCTGGCGCGCACGTCGCGCACCAGCTCGTCATGCAGGGCGAGGCAGGTTTCTCCCGCGTCCACCAGCAGCTTGGTCACGGTGTTGATCGACACGTCCGTCACGCGGGAGATCGACCGCATGGACGAGCCCTCGCACAGCATCGAGAGGATCTGAACGCGCTTGGCGAGGGGCAGCTTGTTCATGGCAAAGGCTCATCCTTGAGGGCACCGCGTCGACGCCCTTACAATATGAACTTTCGTGCTTAGCGTCAAGCAGGCTTATTGTCGTCCGGAGGCACATCCAGGGGCAGCTCAAGGGTGGAATTGACCTTGGGGTATACCCTTTGAAGCATCCCTCTGAATTGATCCCAAGTGCGAGATCCTTTCATCAAGGCTATAACGCCTGTGAGATGCTCGCGAAGGCGAGGGTCCCCGTAATCTTCTGTCAGAAATTGAAAGTGCTTATGCTTCCGCCGTCCACCTTCTGAAGGATTTTTCTTTTCAAGCTCTTCAAGAACGCCGGGCGCAAGGCGCGCATAAACGATGTCTCTGGTATAATAGCCTAATACTCCTGGGCGCTTTGTTGGAATAGAAGGAAATCTCCAACCTTTAAGGCGGAAAATTTGTGTAAAGTAGTCATCCGGGAAGGTTTTCGTCCAACGCCGCAGTTCTTCCGTAATATACCTGTTGACTATTTCTTCCAGGGCCTTGCGGTCTCGCAGTTCCTGATATCCAGTTGCCTCGTCAACAAGCGCAATAATTCCGACACGCGCTAGAGCGCGAACAAGAATTTCACACTGCACGGCAATGTGCATCTGGTCCTTTCGGAGAAGCCCGGCTTTTCGCGCCTCCAAAACGGCGTCGCAAAGGTCAGGAAGAATGGTCGCTTCATATCCGGTTGCGACAGTTCCTCCTGAAGGAGCCCGGAACCTGACAGGCTCCTTCATCCTGCTGAGTAACTCATTGGAAATAAAGGGAGATACCGCCTTTCCGGTGGCAAAATTGACGAGTCTATCACCCTCCCTGCGGGATGCGCTTCCTCCGGACATCCCCATCAATCGAACCATACCACCGAGGGAGAGAACGCGACGGCCGTCTTCGAGCACATAGCATGGAAGTTCCTGTCCACCGATCATTAGCGGGTGATTGCTCGAATCATGCGTTGCGCGAAGGATCTCTGCTTCGCCTTCCCAACGCTTTTGCGCCGCCTTCCGTGCAATTTTTTGCCTGTCATCGGGGGAAAGAGCCTCAGCGCGAGCTTTTCCACCTTTGGATTGCGGAGTGTCTTCGTTCCCAAACAGATCGGGCATGCCAGCCTCCATGCTTGCTGGCATGCTTGCTATCAGTCCCGATTTGTTCCTGCAAGCAGAAAACGTGTGCTTGCTAGGATTTTCGATTCCAGCGCTTAGCGGCGGCTTCCCGAGCGATCTCAGCGCGTCTCTCCGGAGTCATCTTCGCCGCACGGGCCTTCCCGCCCTTGGCGCCCAGTGCCTTGGCAGCAGGGTCCTTGCCATCGTCAGCCTCGGTCGCCTCCGACTCTGTGATTTCCCCGGTGGCGATCTTGGCAACCATGATAGCCGCCCCGATCACGTCTCCTGGGCGCTTCTGGCCTTGCGGTCCTTTAGGCATTATCCAGTCCCCTAAGAATGGAACGGTGGATCGAGACGAGCTATCTGTTTGCTAGACGCGTATATGTGCCACCCCATCATGTGCTCAAGCCTCCTCACCCAAGCGATCATCTCGCTTGATAGATCGGTTTCATCAGGAATGTAGAGGTGTCCTCGCGCCGAGCGCTCGACATTATGCCTCCAGGTGACATCATCGAACCGCGCATCCAATAATATTGCTGGCGGATAGCCAGGAAGCGGTACGGGCATCGATTCACATTCAGTATGCGCCATGGTGACTCCCTCCATGCTTTCCGCTAAGCATATAGCACGGAGGGGCGACGGGGCGACACCCGGTCAAGCGCCGTCAAATTTCAAACTGAGACACTACCGCCGGCCCTGTACGAACGGCGGAGCGCCGGATATTTCCTGATTCCTTTTAGAAAAATGTTCCGGCTGGTATACGAGCGCTTTACGGGTATCCCCGACAATAGGGTGCGGTGCCGAACTCCCGGCACTCGTCTGCGCGGCGCTGAACAGGCATGGATACCAAGGCGAGCCATCGACCGGCCACCCCGGCGCCGAGCACCGTCGGCACCATCGAGGACGTGGAGGTCTGTCAGACCCTGGCCGATTACCACGGCCTGCAGGGGCGCATCGTCATGGGCGCCGTGCTGCGCCAGTACCTGGACTCCGTGGTGCTGACGCCGACCGAGATCATCCACGTCCACAAAGTGCTGAAGCCGCTGCTGGAGCAGGGGCAACTGGTGGAGAACGCGCTGGTCCGCGTCACCGCCATGCAGGCGCGGCTGCCGGGGCAGGACCAGCGGGCGCGCCGCATGGCGATCCAGAACGCCATCACCGAGACGCAGGCGCGGGCCCGCAACGCCCAGCTCGCCTTCGCCGAACTGCCGCGCAACCGGCCGCCGATCGAGGTCGTCCTCGCCATCGAGCCGGGCAAGAAGACGCCGACCGGCGACGCCAACTACGACGTGCGCGCGGCGCTGGGCGTCGAGCTGGCCGACCTGCGGAGTTGGACCGCCAAGCTCGACCGGCTGATCCAACTGTTGCAGTGGGAGCGCGACGACCGCCTGACGGCGGCGGTCGACGGCATCCTCGCCGACGTGCTGTGCTCGGTCGCCGCGGTGAACGAACTGTTCGGCGGGGCGATGCCGCCCGGACAGGCGGCCATCCGCCTGTGCGAGCTGGTGCTCGGCCGCACCACCACGGCTCCGGCCATGGGGCCGAACCGCGTGGGCGTGCTGAACGCCATGTTCCGCCAGGGCAAGCTGCCGCAGGCGCGGACCGCCGTGCTGGACCGCGTTCGCCGCACGTTGCGCGCGCCGCAGCCGCTGGGCCGAGGCACGCCCGAGCAGGAGGCGGAAATCCTCAAGGCCATCATCGCCCACCTGCTGACGCGCACGGGCGTGGTCGGCGAGGGGCCGATGGCGGAGGCGCTGACCATCCGCTATTCGCGCCGGCTCCAGCAGGGCGGGGCGAGCGCGCTGCGCCTGTCCATGCTGGGCATCGCCGAATCGCTGGGCGACCTGTTCAGCCGCCTGCACTACCTCACCGCCTTCTCCGGCGTCGCCGCCGCCGAGCGGCACCGTGGCGAGATCGTCGGCTCCATCGACGCCGCGCTCGGCAACGAGCTGCTGGTCGAGAACATGATCCTGCACACGCCGGACGTGGCTCTGATGCGCGAGTCCATCGCCGGCGCGGTGGAGGCCATCGCCCGCTCCGGCCTGCCGGAGGACGAGCGGGGCCGGCTGGCCGGACGGCTGGCCGGCGTGATCGACGAGTTCGCCCAGCGCGGCCACCTCATGCAGCGGCTGCGCCAGGCCGAGCCGGTGCTGCGCCGGCGCATCATCCGCCTGGCCGAGCTGGCCACCTCCGGCCTGGTGCGCGACGACGGGGCGCTGCCGCTGCTGCGCCAGCACGTGCTGGAGGTCGTCAAGCAGCCGCAGTTCCAGATGGACCTCGTGGCGCAGCAGAATTCCGCAGTCGCGCAGGCGGAGATCCGCCGCCTGTACGAGCTGCTGGACAAGCTGCGCCAGGGGGCGCCGGCTGCACCCGCGCCCGTTTCCACCAAGCAGACCGCGTCAACCGCCCCGGCCCCGCCTCCTGTGGTGAGCAGCAGCGTTTCGCCTTTCGGCGTGCCGACCCGCGCCGTGCCGCCGCCCGCGGCGACCCGTGCCGTTACCATGGCGACGGCCATCGTCCCGGCGGCGCCCGCCCGCCCGGCGCCGGGGCCGGCCCTGACCGAGGGGCGCTGCCCCAACTGTTTCGAGGCGAAGGCGGCGCGCGAATCCTGTGCGGCCTGCGGCTATCCGCAACGCGGCGACAACCGGGCCGGCGTGCACCTGATGCCGGGCACCACGCTGCACGGGCGCTATCTGACCGGGCGGGTGCTGGGGCAGGGCGGCTTCGGCGCCACCTACCTGGGCTGGGACGACCGGCTGCACGTCAAGGTCGCGGTGAAGGAGTTCTATCCGGCCAACCTGATCAGCCGCGCGCCCGACGGCAGCGGCATCGTCGCCTTCTCCGACGAGCATGCCCGGGGCTTCACCGCCGGGCTCGGCAAGTTCCTGGAAGAGGCACGGCTGCTGGCCCGCCTGCGCGACGTCAAGGAGATCGTCGGCGTCCAGGACTTCTTCGAGGAGAACGGCACCGCCTACCTGATCATGGAGTTGCTGGAGGGCCGCACCTTCAAGCGCTACATCAGCGAGAGCGGCGGCCGGATCGAGCCGAGGCGGGCGCTGTCCATCCTGTCGCCGATCATGAAGGCGCTGCAGGCCGTGCACGACCACGGCCTCGTCCACCGCGACATCAGCCCCGACAACATCTTCATCACCGCCGCCGGAGAGCGCAAGCTGCTGGACTTCGGCGCCGCGCGGCAGGCGGTCGGCGAGTCGATCAACCTGACGGTGATCCTCAAGCCCGGCTACGCCCCGCCTGAACAGTACTCCCAGGAGGGGCGGCAGGGGCCGTGGACCGACGTCTACGCCATGTGCGCCACGCTGTATTGCGCCATCGCCGGCAAGACGCCGCCCGACGCCACCGCGCGCTTCATGAACGACGTCGTGCCGAAGCCGTCGGCACTCGGCGTCACCCTGCCGCCGGCCTTCGAAACGGCGCTGCTGAACGGCCTCGCCATGCGCTACCAGGAACGCCCGCAGAACATGCGGGACCTGCTGAAGGGGCTGACGGCGGCGCTGGGGTGAGGGCGTGCCGTTGGGTTTTCGCTGCGCTCAACCCAACCTACCGATCCGTCGTAGGTTGGGTTGAGCGCA
>DASWVP010000215.1:0-6754 GCA_036401175.1 Azospirillum sp. | reverse complement strand
CGGGTGCGCGCGCTGGCGCCGGTGCACTTCGCCGGGCAGGCGGCCGACCTTCCGGCGCTCGCCGGTTTCGCCGCCGCCCGCGGCCTTGCCCTGATCGAGGACGCCTGCCACGCCATCGGCACCCAGGCGGCCGACGCGGATGGGCGCTGGGCCGAGATTGGGGCATGCCGGCACGGCGGGCTCGCCGCCTTTTCCTTCCATCCGGTCAAGACCATCGCGGCGGGGGAGGGCGGGGCGGTCACCACGAACGACGCCACCCTGGCCGAGCGGCTGCGCCGTTTCCGCAACCACGGCATGGTGCGCGAGCCCGACCGCTTCACCGACCCGGAGCTGGGGTTCGAGGCCGACGGCACCGTCCGGCCCTGGGTCTACGAGATGCCGGAGCCGGGCTTCAACTACCGGCTGACCGACATCCACAGCGCGCTGGCGCTCAGCCAGCTCGGCAAGCTCGACGGCTTCGTGGCGCGCCGGCGCGACCTGATGGACCGCTACGCCGGGCGTTTGGCGCCGCTGGCGCCGCTGGTCCGCCCGCTCGGTCAAGTGGCGGGGGGGCAAGTGGCGGGGGGCCAAGTGGCGGGGGGCCAAGTGGCGGGGTGCCGGCCGGCGTGGCACCTGTGCGTGGCGCTGATCGACTTCGCCGCCGCCGGCCGCAGCCGCAGCGCCGTGATGTCCGGCCTGCGCGCCCGCGGCATCGGCACGCAGGTGCATTACGTGCCCGTGCACCGGCAGCCCTACTACCGCGACCGCTGCGGCGCCCTCGCTCTGCCCGGCGCCGATGCCTATTACGCGCGGGCGCTGACGCTGCCGCTGTTCCCGGCCATGACGGACGCCGACGTGGATCGCGTCGTGGACGCGCTTGCCGAAACCCTGGGCGCCGCCTGACGATGTTCCGCCGCCTGCGCGCCCTCGCCCTGGCCTGCGCCGGCACGATGCTGTTCGCCCTGCTCGCCATGACGGCGTACTTCGCGCTGAACCTCGCCGCCACCTACGCCGACCGCGACGCCGCGACGGCGCGCATC
Organism: Azospirillum sp.; assembly: GCA_036401175.1. GTDB lineage: Bacteria > Pseudomonadota > Alphaproteobacteria > Azospirillales > Azospirillaceae > Azospirillum. Next base: position 5,735 of record DASWVP010000215.1, on the reverse strand, counting down.
CGGCAGGCCGCCGAGGCCGGCGATTTCGCGCGGGAGGTGACGCTGCCGCTGGGCGATGCCGAGGTGCTGCCGCGCATCGCCGGCAACGACTGCCGGGTGCTGGCCGGCGTCGTCTTCCCCTATCCCAGCCGGGTGGACGAGGCGCTGTCGCCGCGCATGACGGCGGAGGCGCCGCCGGTGATCCCGCCCTCGGCCAACGGCCTTCCCCGCCCGCCCTGCCTGCGTCTGATTACGCTGGCCGGGATGGAGGATCCGGGGGCGGCGCCCGGCTACGTCTACCACCGCTACCTGCACGGCCACCGGCTGTTCGCCCGCGCGCTGACGCCCTACGTGCCGCCGCTGGCGCTGGGCATCATCACGCTGGTGGTCACGCACGCGCTGCTTCTGGTGCTGCTGGGCGCCGCGCTGGCGCAGGCGGCGGCGCGCGGGTCCGATCCCGGCAGCGGCTCCGGCCGCGAACGCGACCATGCCTTCGCCGGGCTGGCGCTGGCCTTCCTGCTGTTCTACGGGCTGGGCCTGTTCGGGCTGAATTTCTCGCTGGCGCTGCCGGACGTGGTCATCCTCGGCTTCCTGCTGTTCGCGTGGCGCTTCCCGCTGGGTCGGCTGGACGAGCGCGCGTTCGTCCTGGCGGTGGCCGGCTTCGGCGTGCTGACGGCGGTGTTCGAGTTCCTGACCGGCGGCATCCCGCTGGGCCTTGCCGTGCTGCTGGGCATGGTGGCGCTGGGCGAGGCGCCGGACCGGCGGACGCTGGCGTGGCGCGCCGTGCTGGGCACGGCGGTGTTCGGCACCGCCGTCGCCGCCTGCTTCACGATCAAGCTGGCGTTCCTGGTGCTGTACGCCGGGCCGGGCGAGGCGGCGAGCTTCTTCGCCTCGCTGTCCGAGCGCACCGGCGGGCGCTTCGTCTACGGGCTGACGCCGGCCGACCTGGGGCGCGCGCAGCGCTTCGGTTTCGACCTGGGCGCGGCCGAGGGGCACCTGCTGCCCAGTTTCGCCTATCTGCTGTTCCGCCTGGGCGAGGCCAGCCACCGCATCGCCTTCGGCTCCGGCGCCCTGGGCATCGGCGTGCTGGCCGGGACGACGGTGCTGGTGCCGGTGCTGGCCGCGCTGGGCTTGCGCAGGCGGGGCGGCGGTGGGGACGGCGCGGCGGTGCGGCGGGCGGAGACGGTGCTGCTGCTGCTGACGCCGCTGGTCCTGCTGCTGTGGTTCGCCGCCTTCGTCAACCACACCATCCTGCACGCCGTGTGGATGGTGCGCGTGCTGGTGTGGATGCCGGCGCTGGCCGCCGTCCTGGCGGTGCGCGGCCCGCGCCTGAGGCACTTGGCCGCATTCCGCACAGCCGATGGGCAGCCGCGCGGCGGTTCCGTTTGAATTACCGGGGTCCGGACGCTAAATTGCCCGCGCCGACCGTCTCGGCGAAGTGAACAGAGCCTGGTGACAACACGACATGACGCAGAAAATCCTGATCACCGGTGGCGCCGGCTTCATCGGTTCCGCCGTGATTCGCCACCTCATCGCCGAGACGGACGTCGAGGTCGTGAACGTCGACAAGCTGACCTACGCCGCCAACCTGGACTCGCTGAAGCCGGTCGCGGACAACCCGCGCTACACCTTCGAGAAGGCGGACATCTGCGACCGCGCGCTGATGGCGGCGCTGCTGGAAAAGCACCGCCCCACGGCGGTGATGCACCTTGCCGCCGAAAGCCACGTCGACCGCTCCATCGACGGGCCGGGCGCCTTCATCATGACCAACGTGGTGGGCACCTACGCGCTGCTGGACGCCTGCGTGCCCTACTGGCGGTCGCTGGAGGAAGGCGCGCGGGAGCGCTTCCGCTTCCACCACATCTCCACCGACGAGGTGTTCGGCTCGCTCGGCGACACCGGCTTCTTCACCGAGACGACGCCGTACGACCCCAGCTCGCCCTATTCGTCGAGCAAGGCGTCGTCGGATCACCTCGTGCGCGCGTGGCACCGCACCTACGGGCTGCCGGTGGTGCTGTCCAACTGTTCGAACAACTACGGGCCGTGCCAGTTTCCCGAGAAGCTGATCCCGCTGATGATCCTGAACGCGCTGGACGGCGGCAAGCTGCCGGTCTACGGGCAGGGCACCAACGTACGCGACTGGCTGTACGTCGAGGATCACGCCCGCGCCCTGTGGCAGGTGCTGTCCCAGGGCGTGCCCGGCGAGTCCTACAACGTCGGCGGCAACAACGAGATGAAGAACATCGAGGTGGTGCAGATGATCTGCGACACCCTCGACGAGGTGGCGGCGCCGCTGCCGGCGGGTCCGCGCCGCGGCCTGATCACCTACGTCACCGACCGCCCCGGCCACGACCAGCGCTACGCCATCGACGCCTCGAAGATCCGCCGCGAACTGGGCTGGGAGCCGCGCGAGACCTTCGCCACCGGCCTGCGCCGCACCATCGACTGGTATCTGGCCAACCGCGTCTGGTGGCAGCCGCTGCGCGACGGCGTCTACGCCGGCGCCCGCCTCGGCCTCGCCGTCTGAGCCAAGCCGCCGTCTGAGCAAAGCCACCAGTGCGCAGCCACACGAACGGGAAGAAGGCCGTACCATGAAGGGGATCATTCTCGCCGGCGGGTTGGGCACGCGCCTGTACCCGGTGACGCACGTCGTCACCAAGCAGCTTCTGCCGGTCTACGACAAGCCGATGATCTATTATCCGCTGTCGACGCTGATGATGGCGGGCATCCGGGACATCCTGGTCATCTCCACGCCGCAGGACCGGCCGCTGTTCGAACGCCTGCTGGGCGACGGCACGCAGTGGGGCATCCGCCTCAGCTACGCCATCCAGCCGGAACCGGCGGGCATCGCCCAGGCCTTCGTCATCGGCAAGGACTTCATCGGCGGCGAGCCGTGCGCGCTGATCCTCGGCGACAACATCTACTTCGGCCACGGCCTGCCGGAGATGCTGCAGGACGCCGCCCAGCGCACCGAGGGCGCCACCGTGTTCGGCTACTGGGTCAGCGACCCGGAGCGCTACGGCGTCGCCACCTTCGACGCCGAGGGCCGGGCGGTGGACATCGAGGAGAAGCCGGCGCAGCCCAAGTCCAACTGGGCCGTCACCGGCATCTATTTCTACGACCGCCACGTCGTCGAGATCGCCGAGAACCTCAAGCCGTCGGCGCGCGGCGAGCTGGAGATCACCGACCTCAACCGCGTCTACCTGAACGCCGGCACGCTGCGCGTCGAGCGCATGGGCCGCGGCTTCGCGTGGCTGGACACCGGCACGCACGACAGCCTGCTGCAGGCCGGCCAGTTCGTGCAGACGGTGGAGGCCCGCCAAGGCCTGAAGATCGCCTGCCCGGAAGAGGTCGCCTACCAGATGGGCTACATCGACGCCGCCCAGCTCCAGCGCCTCGCCGAGCCGCTGCGGAAAAGCGGCTACGGCCAGTACCTGCTCGGTCTGGTGGAGCGGTCGCAGCCGCGCTGATCCGACATGTGGGCGTCCGTCGTCATTCCGACCAAGAACGGCGGCGCCCTGTTCCGCCGCGTCCTCGACGCCGTGCGCGCGCAGACGACGGCGGCGCCGTTCGAGGTGGTGGTGGTCGACAGCGGCTCCACCGACGGCACGGCCGAGGCGTGCGCCGGGCTGGACGGCGTGCGCCTGCACCGCATCCCGCCGCAGGAGTTCGGCCACGGCCGCACCCGCAACCTGGGCGTCTCGCTGGCGCGCGGCGACTTCGTCGCCCTGATCACCCAGGACGCGCTGCCGGCGCACGGGCGCTGGCTGGCGGAACTGCTCAGCCCCTTCGACGCGGACCCGGCGGTTGCCGGGGTCTTCGGCCGGCACGCCGCGCACGCCGACGCCGACCCCTTCACCCGCCGCGACCTGGACGCCTTCTTCGACGGCCTCGCCGCCGGGCCGGCGGTGGTGCGGGTGGACGACCCGGCGCGCTGGCGCGCCGATGCGGCATGGCGCCGCCGGCTGGCCTACTTCTCCAACAACAATTCGGCGCTGCGCCGCGCGGTGTGGGAGGGCATCCCCTTCCCCGACGTGGAGTTCGCCGAGGATCAGGCGTGGGCGGCGCGGGTGCTGGAGGCCGGCCACGCCAAGGCGTACGCCGACCGCGCCCTGGTTTTCCATTCCCACGCCTACGGCTTTTCGGAACGGCTCGGCCGCTGCTTCGACGAGGCGGCGGCGCTGCGCGCGCTGGACGGGCGCAAGCTCTGCCCGACGCCGCTGCATTTCCTCACCGGGCTCGGCGGGCGGATCGCGCTGGACCAGCTGTACGCGTTGCGCAGCGGCCTGTACGCGCGGGATCCGCGCGCCGCGCTGACGCGCCCGGCCGACACGCTGGCCCGCCAGATCGGCTATCTGCTGGGCAGCCACGCGCCGCTGCTGCCGGCGCGCTGGCGCCGCGTCCTGTCGCGCGAAGCCGCGTTGAAAGGCGTTTAGGGGGCGTTTGATGTCGTTTAGCGAGAACCTGTCCCGCCTCCGCCTGATCGCCCGGCAGTCCGGCCCGCTGGGCGCGTTGCGCTTCGGCTGGCGGCATTTCCGCGAACGGGTGTGGCGGGTGGACGTGGCGGCGCGCTACGGCTTCGTCTCCGCCCCGCCGTTCGGCGCCCTGCCGGAGCAGCCGGAATCCGGCTTCGAGCGCACGGTCAACTGGATCGTCCCGGTGTTCTTCCCCGGCTCGGGCGGGCACTACACCGCGTTCCGGCTGGTCAAGCATCTGGAGGGGCAGGGCTTCCGCTGCCGCATCGCGCTCAACGCCGGCATGGGCTTCGCCGACGCGGCGGCGGCGCGGGCCGCCATCCACACGCACTTCCTGCCGCTCGACGCCGAGGTGTACCTGCGGCCCGAGGATCTGCCACCGGCCAACACCGCCATCGCCACCGGCTGGCACACCGCCTACACGCTGCGCCGCTTTCAGGGGGCGCGGCACAAGGTCTATCTGGTGCAGGATTTCGAGCCGTACTTCACCCCGCCGGGCAGCGAGTACGCGCTGGCCGAGGCGACGTACGGCTTCGGCTTCACCGGCGTCACCGCCGGCGGCTGGCTGGCCGAGGTGCTGGCCCGCGACTACGGCATGGAGACGCACGCCTTCGGCTTCAGCGCCGACCGCGCGCTCTACCGCCCCGACGGACCGGCGCCGGGAAGGCGGCCGGGCGTGCGGCGGGTGCTGTTCTACGCCCGCCCGATCACGCCGCGCCGCGGCTTCGAGCTGGGGCTGCTGGCGCTGCAACACCTGTGCGAGCGGCGGCCGGACGTCGAGGTGGTGTTCGTCGGCTGGGACCTGAAGCGCTTCCGCATCCCGTTCCGCCACGTGGACGCCGGGGTGGTGCCGATGACCGCGCTGCCGGATCTGTACCGAAGCTGCGACGCGGCGCTGGTGCTGTCCTTCACCAACCTGTCGCTGTTGCCGCTGGAACTGATGGCCTGCGGCGTGCCGGTGGTGAGCAACCGCGGCCCCAACGTCGAATGGCTGCTCACCCCCGACAACAGCGTTCTGGCCGAACCCAGCGTCGAGGGGCTGTCGGACGCGGTGGCCGGGGTTCTGGACGACGGCACCCGGCGCGCCCGCCTGATCGCCGGCGGCCTGGAGCGCGCCGCCCGCGCCGACGCGGCGACCGAGGCCGAGGTGCTGGCCGGCGTGCTGCGCCGTGCGGCAACCTGTCCGGCGCCGGGCGATCGCGTGGGTTGATCGCTTTGCCGGAATAGGGAATATATCGATCGGCAGTCCCTCCGATTGCCGCCCGACCGCCGCCGGCCAGA
>DASWVP010000214.1:0-8665 GCA_036401175.1 Azospirillum sp. | reverse complement strand
CACCAGCGCCTCTTCTATGGCCGAGCACAATTCCGCCAGCCGCCGTGCGCCGGCGGTGCGCGCCGCCCCGCCGGCCGAATGCGCGGCGAGGCGCGCCGCCGCGAGGTCGCCTTCCGCCAGCTTGGCCCGGATCGTGCGGTGCAACTCCTCCTCGTTGCGCAGGAACAGGGCGTAGAGGTCGGTGACCCGGGGGCTGATGGCGCCGAAATAGTTCAGCATCGGCGCAAGGTCGAGCACGTCGGGATCGACGCCGGTGGCGGGTGGTGCTTCCGATGCGGGGACGGTCATGGCGAAAGTCATCGGCCGGAACTCAATCGAAGGAGGTAGGCCGAGGATCGTCAGGCACGCACGGCCGGTCAATCCGGCGCGGGCGCGGCGAAAGGACGCTGCCGCGGGATGCGGGAACGGACGGGGGAACCGCGGGCCGTCCGCCGGTGTTCCTGGCGACGAATCATTGGTGGGCACCCCCATGGCGAAGGCGACCGGCACCCCTTGCGACACCCCACGCCGGCCGCGCAAGCCGGCGCGGCGCGGATGAGCACCGCCATGCTGGACGCCGTGGTGGTCGGCGGCGGCCCGGCCGGGCTGACGGCGGCCATCTACCTAGCCCGCTACCGGCGCCGCTTCGTGGTGCTGGACGCCGGGGCCAGCCGGACCTCCTGGATTCCGCGCTCGCACAACCACGCCGGCTTTCCCGACGGCGTCACCGGCAACGAGCTGCTGGCCCGCATGCGCGCCCAGGCCGAACGCTACGGCGCCGCCGTCGAGCGCGCCGTGGTCGCCGCCGTGCAGCGCCGCGCCGATGGGCCGGAGGGCGGGTTCGAGGTGCGCACCGAGGACGGGCGGACGCACCGCGCCCGCACCGTGGTGATGGCGACCGGCGTCATCGACATCGAACCCGTGCTGCCCAACCTGTATCAGGCGGTGCAGCGCGGCTTGGTCCGCCATTGCCCGATCTGCGACGGGTACGAGGTGATCGACCACCGCGTGGGCGTGATCGGCCATGGCGCCGACGCGGTGGGGGAAGCGCTGTGGCTGCGTACCTACTCCCCCGACGTCACGATGCTGACGCTGGGCGCGGCGATGGACCTGACCGAGGCGGAGCGCCGCCGCATGGCCGCGGCCGGGGTGCGCGCGGTGGAGCAGCCGGTGGTCGAGGTGCACACCGAGGCCGGCCGCATCACCGCGCTGACCACCGCGACGGGGGAACGGCTGGTCTTCGACACGCTGTACTCGGCGCTGGGCGCCGTGCCGCGCGTCGATCCGGCGCGGCCGCTGGGCGTGTCGCTGGGATCGACCGGCCGCTTCACCGTGGGCGAGCACCAGCAGACCAGCGTGGACGGGCTGTACGCCATCGGCGACGTGGTCGAAGGACTGAACCAGATCTCGGTCGCCATGGGGCACGCGGCGCTCGCCGCCACCAGCATTCACCGCCGCCGGCTGAAAGACGAGGGACGGCTGCTCGCCGACTGAACTTTCCGCGCGCCCGGCTGTTCCTGCCTCGAAACGAGGATGGGCGAGGAGAGCGCCGTGATGGGAAGAGCTTGGCGAAAGTGCGCCGCCGCCGCGACCGCGGCGATGCTTGCGTCGCCCGCGTGGGCGCAGGACCAGATGCCGCCGGTGATCGGCGAGCCGCAGCCCTGGCAGGTCTGGCACCAGACGGCGGCCTCGCCGGTGATGCGGATGATGGACAACTTCCACCATCTGCTGCTGTGGATCATGATCGCGGTCTGCCTGCTGGTGGTGGTGCTGCTGGGCATCGTCGTCGTGCGCTTCAACGCCAAGCGCAACCCGGTCCCCTCGCGCACCTCGCACAACACCATGATCGAGGTGATCTGGACCGTCGTGCCGGTGATCGTCCTGGTGGTGATCGCCGTGCCGTCGTTCCGGCTGCTGTACTACCTGGATCGCGCCGCGGACGCGGAGATGACCATCAAGGTCACCGGCCGGCAGTGGTACTGGGATTATGAATACCCCGACCAGGGCGGCTTCACCTTTTCCTCGATCATGATCCCGGAGGACTCGCTGAAGCCCGGTCAGCGCCGGCTGCTGGAGGTGGACAACCCCGTCGTTCTGCCGGTCGGCACCACGATCCGCGTCCTGATCACCGCCGGCGACGTCATCCATTCGTGGGCGCTGCCGACCGCAGGCATCAAGGACGACGCCATCCCCGGCCGCATCAACGAGACGTGGCTGCGCATCGAGCAGGAGGGCGTCTTCTACGGCCAGTGTTCGGAGATCTGCGGCACCAGCCACGCCTACATGCCCATCCAGGTGATCGCCGTTTCCAAGGAGCGCTTCGCCCGCTGGGCCGAGGAGGCGAAGACGAAGTTCGCCGCGCGCGACGCCGCGCCCACGCAACTTGCCGAACGCTGAAAGCGAGGACGACATGGCCGAGGACCCCCGCAAGGTCGGCGTTTACGACGACCACTCCGCGCCGGCGGCGCACGGACACCATGACGGTCACGCGCACACGCCGCCCTTCGCGCAGCGCTGGCTGTTCTCCACCAACCACAAGGACATCGGCACGCTGTACCTGATCTTCGCCATCGTGGCGGGGATCGCCGGCCTCGCGTTCTCGGCCATCATCCGCGCCGAGTTGCAAAGCCCCGGCGTTCAGATGGTCACCGACGGCCAGTTCTGGAACGTGGTCGTCACCGCGCACGGCCTGATCATGGTGTTCTTCGTGGTCATGCCGGCCTTGATCGGCGGTTTCGGCAACTGGTTCGTGCCGATCATGATCGGCGCGCCCGACATGGCCTTCCCACGCCTCAACAACATCAGCTTCTGGCTGCTGGTGCCGGCGCTGCTGCTGCTGTTCGCGTCGGTGTTCGTCGGCACGGGGGCGGGCACCGGCTGGACCGTCTATCCGCCGCTGTCGTCGGTCAGCCATCCCGGACCGGCCGTCGACATGGCGATCTTCTCGCTGCACCTGGCCGGCGCCTCGTCGGTGCTGGGGGCGGCCAACTTCATCACGACGATCTTCAACATGCGCGCGCCGGGCATGACGCTGCACAAGATGCCGCTGTTCGTCTGGGCGATGCTGGTCACGGCGTTCCTGCTGCTGCTGGCCCTGCCGGTGCTGGCCGGCGCCATCACCATGCTGCTGACCGACCGCAACTTCGGCACCTCGTTCTTCAACCCCGAGGGCGGCGGCGACCCGATCCTGTTCCAGCACCTGTTCTGGTTCTTCGGCCACCCCGAAGTCTACATCATGATCCTGCCCGGCTTCGGCATCGTCAGCCAGGTGGTGTCGACCTTCTCGAAGAAGCCGATCTTTGGCTACCTGGGCATGGCCTACGCCATCGTCGCCATCGGCGTCGTCGGCTTCGTGGTGTGGGCGCACCACATGTACACGGTCGGCCTGGACGTCGACACGCGCGCCTATTTCACGGCGGCGACGATGATCATCGCCGTGCCCACGGGCATCAAGATCTTCTCGTGGATCGCCACCATGTGGGGCGGCTCCATCGAGTTCAAGACGCCAATGCTCTTCGCGCTGGGCGTCATCTTCCTGTTCACCATCGGCGGCGTGTCGGGCGTGGTGCTGGCCAACGGCGGTTTGGACAAGTCGCTGCACGACACCTACTACGTCGTCGCGCATTTCCACTATGTGCTCAGCTTGGGCGCCGTGTTCTCGATCTTCGCGGGCTGGTACTACTGGATCGGCAAGATGTCGGGCCGGCAGTATCCCGAGCTGTGGGGCAAGGTGCATTTCTGGATGACCTTCGTCGGCGCCAACCTGACCTTCTTCCCCCAGCATTTCCTGGGCGTGGCCGGGATGCCGCGGCGCATTCCCGATTATCCCGACGCCTACGCGGGCTGGAACATGATCTCGTCGCTGGGATCCTACGTCTCCTTCACCGGGCACATCATCTTCATCGTCGCGGCATTCTACACGATCTGGTACGGCCGCCGGGTGGGGGCGAACTACTGGGGCTCCGGCGCCACGACGCTGGAATGGACGCTCAGCTCGCCGCCGCCCTTCCACCAGTTCGAACGCCTGCCCGTGGTGAAGTGAGTTGCGGTGCGGCGTAATGTCCGACACATTTTACGGAGTTCCGGCTGGCAGGCACACAAAGCATTAAGATTTCCCCGAGAAGACTGTTCCCGATGTTTCGTTACCCGATCCCGCCGCGGGCGCCTTCCCGCGGCGGGCGGCGGCGGCGAAGGAAAAGACTGACATCGGGGAGGACTCCATGGGTGCGCTGGTCGGCAACTTGAGGATCGGTACGAAGATCTACGCCATCGTCGGGCTGCTGGCGGTCGTGGCGGTGGTGATCGCCGGGATCGCCGTGGCGACGATCCGCACGTTCGATGCCGGCGTCGACGTCATCCAGCAGGAGTCCGAACGCGCCGGGCTGGGCGAGCAGGTCAACGGGCTGATCCTCGCCGTGGTCATGGACTCGCGCGGCATCTACATGTCGCGCGACCGCCAGGAATCGGAAAAGTTCGCCAAGCCGCTGCTGGAAAACCTGCGCGTGCTGGAACAGCGCATGGCCGACTGGCAGCGGCTGATGCCGGCCGCGCGGCGGGGCGAACTGGCGGCCGCCATGGACAGCGTCCGCAAGTTCATCCAAATCCGCACGGAGCTGGTCCGCCTGTCGCGCGAGGACACGCTGGAGAAGGCCCGCGCCTTCGGCGACAATGACGTCAGCCGCGGCAACCGCAAGAAGCTGAACGACGAGATCCAGGCGCTGGCCGCCGCCCAGGCCCGGGAAATCACCGCCGACAACGCCATGCTCCACGACTATTCGGCGTCGCGGATGCGGGTGATGATCGGCGTTGCGCTGGTCGGCGTGCTGGGCGGCGTGGTGCTCGCCGCGCTGGCCACCGCCGTCGGCGTCACCCGTCCGGTGCGCGCGATCACCGAGGCGATCACGGCCCTGGCCGGCGGCAACACCGCCGTGTCGGTGCCCGGCGTCGACAAGCGCAACGAGATGGGCGACATCGCCCGCGCGGTCGAGGTGTTCCGCCAGAACGCCATCGAGAAGGATCGCCTGACCGCCCAGCAGGAGGCCGAGCGCGCGGCGCGCGAGCGGCGCGGCGCGGCGATCGAGCGGATGACGCGCGACTTCGAGGCGGCGGTCACCCGCGTGCTGGACGCCGTCACCCGGTCCGTCCGCGACCTCGACGGCACCGCGCAGGGCATGGCCGGCGTCGCCGAACGCACCAACGAGCAGGCCGCCGCGTCCTCCGCCGCGGCCGCGCAGACCTCGGCCAACATCCAGACCGTCGCCGCCGCCGCCGAGGAGATGGCGGGCACCCTGCGCGAAATCTCCGGTCAGGTGGTGCGCTCCACCGGCATCGCCGGGCAGGCCACGCAGGAGGCGGAGAGCACCAACGCCACCGTCCAGGGCCTGTCCGAGGCGGCGCAGCGCATCGGGCAGGTCGTCGAACTGATCAACTCCATCGCGGCGCAGACCAACCTGCTGGCCCTGAACGCCACCATCGAGGCGGCACGGGCCGGCGAGGCCGGCAAGGGTTTCGCGGTGGTGGCGGGCGAAGTGAAGAACCTCGCCAACCAGACCGCCAAGGCGACCGAGGAGATCCAGGCCCAGGTGACGGCCATGCAGGGGGCGACCGACGGCGCCGTCGGCGCCATCGCCGGCATTGCCCGGACCATCGGCTCGATGAACGAGATCGCCAGCGCCATCGCCGGCGCGGTGGAGGAGCAGACCGCCGCCACCCAGGAGGTCGCCCGCAACGTGCAGCAGGCGGCAACCGGCGCGCGGGAGGTGTCGAACACCATCGGCCGCGTGTCCGAGGCCGCCGGCCAGACCGGCGCCGCGGCGACCCGCGTCCTCGGCGCCGCCGCCGAACTGGGCCGCGAGAACGACAGCCTGCGCGCCGAGGTCGAACGCTTCCTCGCCGGCATCCGGGCGGCGTGACGCGCTACTCCTCGCCCTGGCGGCGCAGGGCGTCGGCCAGGGCGTCGCGGGCTTCGGGGGGCAGGGTGGCGACGGCGTCGGCGATCCGGTGCAGGCGGCGGCGCAGGCCGTAGACGGTGTCGAGCAGGCCCAGGACCACCGGCACCGCCTCGTCGTCGAGCGCCAGGTCGTCGCGCAGGTCGCAGATCAGCTCCAGCCGCGCCACGTCGATGTCGCTGAAGCTCCAGTCGTGGTCGACGCGGTGCGGGCGCACCCAGTGCCGCTCGATCCACAGCGTCAGCTCGTCCGGCGACACCCGCCGGCAGGTCGTCAGCACCTCGCGCAGGCCGATGACCATGTCAGCCTCCTTCCATGGCCCGGCGCGGGGCATAGCCGGCGGGCGGCGTCCAGGTGCGGGCGAACTCCTCCAGCGCCGGGTCCGGCGCCTCGGGCAGCGCGACGCGCAGCGTCACGTACTGGTCGCCGCGCCGCTGGCCCTGCGGGTCGGGCACGCCCTTGCCCTTCAGGCGCAGCACGGTGCCGTTATTGGCCCCCTTGGGCACGTTCAGCATCACCGCGCCGTCGATGGTCGGCACGCGCACCTTGGCGCCCAGCACCGCCTCGGCCAGCGTCACCGGCAGGTCGAGGTGGACGTCGTCCTTCTCGCGGCGGAACCAGGGGTGCGGGTTCACCTGTACGGTCACCAGCGCGTCGCCCGCCGGCCCGCCGCCGACGCCGGGCAGCCCCTGGCCCTTGAGCCGCACCGTGGCGCCGTCCTCCAGCCCGGCCGGCAGGTCGATGTCCAGCGCGCGGCCGTCCGGCATGGTGACGCGGCGCTTGCCGCCCTTCAGCGCGTCGACGAAGTCCAGCGCCAGCTTCAGAGCGAGATTGCCGCCCTTCATGCGCATGTCGGCGCCACCGGGGGCGCCACCGGGGCCGCCGCCCGCCGCGCGCCCGCCGAAGCCGCGCTGGCCGAAGAGGTCGGCGAAGATGTGCTCCAGGTCGTCGGCGGCGAAGGCGTCGCCGCCGGCATAGCGAGCGCCGCCCGGCCCCTCGGCGTGGCTGCGGTAGTACTGGCGCCGCGGGCGCTCCTGGCCCTCCGCGTCGATCTCGCCACGGTCGAAACGGGCGCGCTTGTCGGGGTCGGACAGCAGGTCGTGGGCGCTGCTAACTTCCCTGAAGCGCTGCTCGGCCTCGGTCTGGCCGGGGTTGAGGTCGGGGTGCCATTTCTTGGCGAGCTTGCGGTACGCCTTGCGGATCTCGTCCGCCGAGGCGCTGGGGGAAACTCCGAGGATCTCGTAGGGCGTGCTCATGGGCTTGGACCGGTGCTTGGGGGCACATTCGCTGATGTGCATGTGCGTAAGGGTTTACGGCAAATCAAGGGGGTGTGGGACGCAGCCGCATCCGCGTGGAAGGCGGGGAAGGATGGATTTCCGTGCCGCGGCGCCCAGATAACGGCCATGCACGACATCGACACCCGCGAAGCGTCCGCCGGGGTACGGCGGCGCCACAAGACCACCAACCTGCTGCACTCCACCGTCCTGCTGCTGGGCATGGTGCTGCTGCTGGGCGCCTGCGGCTGGCTCGTCGCCGGGTGGGAGGGGGTGGTGTGGGCCTTCCTGGCCGGCGCGCTGAGCATCGCCTTCAGCCCGCGCGTCTCGCCCCGGCTGGTGCTGGGGCTGTTCGGCGCGCGGCGCCTGCACTACGCCGAGGCGCCGCGCCTGTTCGAGGTGGTGGCGGCGATCGCCGGCCGCGCCGGGCTGTCCGCCGTGCCGGAACTGCACCGCATCGCCAGCCCGACGCTGAACGCCTTCGCCGTGGGCGGGCGCGACCAAGCGGCCATCGCGGTGACCGACGGAATGCTGCGCACGCTGTCCCTGCGCGAACTGGCCGGCGTCCTGGCGCACGAGATCAGCCACGTCCGCAACAACGACCTGTGGGTCATGGGCCTTGCCGACACGGTGGCCAACGTCACCCGCACCATGGCGATGTTCGGCATGATCCTGCTGATTCTCAACCTGCCGCTCATGATGATGGAGCGCGAGCCGGTGCCCTGGGCGCTGGTGCTGCTGCTGACGGCGGCGCCGTGGGCTGGGGCGCTGCTGCAGCTGGCGCTGTCGCGCACGCGGGAGTTCGACGCCGACCTCGACGCCGCCCACCTGACCGGCGACCCGGAAGGCATCGCGTCGGCCCTGCTGCGTATCGAGCGGCTGCAGGGCAACGCCTGGGAGGGGCTGATGCGGCCGCGCCGGCGCACCGCGCCGCCCTCGCTGCTGCGCACCCACCCGCACACGCAGGAGCGCGTGGCGCGGCTGCTGGAGCTGCGCACGCCGCCGCCGGTGCTGCCCGACCTGGACCGCCTGCCGGTGCACCTGGGCTTCCCGCAAGCGCGGCACCGGCCGCGCTACCGGATGACCGGGTATTGGTATTGAACGGCTTGCGCCGGCGCCCGGTGCCGGGGTTATCATCGCCGCGATGATCGAGATTTTCCCCAGCGTCGGCGTGTACGAGGCGGTGTCGGCGCTGGGCGACAGCACGCTGCTGCTGCCGCTGTCGGCGGCGACGGCGGTGCTGCTGTGGGTGCGGCGGTCGCCGGCCATGGCGCTCGCGTGGGCGGCGCCGCTGGCGCTGTGCCTTGCCGGGCTGATGGGGCTGAAGGTCCTTGGCCACGCCTGCGAGCCGCAGGTGCTCGGCGCCCCGGTGGTCAGCCCCAGCGGGCACGCGGCGTTCGGCGCGGCGTTCTACGGCTCCCTGGGGCTGATGGCCGGGCGCGGGCTGGGCGGCTGGCGGCGGCC
>DASWVP010000213.1:0-3039 GCA_036401175.1 Azospirillum sp. | reverse complement strand
GCTCGCGCTTGTTGAAGAAGGGAGACTGCAGTGCCATGGTGAACTTCCTCTGAGTGGCGTTGAATGAGGTGCCGATGCTACGGACGAGATGCGCCGCGTTCCAGACCGGCGGCGCAAGATCGGTAACAAACGTCGTTGGCTCGTTGCGACGGCGGCGGCGACTCGCGCGACTTATTCCGCGCGTTCCTTCCGGCGGCCTTGCCGCGCAGGTGCGGGCGCGTCACCATGTGTGTTCGAGGATGGGACCGGAGGAGAAGCCGCATGGGCAAGAGCAGTCATCGCCGCTCCAGGCTCGCGCACGTCGCGCTCGCGTGGGCGCTCGCCTGGGGCCCTGCCGCCGCGGGCCAGGCCGCGTCCGACGCGGAAACCATCGACACCGGCGCCGGCAATCTGCTCGCGGTGCTGCGCGAGTCGGCGGGCGAGAACAAGCTGGACGAGACGCTGCGGCCGTACGGACCGCTGCAGGCCACCACGCCGCAGGGACAGCGCGTGGAGTTCGAGACCAGCTGGTACCGGTACCTGGGCGACATGCACATCCGGCTGGTGTTCGACGGCGCGCGCACCTTGCAGAGCGCTTCGCCCGACGACCTCGCGCGGCTGCAGCTCACCCCCGACGAGGCGCTGCGCCTGGCGGTCGCGAACCTGCGCCGCGTGTACGGGGTGCCGCACGTGCAGCCATGGAGCGGGGGCCTGATGCAGGTGAAGGCCGCCGCGCCCGATCTGACCAGCAGCTACTTCCTCGATCGCGAGTTCTGGCAGGCGCTGCAGACCCGCCATCCGGACGGATTGGTGGTTGCCGTGCCCCGCCGCGGCGGCCTGGTGTACGCCCCCGCGCGCGACGCGGGGGCCGTCGAGAGCCTGCGCTTCAGCGTGGCCGCGCTCTACGCCGGCGGCCCCGGCGCCCGCCTCTCGTCGGCGCTGTACCTGTTCAAGGACGGCCGGTGGTCGGTGTTCCAGGCGCCGCAGCCGCCGGCCGACTGAAGAAGCTCCCCACCGGCGGCTCGCGCCCGCCCGGGGCGCGCCCGATCAGTCCACCTTGGCGCCGGACAGCTTGACGGCGCGGCCCCACTTCTGGATTTCCGAGGCGACGAAGGCGTCGAGCTGCGGCCCGGTGGAGGGCGCCGGCACCGACCCGCGCTCGGTGATGAAGCGCACCATGGGCTCGCTGTTCAGGAGGCCGTTCACCTCGCGCTCCAGGCGTGCGACGATGTCCCGGTTGGTGCCGCGCGGCGCCATGAGGCCGAGCCAGCCGACGGCCTCGAAGTTCTTCACGCCGGAGACGCCGCTTTCTGCGACGGTCGGCACGTCGGGCAGCAGCGTCGAGCGCGTGATCGAAGTGACCGCCAGCGGCACCGCCCGCTTCGCCTGGATGTGCGGCAGGGCCGCCGTCACCGAGTCCACCATCAGCGGGACCTGGTTGCCGAGGAAATCGGCCTGGGCCGGGCCGCTGCCGCGGTACGGGATGTGCGTCACGTACAGGCCGGCCATGGCCTTGAACAGCTCGCCGGAGAGGTGCTGGGTGCCGCCGATGCCGGCACTCGCGTAATTGAGTTCGCCCGGCCTGGCCTTCGCGCGCGCGGCCAGTTCCTTCATGGAACGGATACCGGAGTCGGGGTGGGCGAGGAACACGAGCGGCACCTTGGCGATCAGCGAGATCCCGACGAGGTCCTTCGTCGGGTCGAAACTCACCTTCGGGTACAGCGTCTGGTTGACGGCCATCGCGCTGCCGGCCACCAGCAGCGTGTAGCCGTCGGGCGCCGAGCGAACGACGAACTCGGAGCCGATGTTGCTGCCGGCGCCGGCCTTGTTCTCCACGATCACCGGCTGGCCGAGGCGCTTGCCGAGCTGCTCGGCGAGCGCGCGCGCGAAGATGTCGGTCGCCTGTCCCGTCGGGAAGGGAACGATGAACTTGATCGGCTTGTCGGGCCACTCGGCCCGCGCGGGTTGCGAAAAGAGGGCGGCGCCGGTGAAGAGGGCTGCGGCCAGGGCGGCCAGGCGGCGGCGCTGGAGCGGTTGCTTGTGGGGAGAAGTCATGGAAAGAAAAAGCGGATGGACGAGTGGCGAGCGGCCGGCCGCTGGTGCCGGGCAACGCCGACCGCAAGGATAGTCGTTTCGGGGCACCCCGGCCGCCGCAGGCTGCTGCCTGCGCGTCAGCGCGCCGGCGGCGGCAGCCGTCCGGCGACGGTGAACCGGCCGCCACCCTGCGGGGTGACCACCAGCATTTCAGCCGGCGCGAGGTAGACGCCGGTGAGCGCCTGGATGGTCGACCCGTGGGAGACGAGCACGCGGTTTGCGCCGGCCGGCGCTTCGACCAGCGCCTTCATCTGCGCCACCTGCCGCCCTTGCGGATCGCCGCGGCCGAACAGGTTGCCCAGCGCCGGCGAGGTTTCCGGCGCGCGCCCGAATGCGATGCGCGCGGTGTCCACGCAGCGGCACCAGGGACTGGAGATCAGCCGCTCGAGCGCCACCTGCCGCGCGCGCCATGCCGCACCGGCGGCGGCCGCCTGGGCGCGGCCGGCCTCCGACAGGTTGCGCTGGGTGGCGCAATCGGCGAGCACCATTCCCTCGGGGTCGCCGACGCCGGGATCGGTCTGCGCGTGGCGCATCAGGACGACCTGCCCGCCTCGCTGCAGGAGCGCCAGCAGCGCGGGGTCGGCGTGCACGCCGGGGGCGAGTCCCAGCGCCAGGCCGGCGACGGCGACGAGGTCGCGGCGGCGCATGCGGCGCCTCAGAAACCCACGTTGTAGCGGCCGCCGCGGAAGCGCAGCACGGCGGCCTTGGGACGGATCTCCTCCAGCACGATGCCGCCGCCCAGATCGGCACCTTCGTTCACCACCTGGCCGTTGACGATCAGCATGCGCTGGGCGCGGTTGGCCGAATACACGCCGCCGCTGATGGCCAGCTTGGGCGCGTCCGGCGGCAATCCGTTGCCGATCGGAGGCTCGCCGGCGGCCACGGGTGCAGCCGGGGCAGCGGTCGGCGGCGGCGCCATGGGCCGTGCGGCGGCGGGTGGCGTCACTGGGGCTGCGGCAACGGCGG
>DASWVP010000212.1:0-7408 GCA_036401175.1 Azospirillum sp. | reverse complement strand
GAGGACGGCACGAACCCGCGTCTGCAGATCAACGCGCAGAACTGCGTGCACTGCAAGACCTGCGACATCAAGGACCCCACCCAGAACATCAACTGGGTGGTACCGGAAGGCGGCGGCGGGCCCAACTATCCGGGCATGTGAGACGTTTCCGCCGTTGGGTTTTCGCTGGCGCTCAACCCAACATTCGTCAATCGTCTGTCGTCAGACCGACCGGCGGCTGGAATCGTCGGGAAGGGTGTAGTGCCGCAGGCCGGTGAGCTGGCCCAGCACCCCGACGATGAAGGCCGGGTTGGTCGTGGCGTAGCGCTTCCACAAGCGGCGCGGCTCGGTCACCATACGGAACAGCCATTCGAAGCCGCTGCGCTGGATGAAGCGCGGCGCCTGCCGCTTGATGCCCGCGTGGAAGTCGAAGGCGGCCCCCACGCCGATCAGGACGGGGGCACGCAGCAGGGCGCGATGGTCGGCCATCCACTGTTCCTGCTTCGGCGCGCTGAGGCCGACCCAGACGATGTCGGCGCCGCTCTCGTCGATGGCGCGAACGATGGCGGCGTCTTCCGCGGTGGTCAACGGCCGGAAGGGCGGGGCGTGGGTGCCGACGATGCGGCAACCGGGGAATCGCGCCTCCAGGCTGGCGCGCAGCCGCGCGAGGGTTTCATCGGTCACGCCGTACAGGAAATGCCGATGGCCGCGCGCCACGGAACGCTCGAACGCCGCCAGCATCAGGTCCGGGCCATAGACGCGGTCGACGTGGCGCTGCCGGGCCAGCTTTAGGAGCCAGACCAGCGGCATGCCATCGGGTGTGACCATCCCGGCATCGTTGTAGATGGCGCGGATGCGTGGATCGCGCTGGCTTTCCATGACGCCGTGCACGCAGGCCACGCAGACGTAGGAACGCTGACCCGTGTCGATCCAGTGGTCGATGGTGTCGAGCGCGTCGCCCACGTTGATGGCGCTGATCCCGACACCGAGAACGTTGATGCGGTCGGGCCTGCGCATGGACGGAACGCCTCCGATTGGGTGTCCGCCAGCGTGGGGGGACGAGCGGATACCGAATGCGCCTTTTCCGGTCCGGTGTAAACCCAACGGCGGCCAGGGCGCGAAATTGTTCGCGATTATGGCTCCTGGCAATGTGCATACGTCAAGATGGTGGAGCGGGCCGGGCGGCAATTCCCGCGTCCGCCAATGCTACCGGCAGGCGGCGCCCGCGCGGCGGTGTTCTTTCGGTGACGGCGGGGGCATGGATGAACGGCGGCGCGGCCGCCGTTCATCGTGCCGGCGCGTGGGGAGGCCGGCGGTTAGGCCGAGAATTCCTTCTCGTGCAGCCAAGCGGTGTGGCGGGGCGGCTTCTTGGTGACGCTCCACTCCTCGATCATGTCGTGGGCGACGTCCTTCATCTTCTTCATCTGCTCGGGCGTCGTCGTCCAGGCCGCGCACTCCAGGCGGTGGCCGCTGGGATCGAAGAAGTAGATGGACTTGAAGATCTCGTGGTTGGTCGGGCCGACGACCGACAGGCCGGCCGCCTCGGCCCGCGCCTTGATCGCCGTCAGCGTGTCGACGTCCTTCACCTGGAAGGCGATGTGCTGCGTCCAGTCCGGCGTGTTCGGGTCGCGCCCCATCGGCGGTTTGGTCGGCAGCTCGAAGAAGGCCAGGATGTTGCCCGCACCGGCGTCCAGGAAGATGTGCATGTAGGGGTCCGGCTCCTTCGTGGAGGGCACCTGATCCTCGGCGATGGCGCCGATCAGGTCCATGTCCAGGACCGTCTTGTAGAACTGCACGGTTTCCTTCGCGTCCTTGCAGCGGTACGCCACGTGGTGGATCTGCTGAACCAGCATTGGTCGTTCACTCCCTTCAGGTTTTCCGGCGGTGCCGCGTCCGCGGGCCGGCTTGCTCCAGGGAGTGATAGTTTCATTTGAAACCATTGTCAAGGACGCTTCGCCGCGCGCAACGCCGGCCGGCAGCTTCTGTTGTCGGGATAGGACGAAATGGGAATCCCGATGGAGGAAGCACCATGAAGGCCTTCGCGTTCGCCGTTCTGTTCGTGCTTGTCCTGGCCGTGGTGGCGGGCTTCACGCTGGACGGAATCTTCAGCGAGCCCGCCGACGACGCCTTCGCGATGCAGAGCGTGCGGGTGGGGGAGGGCGGCTCCATCGAGCAGCGGAAGTTCTCCGGCCGCTGAGGCCCTACGCCCTACGCCCTATTCGGCAGCCCTGGGGTCTGCCCGGCGCGTGTCGTTGGCGCGCGCCCGCTTGCGTTGCTGCTCGTACCAGCCGCGGTGGTGGTCCTTGGCCCAGTTCTCGTCCACCTCGCCACTGCCCATGGCGTCGAAGGCGCCTTCCATGCCGATCGAGCCGATGTAGATGTGCGCGATGATCACCGCGATCAGCAGCGCCGCCAGCACGGCGTGGACCACGTGCAGGATCTGCATGCCGCCGATGCCGGTGAAGGCGAACGGCGTCATCAGCATGAACCCCGTCACCGCCAGCGCGCCGCCGCCCAGCACCACCGCCCAGAAGATGCCCTTCTGCCCGGCGTTGAAACGCCCGCATTCGGGATGCTCGCCGGACCTGGACAGCAGGCCGCCCATGCTTTTCAGCCACACGAGGTCGGCCCGTTCCGGGATGTTGTCGCGCACCCACAGGACCAGCATCAGCAGCACGCCCAGGACGAACGGCAGGCTGAAGAAGTTGTGCACCACCTTGCTGCCCTCGGCCAGCGTCGAGAAGACCTGATGGCCAAACAGCGGGATCAGCAGCGGCCGGCCGAAGGTGACGGCGAGGCCGGTGAGCGCCAGCACCAGGAAGCTGGTCGCCGTCGTCCAGTGGGCGAAGCGGTCGATGCCGCCGAAGCGCGGCACGGTGCGGCCCGACCGCCCGTGGTCGATGCGGATGGGGCCGCGCATCAGATAGAACAGGGCCAGCGCCGCGACCATGCCGACGATCAGGACGCCGGCGATGATGCGCAGCCAGAAGGTGCGGAATTCCCGCCACTCGCGCCCCTCCGGCTGGACCAGCACGCCGAGTTTGCTGTCCGGGATGCTGACGCGGCCGACAAGCTGATCCTGCGCCGGGCTGTACAGCTCGACCTGGTCCTTGGAGGTGGGCGAGTTCGGACCGGGCTGCTGGGTGAGCTGGGCCAGGGCCACGGCCGGCAGCGCCATCAGCAGCGCCGCGACGAGCAGAAGGTGGCGGAGCGTCTTCATGGTGGTCCTCCTTCCCGCGCTCAGCTTCCGGCGGTGCCGGTGCGGCCGGGGCTCAACGCGTCTCCCTTGTCGTCGCGGCCGTAGGCGGTCGCCCAGCCCCAGGCGCCGGAGCCGTAGCCGCGCCGCACCGCGCGTTCCTTGTAGATGTCGGCCAGTTCCTCGCCGTCGCCGGCCATCAGCGCGCGGGTCGAGCACATCTCGGCGCACAGCGGCAGCTTGCCTTCGGCCAGACGGTTCTTGCCGTACTTCTGGAATTCGTCGGGCGTGTTGTCGGCCTCCGGGCCGCCGGCGCAGAAGGTGCACTTGTCCATCTTGCCGCGCCCGCCGTAGTTGGTGGCCTGCGGGAACTGCGGGGCACCGAACGGGCAGGCGTAGAAGCAATAGCCGCAGCCGATGCACAGATCCTTGGAATGCAGCACCACGCCATCGGACGTCTGGTAGAAGCAGTCCACCGGGCACACGGCGGCGCACGGCGGATCGGTGCAGTGCATGCAGGCCATGGAGATGGAGCGCTCGCCCGGATTGCCGTCGTTCAGCGTGACGACGCGGCGGCGGTTGATGCCCCAGGGCACCTCGTGCTCGTTCTTGCAGGCGGTGACGCAGGCGTTGCACTCGATGCAGCGCTCGGCGTCGCACAGGAACTTCATGCGTGCCATTGGTTGCGTCCTCTCATTCCGCCGGCCATCACGCCGGTTCCACGCGGCAGAGCGTGACCTTGGTTTCCTGCATGAACGTGACCGGGTCGTAGCCGTAGGTGGTCACGCCGTTCGCCGGCTCGCCCAGCACGATCGGGTCGGTGCCGGGCGGGTAGGCGCCGCGCTGGCTCTCGCCCTGCCAGTAGCCGGAGAAGTGGAAGGGCATGAACACCGTGCCGGGCCCGACGCGGTTGGTGACCAGCGCGCGCACCCTGGCCTTGGCGCTGTTCTCCGGGCCGTACACCCAGACCCAGGCGTTGTCGCGGATGCCCAGGCGTTCGGCATCGCGGGTGTTGATCTCGGCGAACATGCTCTGCTGCAGCTCGGCCAGCCAGCGGTTGGACCGGGTCTCCTCGCCGCCGCCCTCGTATTCGACCAGACGGCCCGACGTGAGGATGAAGGGGAACTTCGACGGGATGTCCCGCTCCAACGCGCTCGCCTGGACCGACCTGTTGATGTGCGGCAGGCGGAAGTCGCGGCGGTCCTGGATCGCCGGGAATTCGGACACGAGGTCCTTGCGCGGCGTGTAGACCGGCTCGCGGTGGATCGGCACGGGGTCCGGCAGGTTCCATGCCACGGCGCGCGCCTTGGCGTTGCCGTAGGGCAGGCAGCCGTGCTTGAGTGCCACGCGGATGATGCCCATGGACAGGTCGGTCTGCCAGCTCACCTCGTCGATCTTGCCGCCGCCGATGGCCTGGATGACCTGCATCTCTTCGGCCGTCAGGTCCTTGTCCCAGCCCAGCTTCTTCAACACGGCCATGGTGAACTCGGGATAGCCGTCCTGGATCTCGGCACCCACCGAGGATGACCCCTCGGCCAGCAGGGTGACGCCCTCGCGCTCCACACCGAAGCGGGCGCGGAAGGTGCCGCCGCCGTCCATCACGTGCTTGGAGGTGTCGTACAGCACGGCCGATCCGGGGTGCTTCAGCTCCGGATGGCCCCACGACGGCCAGGGCAGGCCGTAGTAGTCGCCGGCGCACGGACCGTCGGTCGCGCGCATGGTGATCTTGTCGAAGTCGGCCTGGTGCTTCATGTGCAGCTTCAGCCGCTCGGGCGACTGGCCGGTGGCGCCGATGGCCAGGCAACTGCGGTTGATCTCCCGCAGGATGTCCTCCGGCACGGGGCGGGTGCCCTCGACCGTGATGTGCTTGAACATCTCGTTGGCGAAGCCCAGCTTGCGGGCCAGCAGGTACATGATCTCGTAGTCGTCCTTCGACTCGAAGATCGGGTTCACCACCCGCTCGCCCCACTGCATGGAGCGGTTGGAGCAGGTGCGCGAGCCGTCCGTCTCGAACTGGGTGCAGGCCGGCAGGATGTAGCTGCCGTCACGCCGGCCGCTGATCGCCGCGAAGGTTGTCGGGTGCGGGTCGGCGATGACCAGCAGGTCCAGCTTTTCCAGCCCCCTGACCATGTCGGGCATGCGGGTCACGGTGTTGCCGCCGTGGCCGAAGCACACCATGGCGCGCAGGTTGTCGGGCTGCTGCAGCTCCTCCTTCTTCGCCAGCACGGCGTCGAACCAGCGGGTGGTGGGAATGCCCTTGGCCTCCATCAGCTCCTTGGAGGCGAAGCGGGACGTCATCCAGTCGAAATCCACGTCCCAGGCGCGGCAGAAATGCTTCCACGCCCCTTCCGCCAGCCCGTAGTAGGCGGGCAGGGTGGAGACGTCGAGGCCGAAGTCGGTGGCGCCCTGGACGTTGCAGTGGCCGCGGTAGATGTTGGCCCCGCCGCCCTCCACGCCGATGTTGCCCAGCGCCAGCTGCAGGATGCTGAAGGCGCGGACGTTGGCGGTGCCGACCGTCTTCTGCGTGGCGCCCATGCACCAGATCAGCGTGCTGGGCCGGTTCTTCGCCATCGCCTCGGCAACGCGCTTCAGCTGCTCGCCGGGCACGCCGGAGACGCGCTCGACCGTGGCGGGGTCCCACTTCTTCACCTCGGCGCGGACCTGATCCATGCCGTAGACGCGCTGGCGGATGTACTCCTTGTCCTCCCACCCGTTCTCGAAGACGTGCCAGAGGATGCCCCAGACCACCGGGATGTCGGTGCCCGGCCGTATGCGGACATACTCGGTGGCGTGCGCGGCGGTGCGGGTGAAGCGCGGGTCGATGACGATGAAGGGTGCGCGGTTGCGCTCCTTGCCGCGCAGCATGTGCTGCATCGACACGGGGTGCGCCTCGGCCGGGTTGCCGCCGATGATGACCAGCGCCTTGGAGTTCTGGATGTCGTTGTAGCTGTTCGTCATGGCGCCGTAGCCCCACGTGTTCGCCACGCCGGCGACCGTGGTGGAATGGCAGATGCGCGCCTGATGGTCGACGTTGTTGGTGCCCCAGAAGGCGGCCAGCTTGCGGTAGAGATAGGCGCCCTCGTTCGAGAACTTAGCGGAGCCCAGCCAGAACACGCTGTCGGGACCCGATTTCTCGCGGATCTCCATCAGTTTGTTGCCGATCTCCTCGATCGCCTGATCCCAGGTGATGCGCGTCCATTCGCCGTTCACCAGCTTCAGCGGGTACTTCACCCGCCGTTCGCCGTGCGTCAGCTCGCGCACCGAGGCGCCCTTGGCGCAGTGCGTGCCCTGGCTGATCGGGCTTTCCCAGCCGGGTTCCTGCCCGGTCCACACGCCGTTCTGCACCTCGGCGATCACCGTGCAGCCGACCGAGCAGTGCGTGCAGATGTTCTTGCGGGTGACCGTCTCGACGCCCGGGATGGGGCCGGCGGCCTCGGCCTTGCGGATCATGGTGGCGGGGAGCGCGCCCAGCGCCGCCATGCCGCCGGCCGCGAGGCCGGAGCGTTGGAGGAACGAGCGGCGGCTGACGCCGTCGCCGGCCGTCAGCGTGCGGGTGAGGGACGCGCGGGACGCCGCGCCGGAGCTGCGTTTGATCAACATGGCTGGACCTCCCGCGCCTACAGCCGGTTGAGGGCGTAGAAGCGCTTCACGTGCTCGGTCTCCCGGTAGCGCTGCCTGACCTGATCCTGCGGCGGCTCGTACGCCTCGGCCGCGTCGGGCAGCGCCGTCGCGGCGGCGGCCCCGACCGCGCCCAGGCCCAGGCCCTTCAGCAAGTCGCGGCGCTCGATCCCGGTCTTGTCGTTCCTGTGGTTCATGACTCCTGGCCCTCCCGCGCCACCATCCCGAATGCCTCGGCTTCGATATCCATGAACAGCCGGCCGATGGCGCCGACCGGCCGGTAGAGGCGCGCCGCCTCGGCATGCTCCAGATCCGTGAAGAAATGCCCGGCCCAGGGCGCCAGATGCCGGTCGAAGAACCGCTTCTGCCGGTCGAGGTCGGAGGCCCCGAGCGTGCCATCGATCAGGGCCGCCATGACCTCGCACAGGGTGGCGACGTGGTCTTCCGGCTCGGCGACGCCGGGGGCGCGTTCGATGCCCAGCGTCAGCAGGTCCTGCCGCACGCGGGCCAGCGGCCGGTCATTCAGGAAGCCGGTGCGGTAATAGGAGGCGTAGGGGACGAGTTCGCCGCGCACGACGCCGATGAACAGCGCGTTGTACTCGCGCTCGGCTCCGG
>DASWVP010000211.1:0-3562 GCA_036401175.1 Azospirillum sp. | reverse complement strand
GCGGCCAAGCCGGCGCCGCGCAAGGCCGCCCCGGCCGCCGCCCCGGCGGTCAAGACGGCGGCGGGCACGCTGCAGCGCGCCCAGGCCGACGAGGACGATTGGAAGGAATTCTGATCGTTCGGGCGGCGGGAACAAACGCCGACGTGACGGGCGACGCCCCGTCACGTCGGCGATGGCGGCTCTACCCCACCACGCCGAAGGAAATCTGGTTGTTGTCGTAGCGCGCGCGGATGGTCAGGCGCTGTCCCGGATCGACGCGAATCGGCACTTCCAGGAACATCATCGCCTGCTTCCAGTGGTTGGTGCGCGCCCGGCTTTCCGAGCGGTAGACCACCTCGTCGTCCATGAACAGGTCGAACCAGAAGGCCACGCCGTGGCAGGTGCCGCGCGCCGTGACCTCCACCTCGATGTCGCGCTCGCCGTCTTCCGGCATGGCGCGGGTGAAGTCGAAGTCGAGCGCCGTGAAGGTCGCCGACAGCGGCGCGTGGGCGTCGGCCGCAAGGTCGATCTGCGCGTAGCCGGGGGAGCGGAAGACGTCCATCGCCGACATGTCGAAGCCGTCGATGGTCTTGAGCGGGTTGATGCGCGCCAGCTCCGGCGTTTCCACCAGCATGGCGTAGACGGTGGACGCCGCCGGGATGATCCGGCCGCCGGGCTTCACCAGATGCGTGCGCGCGTGCTGGAGGACCGACAGCATGCGCGGCGCCAGCATGCCGATGTTGATGAGTTCGGAGACGAAGACGTCCGCCTTCTCCGGCAGGTCGCCGCCGTCGCCGACCGTGAGCTGGGTGGACAGCTTCGGCACCACGGTGACGCGGTCGGCGTAGCCGTTGAGCGCCACCGTCTCCGCCGCCACGCGGGCGAGGATGGGGTTGACCTCGCACGTCACCACTTTGCGCGCCCCGGCGCGCGCCGCCATCATCGACACGATGCCCGATCCGGTGCCGATCTCCAGCACCAGACTGTCCGGCGTCACCGCGCGTTCCAGCGCCGCCTTGTACGCCTCGTTGCGCTCGAAGTCGTTGATCATCGGCAGGTGCCAGCCGGGCACCGCGTTGGAATAGATCAGCCGGCGGGTGAAGGCGATCAGCGGGTGGGCGGGGTCGATGGCGCGCGCCGCCTCGATCGCCTCCACCGCCTCGCCGGCGCGGTCGAGGCTTTGCAGCGCGTGGGCGAGGCCGACGTGCGCGGGCACGAACTTCGGCGCCGCCGCGATCACCGCGCGGAAGCCTTCGGCCGCCTCCTCCAACTGCCCCTGGGTGGACAGCACCTCGGACAGGTTGTAGCGGGCGTCCAGGTAGTCCGGCGCCTTGGACAGCGCGGCGCGGAAGCTCGCCTCCGATTCGTCCAGCCGGCCGAGGTCGCGCAGCGTGGTGCCGAGGAAGTTCAGCATCTCCGGCGCGTCGGGGCGCATTTCCAGCGCGCGGCGGTAGCAGGGCTCCGCCTCGTCCGGGCGGCCCAGCGTCTTCAGCACGTTGCCGAGGTTGCCGTGCACCTCCGGCAGCGCGTCGTTCAGCGCCAGGGCGCGGCGGAAGGCCGGTTCCGCATCGGCGGCGCGGCCGAGTTGGAAAAGCAGGCTGCCGCGGCTGTTGTGCGTCGACGGATCGTCGCCGTCGGCGTCGATGGACTTGTCGAACAGCACCAGCGCCGCCTCGGGATGGCCGGTGTGCGCGGCGACGAGGCCCAGCAGGTGCAGCGCCTGCGCGTCCTTCGGGTTGGCCTCCAGCATGCGGCGGCACGCGGCCTCCGTCCCGGCCAGATCGCCGCCGCGAAACAGGCGGATGGCGTCGGTCAGCGTGGGCGCGTCGGTCATGGGGCCTCCCAGGGCACAGGCGGGTCGAGTCGTGGCCCGGACCATACCGCGCCGGACCGAACTGTAAAAGGGCGCGGCTTGGCCGTGCAGGGCTCCGAACTCAGGTTAACATGCGACCGGGTCGAGAAAGGGAGGACACGGATACACACGGATGCCGGCGAGGCCGGCGCACGGATGCACACGGATGAAGAGAATTCATTTTTCCGTGTGCATCCGTGGATATCCGTGTGCATCCGTGTCTCAAAACCCGCCCCTTACCAGCACTCTTCCGTTAACCCGAGTTCGGAGCCCTGCTTGGCCGTGCTGACCATCGGCTTCGCATTGCCCGGTTGCACGCTTGCGTCCTAAAGTGCGGCGGACGCGAAATCTCTGGGGGACGACCGACGATGACCCGCACCCGCACCGGCCTGTTCACGGCCCTGCTGGCCGCCCTGCTGGCGACCGCCTGCGCCGGCATGCCGCGGACCGGCGCCGGGGGTGCCGCGGCGCAGCGGTTCGAGCAGGTGCGCGCCAGCCCGCCGGAGTTGCGCGCCTTCCTCGCCCGCATGCCCAAGGGCGCGGACCTGCACAGCCACCTGTCCGGCGCCGTCTACGCGGAAAGCTACATCCGCATGGCGGCCGAGCAGTCGCTGTGCCTGGACACGGCGGCGATGGCCTTCAGACCGCCAGCCCCCAAGGCGACCTGCGCCGCCGGGACGGTGCCGGCGGGCGCGCTGCTGACGGACCAGGGGCTTTACACGAAGACGGTGAACGCGCTGTCGCTGCGCGACTTCGTGCCGGTGAGCGGGTGGAGCGGGCACGACCAGTTCTTCGTCACCTTCGGCCGCTTCGGCGCCGCCACCGGCGCCGCCGGCGACCTGCTGGCCGAAGCGGTGGACCGTGCCGGCCGCCAGCGCGTCGAGCACGTCGAGCTGATGGCGACGGCCGGCAACGCCGGGGCGGTCCGCGACCTTGCCGACAAGGCGGGCTGGAACGGCGACGCGGCGGACACCACCCGGCGGCTGATGGAGGCCGGGCTGGGCGACCTGATCCCCGGCGCCAAGGCCGACCTGGACCGGGTCGAGGCGCGCATGCGCGGCGTGCTGCGCTGCGGCACCGCCGACCCGTCCGACGGCTGCGGCGTGTCGGTGCGCTACCTCCAGCAGGTCGGCCGCAACCAGTCGCCGGCCCGCGTCTTCGCGCAGACGCTGTTCGCCTTCCTGCTGGCGCAGGCGGAGCCGCGCGTGGTCGGGCTGAACTTCGTCGGGCCCGAGGATTACCGGATCGCCCGCGCCGACTACACGCTGCACATGCGCATGATCGACGCGCTGCACCGCGTGATGCCCGGCGTCAACGTGGCGCTGCACGCGGGCGAGCTGACGCTGGGGATCGTGCCGCCGGAGGATCTGCGCTTCCACATCCGCCAAGCGGTCGAGCTGGGCCACGCCAAGCGAATCGGCCACGGCGTGGACGTCATGTACGAGGACGACCCCTGGGGCCTGCTGCGCCTGATGGCGGAGCGGCGCGTGGCGGTGGAGATCGCCCTGTCCAGCAACGACCAGATCCTGGGCGTGCGCGACCAGCGGCATCCCTTCCCGGTCTACCGCAAGGCGGGCGTGCCCACCGTCGTCTCCACCGACGATGAAGGCGTCAGCCGCAGCGACCTGACCAACGAGCTGCAGCGCGCGGCGACCACCTACGGGCTGTCCTACGCGGATCTGGTGACGCTGGCGCGCAACGGGCTGGAGTACAGCTTCCTGCCCGGTGCCA
>DASWVP010000210.1:0-9772 GCA_036401175.1 Azospirillum sp. | reverse complement strand
GACGAACCGGGCCTGTCGGGGGTGCTGCCGGCCGGCCTGCTCGTGCAGGAGGCGGCGCGCGGCGGGGCGCTGGAGGCCGGCGTGGCGCGCATCGCCACCGAGCTGTTCGGCCGGAGTTGAGCCGGCGGGCGGGGGGCTCCGCACCGGGGCGCCCCGCCCACCGGACCACAGGCCGGCCTTTGTCGGTACGCCGTCCGCGCCGCTCGCCCCGATGGCCGGATCACCGCGATGGCTGGAGACGCACAGAGTGTCCCAGCGCCGTTCAGCGAACATCAGCACGGTCAATCGCGGCGTATCGGAAAGCACTGTTCAGCAAGATAAAGCGGATGGCGTTGTGCTTGTTGGTCGTTATGAAGCAATGACTTGAACGTGCTCGCCGCCGATAGGCGTGCTTTTCGTGAACACGACATGGCGCGAACCGCCGCTACTCCGTTCGATTACTTGCAAACGGTTAATCATGCGTTAACCTTTCTGCTGTGGCGCATCGTTACCGGTCCGGGGTTGTATGTCCCCGCCTCCCGCCGGTCCTGCGCGCCACCTCCTGCCGGAGTGGCGCGCATGCCGCTCCGGCCTTCGCCTGCGGAGGACGGAAGGGCATGGCGCGCCGCGGCTCGATCTTCGACGGGATCCTGAACGACGACGCCTTCCGGGCGCGCATGACGGCGCTCGGCGACCGCTCGCGCCGGCTGGCCGGCGACTACACCCGCCGCCGCGAGCGCCGCGTCAAGGTGCGCGGCGCGCCTAATGAAGCCAGCGCCTACGCCCGGCCGGTCACCGTCAAGGTCATCTACCACGACCGCGCCCGCGGCGCGTACCCGAACTCCGTCGCCGCCCTGGCCGGCTACCTGAGCAAGGAAGGGCTGCTCTTCGACCACGAGCGCACCGGCATCGACAAGGCGGAGATCGCCGAGGCTTGGGGGCACGACCGCCGCGTCTTCCACGTCATCGTCAGCCCGAACGACGGCCACCGCATCGCCGACATGACCTCCTACGGGCGCGCGATCGTCGCCGCCTGGGAGGAGCGGATCGGTCCGCTTGAGTGGGTGGCGGCGGTCGAGCGCAAGCCCGACATGGCGCACCCCCACGGCAACCAGCACCTGCACGTCATGGTGCGCGGTGTCCAGCACGACCGCGACCTCTTCCTCGATCCGGCCGTCGTCACGCGCTGGCTGCGCCATGACGCCGTCGAGGTGACCACCGACCGCCTGGGCTGGATGGACGAGCGCGAGCGCCGCGCCCACCAGGACCAGCTCGCCGAGATGCGCGAACGCCGCGAGCGCGACGCCCGGGACCACCTCCAGGAGCGCGGAGGGCCTGAGCGATGAGGATGCCGGTGTCCATCCTGCACGGCGAGCGCCGCTTCGCGTGGTGGCCGGTGGAACTGGAGGACGGCCGGCGCGCCTGGCTGCGCTTCGTCTTCCGGCTGCACCCATTGGGTGGTGTGCGGCCGACCTTCGCCGGCCGGCCCGTGCTCTTCACCGACCGCATCCCGTTCTGCGACCCGAGCCTGCGCGGCTGGCTGCGGGCCGGCCTTGTGGGGAGGATCCTCGCCATGCGCGCGCGTCTCCTGGGCTGGCTGCTGCTCTGGCTGGCCGCCGTGTTCGCCATCACCGAGCTGACCGGCTGGCTGTTCTCCTGGCCCGCCACGTTCGGCGGCATCCGTGTCGGCGGCGTCGCGCTGTACTGGCCTGGGCAGTTCCTCGGCTGGCGCGGGCTGCCGGCGCCGGGGCACCGCTGGATCGTCGACGTCGCCACCGTCGTGTCGCTGTGCTGCGCCGTGGCC
The DNA here is from genome assembly GCA_036401175.1 of Azospirillum sp. Taxonomy (GTDB): domain Bacteria; phylum Pseudomonadota; class Alphaproteobacteria; order Azospirillales; family Azospirillaceae; genus Azospirillum. The sequence goes on along the minus strand of DASWVP010000210.1, from coordinate 7,989 downwards.
GTCGGCGTGCGGGTCTGGTTCGACCTGACCGGCACCCGGCTGCACCGCTTCGGCGCCGGCCGCTGGGCCGCACGCGCCGACGTGCGGCGCAGCGGGCTGCTGTAGGAGGTCCGGCGATGGACTCCGCCGTCATCCTCGGCGCCTACGGCCGGCACCTGCTGCGCGAACGCACCATGCAGCCGGTGCTGATGGTCGGCCCGACCGGCTCCGGCAAGACCACCACCGGCGTGCTGCCGACGCTGTTCGAGGGCTGGCGCGAGAGCGCCGTGGTGTGGGACTTCAAGGGATCGCTGGTGCAGGACAGCGGCCGGGCGCGCGAGCGGGCCACCGACGTCGTCGTGCTCGACCTCGCCCGCGAAGGCGGCCCGCGCTACAACCCGCTGATGGCGGTGCGTCCGGCGCCCTTCCTGGTGCCCGACTGCCAGCACGCCGCGCGCATCCTCACCGAGGGCGAAAGGGAGGGGCACTGGCGCAACGCCGCCTTCTCCTATTTCACCGGCGTCTTCGTCTACCTGCTCACATCCGCCCCGGACTCCGAGAAATCGCTGGCCGGGGCGCGGCGTCACGTGCTGCTCGGCGACGACGGGCTGAAGCGCATGCTGGCCGACGGCGTGCACCCGACTGCCCGGCGCGCCGCCCAGGAGTTGTGGGACAAGAGCCTCGCCGAAGCGGACGGCCGCGCCGATCCGGCGCCCAAGGGCGGCGCGCGCGAGGCCGGCCCCGACAAGAGCCAGCATTACCGCAAGTCGGTCTACGTCACCTGCTCGGTGCTGCTCGCCGAGTTCGAGGACGGCGTGCTGGAGGCGCAGACCGCCGCCAGCGACTTCACCATCGCCGACCTCGTGGCCGGCGCGCGGCCGGTGACGCTCTACATCGTCGCCCGCCCGCTCGACGCGCGGCGCCTGCGTCGGGTCTTCAAGCTGATCCTGACGCAGATGATCGATTTCCTGACCGTAGACCGCGATCTGGCCGACGACGGCCGGGCGCGGTGCTGGCGGCTGCTGGTGGTGCTCGACGAGTTCCTCCAGTTCCACATGCAGGAAGCCGCGGAGTGGATCCGCTACGTGCGCGACTACGGCATCCGCCTGCTGCTGCTGGCGCAGAGCCTGTGGGAGGTGGAGGAGCAGTACGGCAAGGGCCTCACCGCCAACTGCCGGCTGGTCGCCTTCCGCCCGAACTCGTCGGACGAGGCCGAACGGATCAGCCGCATGGTCGGCGAGGCCGTCGAGGAGGTGCCGACACGCTCCACCTCCAAGGGGCTGCTCGACCTCTTCCCCACCGTCAGCCGTGGGGTGCGGGTGGACCGCCGGCCGGTGATGCCGATGCACGCGGCCCTGGAGATGGATGGCAACGACCTGATCGTCTTTGGCTACGGCAAGCCGATCCGCGGCACCCGCCTGCATCCCTACAGCGATCGGCGCTGGACAGGGCTCTACGGCCCGCCGGCCGGCGCTTGGCTCCCCAACCCCAAGGCCAATCCCTGGTTCGGCGTGCAGCTGGTGCCCGGCGGGAAGAAGCGCCCGGCGCCGAGGCCCCTCACATGAGCGCGACACCCGATCCCTCCAAGACCCGGCACGTCTCGGTGCGCCTGCCCGAGGTGCTGGCCCATCAGGTGGAGCTGGTGCGGGGCCGCCAGCGGCTGCGCCACTTCAGCGACGCGCTGGTCTACGCGCTCGACCGCGGCCTCGCCGCCATCGCCCGCGAGGGGCTGAAGCCGGACCGGCTGGAGATCCTGGTGACGCGGATCGACGACCTCCTCATCACCGTGCTGGCGATCCTCAACGTCGCGCACGAGGGCCTGGATGAGGCCGCCGTGCGCGAGATGCGCGCGGCCATCCTGGAAACGCTCCAGGCCCGTGACCGCGCGGCACGGGCGGACGCCCACCCGGTGGCCAAGGGCTTCGACCCGCTGGGCAAACGCGCCGGAGGGGGATCATGACCGAACTGGTGGAGAACGGCGAGCCGGCCCGCCGCGAATTGCTGCTGCTGGCCTTGCGCCGGCTGATGGAGGCGCTGTTCGGCGACCTGCTGACGCGCGGGGACGTCGCCAACGTCCTGGTGCTGCCGCCGTTGCGCGGGCAGGGACAGTGCCGTGTGGTGGTGAAGAACGGCCCGTCGCCGGAGTTCGTCCGTGAGGTGGACCCCGAGCAGGTGCGCCGGTTCCTCGCCACCGTCGCCGGCTTCGCGCGCAAGGAGCTGCGCCGCGACCGCCCGACGCTGGACGTCACCCTGCCGGAGACCGGCGAGCGCATCCACGCCGACGTCGAGCCGGTCACCACCGGCCCGGCCTGTTCGATCCGCAAGCCCTACCAGGGCCGCGTCACGCTGGACGACTGGGTGGCCTCGGGCGCCATGTCCGCAGAGCAGGCCGGCATCCTCCGCCGCCTGATCGCGGAGCGCCGCACGGTGGTGATCGCCGGGGACGTGGACACCGGCAAGACGACGCTGCTGCGCGCCTGCCTGGAGGAGCCCGTCTTCTTGGAGGGGCTGCCGGCTGTGCTCCAGGACCCTTACGAGTTCGAGCCGCCGTGCCCGCACGCCTACGTCCTGGTCGCCGACCCGTGGGCCGACCCGCCGGTCACCCTGGAGGCGCTGGTCGCGGGCGCGCTGCGCGTGCCGATGACGCATCTGGTGCTCGGCGAGGTGCGGCGGGCCGAGGCCAGGGCGATGGTGGTGGGCTGGACCACCGGGCATCCGGGGCTGTGCACCGTGCACGCCGGCTCGGCCTGGGACGCGCTCGACCGCATCGCGCAGATGGTGGGCCTCGGCGGTGTGACCATGGACGCCCTGCAGATGCGCTGGATCGCCAAGGCCGTGCACGCGGTGGTGCACCTCGCGCGCCACGTCGACGGGCGCCGCTTCGTGAACGGGATCGTCCGGGTCGACGGCTACGCCCCGGAGCATGGGTTCGTCCTCCGCCCGCTGGGGGCGGGGGAGCTTGACGGTGGAGGAGATCATGCGGGCCTCTGGTAACGCGCGCCGGGGATTGGCCCTGGCGCTGGTGCTGGCGTGGACGGCGCGGACGGCGCACGCCCAGGTGATCGCCAACCTCGGTGCCGAGCTTTTGTCCTGGCAGGCGGTGTTCGACGCCAACTTCGTGCCGATCGCGGTGACCGCCGGGCTGCTGCTGGCGCTGGTCGCGGCGATGTTCTCGCGCATCGCCGGGGTGGTGGTGTTCGTCTTCACCGTCGCCGGCGCCGCCGCCTACGGGGCGCGCGACGCCATCATCGCCCTGGCGGGGGGCTGAGCGATGCAGGCCCCGCCGCTGCCGCCCCCGTCTTTGCCGGAGGGATGGGAGAAGCCGGTGCGCCGGACCTCGGTGCGGCCGACCAAGATGCCGCTCGGCGTGCCCATGGAGCTGCTGGCCATCGCCGTCTGGCTGGCCGCGGAGCTGTGGCTGGCCCTGGGTGCCGTCCCACAGGCGGTGGCGGGGTTCCTGCTGGTCTTCCTGACGGCGCGCTATCTCACCCGCCGCGACCCCTGGTGGCTGGAGATCGTCCGCCAGAACGCCTCGGCGTGGCTGCTGCGCGCCCTGCGCACCCGCGGCCGCTCGCTGTCCCTCTCGTCCTACCGCGCCCCGAGGTGAGGCATGCTCGACCTGACCGCCTTCGACGACGGCTTCGACGCGCTGTCCCGGCACCTGCCGTGGGACTGCTTCGTCTGGCCCGGCGTGGTGCTGCTGGAGGAGGACGGCGCGCTGATGGCCGTGGTGGAGTACGGCGGCCGCGACCAGGACGGCCAGGACCCGGCCGAGCGGATGCAGACGGCGCTGGCCGCCGGCAACGTGCTGTTCCCCTTCACCGGCGGCTGGACCTTCCATTTCGAGATGCAGCGCCGCGCGGCCGGCGGCTACCCGCGCTCCACCGGCGCGCACCCGGTGTCCGAACTGATCGACCGGGAACGGCGTGAGCGTCTCGACGGCGCCGGCCGGCAACTGCGCACGCGCACCTTCGTGGCGATCACCTACACGCCCTCCCGGCCGGCCACGCGCACCGTGGCGTCCTGGTTCACCCGCAACCCGCCGGAGCGCGCCCGGCCGGACGTCATGCGCGACCACGTCGAGCCGTTCCGCCAACTGGTTCTTCAGTTCGCCTCGCTGCTCGGCCGCGCGGTGGGATGGGCCAGGATGCTGGACGACGACGGCGTGCAGACCCTGCTGCACAACTGCGTCTCGCCCATCCACCAGTCCTACGTGGCGGCACCCGACATCCCCGGCTTCCCGATCAAGGCCAACTTGGTGGACGTCGGCTTCGTCCCCGGCTCGTTCCCGGCCTGGAGCAACGGCGGGGAGGCGTGGCACGTCCGGGTGATCGGCATCGGCGGCTACCCCAGGGCCAGCCATCCCGGCCTGCTCAACGCCCTCGACACGCTGCCGTTTCCCTTCCGCTGGTCGGTGCGCTTCGAGGCCATGGACCACGTGCAGGCGCGCGGCGTCTTCGCCGCGCTGTGGCGCAAGCACGACGACACCTCCTACGACTGGCGCTCGGTGCTGCTGCGCGCCGTCGGCGGCTACGCCGCCCTGCGCCACGACCCGGTCGGCGTCATGGAGGCGCTGGAGGCCGAGGCCGCCCGGCTGGAGGCCGAGCAGGCCGGCACCAGCTCCGGCTGGATGACCCCCACCGCCGCGCTGTGGGGCCGCAGCGTCGAAGAGGTGGAGGAGCGCCGCGACGAGCTGGTCAAGGCGCTGCGCGCGCTGGGCTTCACCGTCATCGAGGAGACCTGGGGCGCCGAGCGGGCGTGGTACGGCACGCTGCCCGGCCACGTGCGCCCCAACCCGCGCAAGGTGCCGCTGACCCAGGTCCAGCTCGCCGACTTCCTCATCCTCTCCTCGGCCTGGGGCGGACCGGAACGCAACCCGCACCTCACATGCGATCCCCTCATGCAGCTGGAGGCCGAGGGCGGCACGCCGCTGAGGCTCGACCTCCACCAGGGTCCGGACGGCGCGGCGCTGGTGATCGGGCCGCCGCGCACCGGCAAGTCCACCGTGCTGGCCGTCCTGGGCCACCAGTTCCTCGCCCGCGTGCCGAATGGGCGCGTCGTGTGGATCGACGTGGACGCCACCGAGAGCACCAGTCTCGTCGCCACCTGGGCGGCCGGCGGCGAGTTCCTGTCCATGGGCTCCGGCGACGGCGCGCTCGGCGACCTCGCCTTGCAGCCGCTGGCCGACGTGGACACGGCAAACGGCTTCGCCTGGGGCCATCGCTTCGTCATGGACCTGCTGCGCCTGCAAGGCGTGCTGGCGCCTGGCACCCTGTCGGCCGCCGAAGCGGGTGATGCGGTGGACGCGGCGCTGCACCTGCTGGCCGTTTCGCCACCAAGCGAACGCACGCTGTCGCACCTCGCCCATCTGGTGCAGGACAACATCATCCGCATCGCGCTGGAGCCCTACGGACGCGGCGGTCCCTACGGCGATCTGGTCGACGCGGCGGAGGACCGCTTCCTCGGCTCCGCCTGGACCACGGTGGACATCGGCGCGCTGATCGACCGCGGCCCCGGTGCGGCGCCGGTGATCACGGCGCTGTTCCGGCGCTTCTACCGGCTGTTCGAGGACGGACGGCCGACCCTGTTCCTGGTCGACGAGGCGTTCAAGGCCTTGAAGCACCAGCCGGCCGAGCTGGACGAGCTGCGCCGGCGCGGGCCGAAGAAGAACGTCGCCCTGGTGCTCGCCACCCACCAGCTCGAGGACATCGAGGGCTCGGCCATCGCGGCGATGCTGAAGACCATCCAGGTCCTGGTGCTGCTGGGCGACCCCAACGCCGCCAAGCGCTCCATCCTGCGCGACTGGGGCCTCAACGCCACCCAGGCGGCGCAGGTCGCCCGCGCCATGCCGCGCCGCGACGTCTTCTTCAAGACGCCCGAGGGCAGCCGGCTGGGCCAGCTCACCCTCGATCCGGTGGCGCTCGCCGTGTGCGGCTGCGGCGGGGCGGCCCACAAGCGCCGCGCCTTCGAATTGATGGCCGAGGCCGGGCCGCAACGCTTCGCCGTCGAATGGCTGCGCCGCAACGGCCTGACCGAGGCCGCCGACACCCTGGAGACACCCCATGAAGGAGAGACACCATGAGCGCGCGCTGGATGCGCACATCCACGGCCATGGCCGTGGTCCTGGCCGTCGCCATCGGCTGCCCGCCGCCGGCCCACGCCTTCCTGGGCGGCCTCCTCAACAGCTTCTTCGGCGGCGGTGGCGGAGGTGGCGGCTGCTTTTCCGAGGCGAGCGACGGGCTGCTGGGATCCGTCGTGTCCGCCGTGACCGGCGGTGCGGCCGGCGCCGTGACCGGCGCCACCGGCGGCCAGGGCGCCGCGGGCTGCCCCATCGTGGAGAGCCGGCCGCGCATCGTCGAGGAGATGGTGCAGCGTCAGGAGGTCGAGATCATCGCCCAGACCGCGCACATGCTGACCCAGATCGACAACATGATCCGCATGCGCGCCCTGGCCGACCTCGACACCCGCGTCGACGTGGCTGTCCGGCTCGGCGACGCCCGCCGCACCGCCGGCTTGGTGGACCGCGTGCTGTGGAGCCTCGACGGCGTCGGCCGGCAGTTCGCCAACCTCTACCCCGACGCGCTGCCCGAAGGCATGAGCGCCGAGGCCCTGGCCGAGCATCAGGCCGAGCAGGCGCGTCTGGCCCGCGCCGCCAGCCGGGCCAGCAAGCTGGTCTCGGCCGACGTGATGACCGGCATCGAGGACTATCCCGCCCGCGCCCGGGCGCTGATGGCGGCCTTGAAGGCGTGCGATGGCCAGACCTGCGCCATCGACGCCGGCACCCAGGCGACGCTGCTCAACGCCGAGGTCGCCGGCCAGCTCCTGATGATGCAGGCGGCCCATCACCGGGCGGCCGAAGCCCAGCTCGACTACGAGCAGGCGGCGGTGGAGCGGGCGCGCCAGCACACGCGCCTCACCTGGCGGGGCCTCGACACCTACGGCGCGCCGGGGAGCTGAGCCATGACGGCACGTTCGATCCTGATCGCGCTGGGCATGATGCTGGCCGTCGCCATCGCCGGTGCCGTGGCGCTGGTGCTCTACGCCCGGTCCGACGACGGGATGTCCGCCCTGGAGCGGTTGGAACGCGGCAATCCGGCCTGGGAGGGCATCGGCCGTTACGGGACGCCGGTGCCGCCCCGCCCCCCGCGGGAGTGACCGGCCATGGACGTCAGCGCCCTCTCCGTCGCCCTGCACCAGCTCACCGCCGCCGTCGTCACCGGGCTCGGCCTGCTCGGGCCGGACGTGCGGGCGGCGCTGCGCATGCTGATGATGCTCTCCTACACGCTGGCGCTGCTGCTCTGGCTGTTCGAGGGCAAGGCGGCGGTGCACGGCCCGTTCCTGCGTATGCTGCTGAAGTTCGCCGCCATCGGCGCCCTGGTCGAGTGGTTCCCCGCCGGTTCCGCCGCGCTGATGCAGGCCGCCGCCCGGCAGGGCCTCAACCTCGTGCCCGGCGGCGGTTTCGCGCTCGACGATCCCGGCACCATCGCCCACCTCGGCATCCAGGCGGCGGTCCCGCTGATGCTGCGCGTCAAGGAGATGCTGGGGCCGGTCGATTTCTTCCTGAACTTCGTCGAGATCGTGCTCTTCCTGCTATCGGCGCTGGTGGTGATCGTCAGCTTCTGCATCCTGGCGATCCAGGTGTTCCTCGCCTTCCTGGAATACAGGTTGCTGTCCTTGGCTGCCTATCTGGCGATCCCCTTCGCCGTGCTCGGGCCGACCAGCTTCGTGGCCGAGCGCGCCATCGGCTACATCGCGGCCACCGCGCTCAAGCTGCTGGTGCTCGGCTGCATCATCGCCATGTGCGGCGCCACGCTGACGGCGCTGACCGTCTCCGGCACGCCGACGCTGGCCCAGGCGTTCGGGGTGGCGGTGCTGGCGGCGGCGATCTTCGTGCTCGCCATCAAAGCGCCGCGCGCCGCCGCCGGTCTGGTCAACGGTGGCCCGGTGATGGACGGCGTGACCGCGCTGGCCGCCCTGTGGACCGCCGGCTGGCTGGGCGCGCGCACGGTG
>DASWVP010000209.1:0-7575 GCA_036401175.1 Azospirillum sp. | reverse complement strand
AGCGGGAAGTTCCACGGGCTGATGCAGACGAACACGCCGCGCCCGGTCAGGCGCAACTCGTTGCGCTCGCCGGTCGGGCCGGGCATCAGCCTGGGCTGGAAGTCGGCCCGCGCGCGGGCGGCGTAGTAGCGGCAGAAGTCCACCGCCTCGCGCACCTCGGCCAGCGCGTCGGGGATCGTCTTGCCGGCCTCGCGCACCAGCAGCGCCACCAGCTCGTTGCGTTCCCCCTCCAGCCGGTCGCCCAGGCGATCGAGGCAGGCGGCGCGCTCGGCCACCGGCAGCGCCGCCCAGGCGCGCTGCGCCGGCACGGCGGCCGACAGCGCGCGGTCCACGTCGCCGGCATCGGCGTTCACCACGTGGCCGACGACGCGGCGCCGGTCGGTCGGGTCGTGCAGCGCCTCCGGCGGACGGTCCACGGTTTCCCCCACGACCAATTGGCCGGCAATCATGGGCGCGGCGGACCAGCGCCAGGACGACGCGACGGCGTCCAGCAGCGGCGTGGTCTGCGCCGGGTCGCTGAGGTCGATGCCGTCGCTGTTGGGCCGCTCGGCCCCGAACAGGTCCTTGGGCAGCGGGATGCGCGGGTGCGGCTTGACCGGCAGCGCGGCCACGCGCGCCACCGGGTCGGCGACGATGGCGGCCACCGGCACCTGTTCGTCCTGGATGCGGTTGACGAAGGAGCTGTTGGCGCCGTTCTCCAGCAGGCGGCGGACCAGATAGGCCAGCAGGTCCTCGTGGCTGCCCACCGGCGCGTAGATGCGGCAGGGCATGTCCGGTCCGACGATCTGGTGGTACAGCGGCTCGCCCATGCCGTGCAGGCGCTGGAACTCGAACCCCGTCCGGTCGCCGGCCATCTCCAGCACCGCCGCCACGGTGTGGGCGTTGTGCGTGGCGAACATCGGGTAGAAGGCGTCCCGCGCGCCCAGCAGGCGCCGCGCGCAGGCAAGGTACGACACGTCGGTGGACGCCTTGCGGGTGAACACCGGATAGCCGTCCAGCCCGCGTTCCTGCGCGCGCTTGATCTCGCTGTCCCAATAGGCGCCCTTGACCAGCCGCACCATCAGCCGCCGCCCGGTGCTCCGCGCCAGATCCTCCAGCCAGCCGACCAGCGGCAGGGCGCGCTTCTGGTACGCCTGCACGGCCAGCCCGAAGCCCTCCCACCCGTTCAGGGCGGGGTCGCGGAACACCGCCTCGATGATGTCCAGCGACAGGTCGAGCCGGTCGGCCTCCTCCGCGTCCACGGTCAGGTGGATGCCGGCGCCCCTGGCCTTCAGCGCCAGATCCTTCACGCGCGGCAGCAGCTCCGCCAGCACGCGGTCGTGCTGGGCCAGCTCATAGCGGGGGTGCAGCGCGGAGAGCTTCACCGAGATGCCGGGCGTCGCGAACACGTCGCGCCCGCGCCGCGCCCCGCCGATGGCGGCAATCGCCGTGGAATAGAGGTCGAAGTAGCGGTCAGCGTCGGCCATCGTGCGCGCCGCCTCGCCCAGCATGTCGAAGGAGTGGCGGTAGCCGTGCGCCTCGTCGTCGCGGGCGCGGGCCAGCGCCTCCTCGATGGTGCGGCCCATGACGAACTGGCGGCCCAGGATGCGCATGGCCTGCATCATCGCCTGCCGGATGATCGGCTCGCCCACCCGGTTCACCAGCCGGTCGAGCAGGCGGCCCGGCTCCTCCGCCGCGTCCAGGCGCACCACCTTGCCGGTCAGCATCAACGCCCAGGTGGAGGCGTTGACGAACAGGCTGTCCGCCTTGCCCAGGTGCCGGTTCCAGTCGGCGGTGCCGATCTTGTCGCGGATCAGCGCGTCGGCGGTCTCGGCGTCGGGGATGCGCAGCAGCGCCTCCGCCAGGCACATCAGCGCCACGCCCTCCTGCGTGGACAGGCCGAATTCCTGCAGGAAGGCGTCCAGCGCGCCGAAGCGCGTGCGCGCCGCCCGCACGCCCTCCACCAGCCGCGCGGCCTCGGCCTGGACGCGGCGGCGGGCCGGCTCCGGCAAAGCCGCGGCGCGAACGAGGTCGGTGACGACCATGGCCTCGTCGGCGCGGTACAGCCGGTGCATGGCGGAGCGGTCGAGCGGGGAAGCGGGCGGCGGAACGGCGGACATGCGGCGGTGTCCCGGAAGGTGAAGGGTGCGTTCACCGTAACGGGAGTTTACCAGGATTTGTCATGGATGTAGGCCGTCTCTTTCGAATTATATCCGGCCGATGCGCCAATCTATGAATTTCGTTCTGCCGGCCGCAGGGGAATGGCGGTGACGTTCTTCACCTCCTCCATCACCGGATAGGTGTGCGTCTCGCGCACGCCGCGAGTCATGGACAGGAAGCGGCCGAGGAAGGCGCGGTACTCGGCCATGTCCTTCAGCCGCGCCTTGACCAGATAATCGAAGCCGCCGGCCACCATGTGGCATTCCATGATCTCCGGCATGGCGGCGATGGCGCGGCGGAAGTCGTCGAAGGCCTCGGGCGTCGTGCGGTCCAGCACCACTTCGACGAACACCAGCAACCCGGCGTCCAACCGCGCCGGGTCGAGCAGTGCCGTGTACTGCCGGATGAAGCCGTCGGCCTGCAGGCGCTTGACGCGCTCCAGGCAGGCCGCCGGGCTGAGGTGGACGCGCCGGGCGAGATCGACGTTGGTGATGCGCCCGTCGTCCTGCAGCGCGCGCAGGATGTTGAGGTCGATGCCGTCCAGCGTGCGCGTCATGGGAACCCGGCCTGATCGTGGGCCGCGCATTATCCGGCAGCCGCCGCACCGCGTCCAGCCGCCCCGGCGGAATAGCAGGGCACGGAATAGCCGGGCACGCCCGCATGTTGAATCCGCATCATGAAACCGGCATTCCTGGCCCTGGCGGCCCTGGCCGCCGTCCTTGCCGCGCCGAAGGCGTCGGCGCAGGACGACACCCATCCCGAAACGGTGATCCTCGACCGCGCCACCGGCTGCGCCGTGCGCGACCGCTACCCCTTTCCCGGCAAGGAGGTGCGCTGGTCGGGCGTGTGCCGGAACGGCTTCGCCGACGGGCGCGGCGTCCTCGTCTGGGGCGAGAACGGCGTGCGGGAGGGCCGCGCCGAGGGCACCTTCGTGCAGGGCAGCCTGGAGGGCGACGGCCGCGCCGCCTGGGCCGACGGCCGGCGCTACACCGGGTCCTTCCGGCGCGGACTGGCCGAGGGCTGGGGCACCTTCGTCTGGCCGGACGGCCAACGGTACGAGGGGGAATGGCGGGCCGACAGCCGCACCGGCAGCGGCACGCTGACCTTCCCGAACGGCAGCCGCTATGTGGGGCGGTTCGAGCGGAACCTGCCGACCATCGGCGAGTTCGTGGCGCCGGACGGCCGGCGCTTCACCGCCGTGGTCGACGCGCAGGGCACCGTCGCGCCGGGGGCGCCCGTGCAAGGTCCGGTGCAGTCGGCGGAGATGCCCGCCCTGGCCCCGCTGCCGCCCGACACGCTGGACGAATGGCTGCGCCAGCCGCCGCCCTGATCCGTTCCGGAAGGCGCTGGCTGTTGGGCCGTCACGAGGGCGTTGAATAGTTTCATCTGAAACGATACGTTCGGCCAAACGCCCGAACAAGGAGACACCCATGTCCAAGGCATTCGCCTCCCAGGCCGATCTCGAAGAGAAGAAGGTCAGCTTCGACAAGCTGTCCGACAACGCCTACGCCTACACGGCGGAGGGCGACCCCAACACCGGCATCGTCATCGGCGACGACGCGGTGATGGTGATCGACACGCAGGCGACGCCGGTGATGGCGCAGGACGTCATCCGCCGCATCCGCGAGGTCACCGACAAGCCGATCAAGTACGTGGTCCTGTCGCACTATCACGCGGTGCGCGTTCTGGGCGCCTCGGGCTACGCGCCCGAGCACATCATCGCCAGCCAGGATACCCGCGACCTGATCGTCGAGCGCGGCGAGGCCGACATGGCGAGCGAGATCGGCCGCTTCCCCCGCCTGTTCCGCGCCGTCGAATCCGTGCCCGGCCTGACGTGGCCGACCATGACCTTCAAGGGCGAGATGACGCTGTGGCTGGGCACGCTGGAGGTGAAGATCCTTCAGCTCGGCCGCGGGCACAGCAAGGGCGACACGGTGGTCTGGCTGCCGCAGCAGAAGATCCTGTTCTCCGGCGATCTGGTCGAATACGACGCCACGCCGTACTGCGGCGATGCGTACTTCACGCACTGGCCGGCGACCCTGGACGCGCTGGCCGCGCTGAAGCCCGAAAAGCTGGTGCCCGGCCGTGGCGCCGCGCTGGTCACGCCGGAGCAGGTCAAGGCCGGCCTGGACGGCACCCGCGCCTTCGTCAGCGAACTGTACGCCGAGGTCAAGAAGGGCGCGGCGGCCGGCAAGGATCTGCGCGACGTCTACAAGGACACCTACGCGGCGCTGAAGCCGAAGTACGGGCACTGGGTGATCTTCGACCACTGCATGCCCTTCGACGTCACCCGCGCCTACGACGAAGCGACCCAGTACGTCGACCCCCGCATCTGGACCGCCGAGCGCGACCAGGAGATGTGGCGCGCGCTGGAAAGCTGATTGTCTACTCCCTCCCTCGCCTCCGGCGGGGGAGGGAAGCCTGCGCAAGCAGGCAGGGTGGGGACAACGGCCTTCCCAAGGATCCGCGGACCGTAGGTTGGGTCTGGACCCAACACCGTCCGCAACGCGAAGGGCGTTGGGTCTGGACCCAACCTACGCGTGGACCCTTGGAAACGTCGTTGCCCCCACCCTTCCCATGCTGCGCATGGGCCCCTTCCCTCCCCCGGCGGGGCCGGGGGAGGGTTATGATTCACACCCCCTGCCGCGCGATGCGCATGGCTTCGGCCAGCACGTCCATGTCGCCGATGTGGTTGGCGAGCAGCAGGACGAGCTTGGCGTTGACCATGGCGCTCTGTTCGGCGCTGAGGTCGCGGTGGGTGTCGATCAGCGACTCGTAGAAGTCGTCGGGGCTGGCGAGGCGGTTTTCGGTCACGAGCTGGGACATGATGTCTCCTCCGATCACAGGCCGATGGCGCGGTTGAGCGCGGCGGAAAGCTTGGACGCGTCGAAGACGCGCCAGCGGGCGGCGATGTGCTGGTCCGGCCGCACGAGGTACACGGTGCCGGGCTTGGCGTCGTAGCGTTCGGCGAAGCGCCCGTTGACGTCGACCAGGGCGTTGGCGCCGGCATCGCGGCGGCGGTCGGTGACGACGTGCCAGGTGAACGGCACCTTGCCCGCCTCCAGGCCCGCCATGGCGTCGGCCACGTTGGCCGGCACCGGGTCCGACCCGGCGTAGTACAGCGCCACGAAGCCGTTGCCCAACGCGTTCAGCAGCCAGCCGGCGGCGTGATCGGCGGTTTCGACGGGCGCGTCGGTGGCCGGGGCGCCGGGCACCATATTGCCCGCGAAGCCGTCCTCGTCCGGCGTGTTCAGGCGGCTGTCCACGTAGGTGGTCGGCGTCGACAGGCGGCCGGAGTTGACCAGCGAGCGGGCGAACGGATGCTCCGCCGCGAGGCTCAGCGCCGCGTCGCGGAAGGTCCGGCTCATCTCGCTCTTGGGCGTGATGAAGTCGGTCGAGCGGGTGGAGTTCAGCAGGTTCTCCTTGGCCGCCGCCACGCGCTCGTCGGAATAGGTGTCGAGCAGGCTGTCGGGGGCCAGCCCGTCCATCACCAGCTTCAGCTTCCACACGAGGTTGTCGGCGTCCGGCACGCCCGAATTGGCGCCGCGCGCGCCGAACGGCGAGACCTGGTGCGCGCTGTCGCCGGCGAACAGGATGCGCCCGGCGCGGAAGTTCTCAAGCCGGCGGCACTGGAAGGTGTAGACGCTGACCCACTCCAGCTCGAACTCGGTGTCCTCGCCCAGCATGGCCTTCAGGCGGGGGATCACCTTCTCCGGCTTCTTCTCCTCCTCCGGATCGACGTTCCAGCCAAGCTGAAAATCGATGCGCCAGACGTTGTCGGCCTGCATGTGCAGCAGGGTGGACTGCTTGCGGTGGAACGGCGGGTCGAACCAGAACCAGCGCTCGGCCGGAAAATCGGCCTTCATCACCACGTCGGCGATCAGGAAGCGGTCCTGGAACACCTCGCCCACGAAATCCAGGCCCAGCATCTTGCGGATGGACGACTTGGCGCCGTCACAGGCGATGACCCACTCGGCCTCCAGCGCGTAGACGCCGTCCGGCGTTTCCACCTGGACCAGCACACTGCCGTCCTGCTGCTTGACCGACAGCACGCGCGACTTCCAGCGGATGTCCACCAGCCCGGTCTGGCGGGCGTCGTCGATCAGGTATTCCTCCAGATAGTACTGCTGGAGGTTGATGAAGGCGGGGATCTTGTGGTCCGGCTCGGGCAGCAGGTCGAACTGGTAGACCTGGCTGTCGCCGTGGAAGACCTTGCCGACCTTCCACACCACGCCCTTGTCGATCATGCGCCCGGCGGTGCCCAGACGGTCCCACACCTCCAGCGCGCGCTTGGCGTAGCACACGGCGCGGCTGCCGATGGAAACGGTGTCGTCCTCGTCCAGCACCACCACCGGCACGCCCTTGCGCGCCAGATCGAGCGCGGCGGTCATGCCGACCGGGCCGGCGCCGACGACGACCACCGGATGGCGCTTCACGGTGCCCGTGCGCTGTTCCTCCGACTGGACGTAGGGGAATTTCGGGTACGAGTATGCGGACAGCATTTTGTGCGTTCCTCCCAACAGGATTATTCCCGGACGATACATTTTCATCCGAGATGTTTTCAAGTGAAAACATCTGCCCCGCCGGTGGAACGTCGTCCGTATCAGCCCTCGTCCACCAGCGCGGCGATCCGTTCCTTCGGCAGGGCGGCGATCTCGCCGGCCTGCGCCTCCAGCTTGGCGAAGGCGCGATCCAGGTGGACCTGCTCCTCGGGCGCCAGCGCCGACAACAGCCGCGCCTCGATGGCGCGGGCCAGCGGCACGATCTGTTCATAGACGCCGCGCCCCTTGGGCGTCAGGCTGACCTGCGCGGTGCGGCGGTCGGCGCGCCCGGTGCCGCGCACGATCAGTTCGGTGTCGAGCATGCGCGCCATGGCGCGGCTGACCTGCACGCGGTCCATGGCGGTGAGGGCCGAGATGGTGGTGCCGCTCAGCGTCTCGCCCTCGTCCAGGCCGCCCAGCACCGCGATGATCCGCCATTCCGGAATGGTAAGGTCGAATCGGTCGGCGTAGACTTTGGCCACCGTGTGGCTGACCGTCGTCGCAAGGACGTGCAGGCGGTAAGGCCAGTGCCGCTTCAGTGTGAAGGTGTTCGGACCGGCCATCGCGTTCGCCCCCGTTGCATCCGCCCATAGCACACCGGAATTACGTACGGACGCAACAGTTTCCAGTGAAAGCAAGGGCCGGCGGGCAGCCCCTCGGAAACGCCCGGGCTCACACGGAAGCGAACTGACTGATCGGTATCATCTGGACACGAGAACGCCGCCCGGAAGCGAGGCTTCCGGGCGGCGTGGCGGGTGGTCTCGCGTCAGCGCTGGACGGAGAACAGGCTCTGGCCGGCGAAGTTGCCGATGCCGGCGGCGGTGTTCTGGCCGCTCAGCAGGTTGGAGGTGCCGAAGCCGGCGCCCTGGAAGACCGTGCCGGTCTGCTTGGCGAC
>DASWVP010000208.1:0-7763 GCA_036401175.1 Azospirillum sp. | reverse complement strand
CTCCCCCTGCGGAGCAGGGGGAGGGGTCATGATCACGCCCCCTTCCGGATCTCCTGCATCATGTGCGCCATCAGCGAACGCAGGCGGCCGGGCTTGACCGGCTTGTTGAGCTGGTGGTGGCCCGCCGCCCTGATCGCCGCCTTCACCTCGGCCGTGTAGTCGGCGGTGATGACCACCGCCGGCAGGGGTGCGTCCAGGCCGGCGCGGACCTCCGCGATGGCGTCCAGGCCGATCTGCTCGTCGTCCAGGTGGTAGTCGGCGATGATCAGGTCCGGCTTCCGGCCTTCGGCGCACAGGAGCAGCGCCTCGCCCGCGCAGGTCGCGGCGATCGTCTCGCAGCCCCAGCCGTCGAGCAGCGCCATCATGCCGCCCAGCACCGCGGCGTCGTTGTCGATGACCAGCACCAGCGCGCCGGACACGCTGTTGGCCCGCGCGATCGGCGGCTCGGCGGCGGCGTTCAGCGGCGCGGGATCGCGGCCGAGCGGCACCTCGATGCCGAACAGGCTGCCGCGGCCGGGCACCGAATGCACGACGATGGGGTGGTCGAGCATGCGGGCGATGCGCTTGACGATGGCGAGGCCCAGGCCCATGCCGCGGTCGCGGCCGCCGTTGTTCAGGCGGCGGAACTCCTCGAAGATCTCGTCCACCTTTTCGGCCGGGATGCCGAGGCCGGTGTCCCACACGCCGACCAGCAGCTTGTCGCCGCGCCGCCGGCAGCCGACGACGATGCCGCCGCCCTCCGGCGTGTAGCGGATGGCGTTGCTGATGAAGTTGCGCAGGATGCGCCCCAGCAGGCGCGGGTCGCTGCGCACCGGGCAGCCGCAGGGCATGACGCGCAGCCTCAGCCCCTTGGCGCGCGCCACCATGGCGTGTTCGGCCGCCATGACGCCCAGGATGTCCTTGATGCGGAAGTCGGTGATCTCGCTCTGCAAGGCGCCGGCATCCAGCTTGGAGATGTCCAGCAGCGTGGTCAGCAACTCGTCCACCCCCTCCAGCGCGGCCAGGGAGTTCTGCACGAGACCGCGGTTCTTGGCGGCGAGGCGCCGTTCCGACAGCGCCGTGATGAAGACGCGCGCGGCGTTCAGCGGCTGGAGCAGGTCGTGGCTGGCGGCGGCCAGGAAGCGCGTCTTCGACAGGTTGGCCTGGTCGGCCTCGCCCTTGGCGCGGCTCAGCGCCTCGTTGGCGGCGCGCAGTTCGGCGGTGCGCTCCTCGACGCGGCGTTCCAGGCTCTCGTTGGCTTCGCGCAGCTGCTCGGCGGCGCGCTTGCGTTCGGTGATGTCGTGGATCAGCGCGAAGAAGCCCACCGCCTCGCCGTTCGCCGCCAGATGCGGGACGTAGGTGGCGAGCAGGTGCTTCATGCGCCCCTCGGCGTCGGGCAGCGACAGCTCGAACTCGCACGGTTCGCCCATCAGCGCCGCCTCGACGAACTCGCGGCGCCGGTCGTAGTGCTCGGCGCCCAGCACGTCGCGCATGGGCTGCCCGTCGATCTCCTCGCGCGGGCGGGCGAACCAGTCCTCGTACGCCTTGTTGGTGAACTGGTAGCGCTCCTCCGCGTCGACGTAGGCGATCAACGCCGGCACCGCGTCGGTGATCAGACGGATGCGCCGCTCGCTGTCGCGCAGCGCCTCCTCCGATCGCTTGCGTTCGGTGATGTCGGTGTAGGTGGTGACGAAGCCGCCGTCGGGCATGATGGTGCGGCGCAGTTCGATGACGCGGCCGTTGCCCATCTCGTGCTCGACCGCCAGCGGTTCGTTCGGCCGCTCGACGCGGAGTTCGCCGTCCTCGTCCAGCGAGAACTGGCGGCGCATGCAGTCGGACGACAGGAAGGGGCGCAGCGAGGTGCCGGGCCGGGCGAGGTCGGCCGGCAGTTCCAGCAGCTCGATGAAGCGGTCGTTCCAGGCGACGAGGCGCAGCGAGGCGTCGAACACCGACACGCCCTGCGACAGGTTGTCGAGCGTGGCCTGCAGCAGCGCCGACTTCTCGGCCAGCTCGCGCTCGCGCTGGCGCTGTTCGGAGCGCTTGATCTCGGTGATGTCGGTGTAGCTGGCGACGATGCCGCCGTCGACCGTGCGGCGCTCGCTGATCTGCACCCAGCGCCCGTTGCGGAATTGCAGGACGAACGGCTCGGCCGGGGCGCGGTGGCTGGCCAAGCGGCGCCCCACCCACTCCTCCACGTCCTCGCCCATGTCGAGGACCAGCTCGGCGTCGACGGCGCTGCGGATGATCTGCTCGAACGGCACGCCGGGGCACAGGTCGTCGGCGGCGCCCGGCCACAGCTCGCGGTACTTGCTGTTGCACAGCAGCAGGCGGTCCTGCGCGTCCCACAGGACGAAGCCTTCCGAGGTGGACTCGATGGCCTCGCTCAGGCGGCCCTTGGCGGTCTGCGCCTCGTCGATGGCGATGGAG
This sequence comes from Azospirillum sp., assembly GCA_036401175.1. Taxonomy (GTDB): domain Bacteria; phylum Pseudomonadota; class Alphaproteobacteria; order Azospirillales; family Azospirillaceae; genus Azospirillum. Next base: position 5,357 of record DASWVP010000208.1, on the reverse strand, counting down.
AGCTGGCGGTTGGTGTCCTTCAGCTCGCGCAGAGCCGATTCCAGCGCCAGCGTGCGCTCGCGCACCTTGGTTTCCAGGACGATCGCCGTCTGGAACAGCGAGAAGGCGTTGCCCTGGAAATCCATGGAGCGCTCGACGCGGTCCATCAGCGCCTTGCTGATCTTGCGCAGCTTGACGTTCTCGCGCTCCAGCCGGGCCAGACGTTCCTCGACCGGCAGGGCGGCGTCCGCCGACGCCTCGGACACGGGGCCGAGCGGGCTCACCGCGTTGTCCTCCGGCCGATCGCCACGCCGGTGAAGGTCTGGTTCACGTGCATGGCGAGGTACTGCTCGCCGTAGGTGGAGAAGCCGACGACCTTGTTGTCGACCATGATGCGGCCGACGCGTTCGGTCAGGCCCTTCTGCTCCTGCTCCAGGTTGCGCAGCACGCATTCGCAGCCGATGACCAGCTCCGGCGGGCCGATGTCGTTGCGCAGTTCGGTGAACAGCCGTTCCAGGTTTTCCACGAGGTCGATGCCGCGCGCCACGGTCAGCACGATGCCCTGGTCGATGGCGCAGAAGAAGGTGAGGCTGTGGTCCGGGTTCACCTTCTGGATCGAGCGCACGAAGTACGATCCGCCGATGCGCACCACCACCGGGTGGGCGGCGAAGATGGTGGGCGTCAGCTCGTCGATCTCCAGCCCGACGACGCGGGCGTACTCGCGCGCCGCCGGTTCGCCATTGATCTCGGTGACGATGCGGTTCACCGGGTCGGCCTCGGTCACCACCATCTTCTCCTCCGAGCTGACGAAATGCTCGGTCTTGAAGACTCGGAAGGGCCGCCGGGTGGACACCAGCAGCAGCACCGCGCTGTCCTGGTGGAACTGCCCGTCGTGCAGCACGCAGGTGCGGCGGAATTGCAGCGTGTCGCCCGCCGAACCGCCGAACAGCGGGATGCCGCCCAGCGCGTCGTGCAGGGCGCTGACCACCGCCTCCTCGCAGCCCGACAGGCCGTCGATCAGCAGCATGGCGAAGGTGCGGTCGCGCGACAGGTCGGGCGCCTCGCGGTCGAGCCGGCGCAGCGCGCGCTGCACCAGATCGTTGCCGCGCGCCATGTGGAAGGTGTGCAGATTGTCGATCCGCTCGGCCACGGCGATGAATTCGGGGCTGGCGAAGCTGATGCCGACGATGGAGCCGCGCCGGTAGCCGGCCGGCGTGATCTCGCCCGCCGTCGTGCAGCCGACGACGGCGATCGGGCCGAACGTCTCGGTCAGCGCCTGGCTCACCGCCGGGAAGTCGCGGTCGGGCGAGACGAAGACGAGGACCAGGGACAGGTTCGGCTGGTCCAGCGCCGCCTTCAGCTCGCGCGCCGCCTCCCACGGGTCGGGCGCGCTGGTGAGGCCGCTGCGGATGCAGGCGGACAGCATCTGGTCCATGGCGCTTCCTTCCAAGGCGTCCTCCTCCCCGGCGCCCGGCCGCCTTGTCCGGCGGCTTCCATGGCACCCGTCGCTGGAGTCATAGCCCCAGCGAGGGTATCCGGGAAGGGGGCAATTCGTATGCATGCGGACGCCGGCATGACGCAACGGCTTGATAAAGATCAAGTTTTCAGAGCTTACCGATTGCATCGTCGGCCATCCCGTCAATTGGTACTTTATGCCAATTGAACTGTCGGCGTGCATGCGCGTAGACCGGAAGAGCCTCGGGGCATCCGCCCCCCGGCCACGATCATTCGACCGCGAAAGGGAGAAACGGCCATGAAGAAGTGGGTCAAGCCGGCTTATTGCGATCTGCGCCTGGGTTTTGAAGTCACGGCGTACGTCTACGTCCGCTGATCGGTGGCGCTGACGGGTGGGAGGGCCGCGTGCGGCCCTTCTCCTCCTGTCCCCGGGAGGGTGTGCATGGCGAATGAAATGCGGCCGGGTGCCGGCGACGTGGTCGAGATCAACCCGCTGTATCTGTTCCGCTGGGAGGAACCGCAGCAGGCCCACGTGCTGCTCTACCCCGAGGGTGTGGTCAAGCTGAACGACGCGGCGGCCGAGATCCTCAAGACCTGCGACGGCGTCCGTACGGTGGACGAGGTCGTCGCCGACCTGTCGGCCCGCTTCGACGCCGACGTCCGCGACGACGTGATGGAATTCCTGGAGGTGGCGCGTGCCCAAGACTGGATCCGGGTTAAGCCTTGACGGCTTGGGGATGCCGCTCTGGCTGGTGCTGGAGCTGACCTACAAGTGTCCGCTCAAATGCTCGTGGTGCAACAACCCCATCGATTTCGACCGTTACCGCAACGAGCTGACCACCGAGGAGTGGAAGGCCGTTCTGCGCGAGGGGCGGCGCCTGGGATCCCTGCAACTGGGCTTCAGCGGCGGCGAGCCGGCCCTGCGCAAGGACCTGGAGGAGCTGGTCGGCGAGGCCGACGGCCTGGGGTATTACACCAACCTGATCACGTCGGGCGTCGGGCTGGACGCCGGGCGCATCCGTGACCTGAAGAAGGCCGGCCTGAAGCAGGTGCAGCTCAGCCTGCAGGCCTGCGACAGCGAACTGAACGAGACGCTGGTCGGCATCGACGTCTTCGACCAGAAGATCGCGGTTGCCCGCGAGATCAAGGCGCAGGGCTTCCCGATGGTGCTGAACGTGCCGGTCAGCCGCTACAACATCGGCCAGACGCAGGCGTTCATCGACCTCGCCACCGAACTGGGCGTGGAATACATCGAGTTCGCCAACCTCCAGTACTACAACTGGGCGATGCTCAACCGGTCCGAGCTGCTGCCGACGCGCGAGCAGCTGGAGGAGTCGGAAGAGGTGGTCAAGCGCGCGCGTTCCCAGTCGGGCAAGCCGAAGATCTACTTCGTCATCCCCGACTATTACAGCGAGCGGCCGAAGGCCTGCATGAACGGCTGGGGCTCGATCCACCTGACCATCGCGCCGGACGGCTCGGCGCTGCCGTGCCAGGAAGCGCGCCTGATCAAGGAGCTGGACTTCCCCAACGTGCGCGAACACGGCCTGGACTGGATCTGGAAGGACTCTCCGGCGTTCCGCAAGTTCCGCGGCGACGACTGGATGAAGGAGCCGTGCCGGAGCTGCGACGAGAAGGGCAAGGATTTCGGCGGCTGCCGCTGCCAGGCCCTGATGCTGACCGGCGACGCCGCCAACACCGACCCGGTGTGCACCAAGTCGCCGCACCGTCACCTGATCGACGAGGCGGTGGCGGCGGCGCGGACCCGCGGGCCGCGCAGCGAGCGTCCGCTCTACATGCGCCAGCGCGGCCAGGAAGACCGCGTCACCGCCGGCGACGACTGAGCCCCTGGCGATGGACCTCTTCGCGCTGGATGTGGCGATGCGCTGGCTGCACATCGTCGGCGTCATCATCTGGATGGGGCACAACTGGTCCAACGTCGTGCACAACCCGGTGTACCGCCGGGTGCTCCCGGCCGACCCGGCCGGCGCCGTGCGGGACGTGTTCGTCGCCGCCTCGAAGCGCGAGCACGGCATCTTCCGCCACGCCTCGCTGGTGGTCTGGGCCAGCGGCCTGTTCATGCTCTGGCACCGCGGCGAGCTGGCCGACGCGCTGACGCTCACCGGCCCGTCGGCGGTCATCGGGCTGGGGGCGTGGACCGGCACGCTGATGGTGCTGAACCTGTGGTTCGTCATGTGGCCGCACCAGAAGAAGGTTCTGGGCTTCGTCGACGCCCCGGTGGACGAGCGGCTGCGCTGCACCCGCGTCACCTTCCTGGCGTCGCGCGCCAACACCATCCTGTCCGTGCCGACGCTGGTGTTGATGGTGGCCGGCGCGCACGGCGCGTTCCTGTTCCAGTAGCGCACCACGGTCCGGACCACGGAACACATCACGTGCACACATTATGGGCACACCCGACAGTTGGCAGAAGCGCCGGGAAGCTCTAGAACGGCGTGTCGGGGGCATCGGCGGCGACGTGGCCGATTGCCAGGGGGGGGCGGCCGGGGATTAGTGGCAATGGTGGGATGGATGGACGCGCTGCACGCGGTGAGCACGGCGTTCGGCGTGCGCGCGCTCGGGGTGATGCACGGGGCGCGGCCGGCACCGCACATGCCCGTGCGCGCCATGGGGCTGCACTTCCCCAACCCGCTCGGCCTCGCCGCCGGCTTCGACCGTTCGGGCAGCATGGTGAAGGCGTTGGCATCGGCCGGGTTCGGCTTCGTCGAGGTGGGCACGGTGAACCCCGGCACGGCCCCGACGCATCCGCGGGTCAAGGGCTGCCCGGTCGGCGTCAACATCGGCAGCCGGCGCGACGGCCTGGACGACGCGGTGGTGGACGACTATGCGGCGGCGCTGCGCGCGCATTGGGACCAGGCCGACTACCTCGCCGCCAACCTCAGTTCGCCATTCTTCCGGCGTGACGGCGACACCGCCGGGCTGGACCGGCTGGTCGGCCGGCTCAAGCGCGAACAGGCGGAGCAGGCGGACGCCACCGGCCGGACGGTGCCGCTGACGCTCAAACTGCACGCGGGGGAGGAGGGCACGCCGCTGCCGGCGGCGGTGCACGCGGCGCGCGCCCACGGCGTCGACGGCCTTGTGCTGGTGTCGGACAGTCCGCGGCGGCTGGCCGCCGTGACCGCCGCGCTCGACCCCATGCCGGTGATCTCCGTGGGCGGCGTGCGCAGCAGTTGGGACGTGCAGGAACGGCTGGCGGCCGGGGCGGCGCTGGTGCAGGTCTACACCGCCTTCGTGCGCGGCGGCGCCCGCTATCCGCGTCGCCTGCTGGCGGCCATCGGGGCGGAGACGCCGGCGTGACGGCGGTCCTGCTCGCCCTCGCCGCCACCTGGGCGGCGCTGCTGGTGTGGCTGAACCTGCGGCAGGTCGCGCATCTGCGCGGCCTGGGCGCGGGGGAGGGCTGGCTGGAGGGCGGGGCGGGGCGCACCGCCGTCGATGTCACGTTGGCCCGCGCCCGGCTCACCGTCGCGGGCACGCTGGCCGAGGCCGCCGTGGTGGCGCTGCTGCTGGCCGGCGGCGTCACGGCGCTGGACCGGCTGTTTGCCGCCCTTGGGCCGGTCGCCGGAGCGGTGGCGCTGGTCGTCGCGGTGCTGGCCGCGCGCGGTGTGGTGCGGCTGGCGGTGCAGGCGGCCGGGGTGTTCGGGATCGACACGCGGCACGGGCTGAACCGCGCCTCGCCGGGGCTGTTCCTGGTCGACGCGGCCAAGCGCGCGCTGCTGGTGGCGGCGCTTGGCCTGCCGGTGCTGGCGACGGTGGCGTGGCTGATGGAGGGCGGCGGGCCGGCGTGGTGGCTGTGGGCGTGGGCCGTCTGGTTCGCCGTGGCGGTCGCCCGCACGGCGTTGCAGCCGCTGGTCGCCGCGACCCTGCTGAACACCAGCGCGCCGCTGGCCGACGCGCGGCTGGCCGGCCGT
>DASWVP010000207.1:0-2798 GCA_036401175.1 Azospirillum sp. | reverse complement strand
GACCCACGAGTCGAACACCGAGATCGGCGACCGGGCCAACGACGCGATCCGCGTCAACGGCACCGACCTGCGCTGCAGGGTCGTCGGCGAGGGCGGCAACCTCGGCATGAGCCAGCTCGGCCGGATCGAGGCCGCGCTCGCGGGGGTGCGTGTCAACACCGACGCCATCGACAACAGCGCCGGCGTGGACACCTCCGACCACGAGGTGAACATCAAGATCCTGCTGAACGGCGTGGTCGCGCGCGGCGACATGACCATGAAGCAGCGCGACGCGCTGCTGGCCGGCATGACCGACGAGGTCGGGCAACTCGTGCTGTCCGACAACTACCGGCAGACGCAGGCGTTGACCGTGGCGCAGGCGCGCGGGGCGGAGATGCTGGAACCGCAGGCGCGCTTCATCCGCGCCCTGGAACGCGCCGGCAAGCTGAAGCGCCGCATCGAGTTCCTGCCCGACGAGGAGGAGTTGGCCGAGCGCATCGCCGACCGCCAGGGACTGACCCGCCCGGAACTGGCGGTGCTGCTGGCCTACGCCAAGATCACGCTGTACGACGACCTGCTGGCGTCGGACCTGCCCGACGACCCGTTCATGGCCGACGACCTGATGCGCTACTTCCCCGAACCGCTGCGCGAGCGCTTCGCCGAGGCCATATCCGGCCACCGGCTGCGGCGCGAGATCGTCGCCACCAGTGTGACCAACAGCCTGGTCAACCGCGTCGGTCCCGTCTTCGTGAAGGAGATGATGGAGAAGACCGGCATGGGCCCGGCCGATGTGGCGCGCGCCTACACCATCGTGCGCGACGCCTTCGGCCTGCGCGCGCTGTGGACCGCCGTGGACGCGCTGGACACGCTGGTGCCGGCGCCCGCGCAGACGGCGATGCTGCTGGACACCATCGCGCTGATGGAGCGCGCGGTGGCGTGGTTCCTCACCACCTGCGCCCATCCCCTGGACATCGCCGCCGAGACGGCGGCTTTCCGTTCGGGGATCGAGACGCTGGCCGGCGACCTCGACGCCATCCTCGACCCGGAGGAGGCCGGCCGCCTCGCCGCGCGCACCCTGGCCTATACGGCCGAGGGCGTGCCGGCGGAGCTGGCCCGGCGCATCGCCGCGTTGCCGGTGCTGGCCGCCGCCCCCGACCTCGTGCGCATTGCCGCGCGCACCGGCCGCGCGGTGGAGGAGGTGGCGGCGGTGTACTTCCTGCTGGGCCGCCGCTTCGGCCTGGAATGGCTGCGCGACAAGGCGGGCGCGGTGAAGGCCGACAACCACTGGCAGAAGCAGGCGACGGCGGCGCTGGTGGATGACCTGTTCGCGCACCAGACGCAGCTCACCGTGCGCGTGCTGGACGCCGCCGGCGAGCCGGACGCCCGCGTCGCCGCCTGGATGACCCAGCGCCGCCCGGTGGTGGAGCGGGTGGAGCAGCTCCTTTCCGAACTGCGCACCCAGCCGGCGGTGGACCTCGCCATGCTGGCCGTCGCCAACCGCCAGTTGCGGGGGTTGACGGCGGGGTAGGCGGTCAGTGCTGGTGCGCGCCGTACGGCGTGCGCGTGCCGATGAAGAAGGCGATCAGCCGCAGCAGGCGGATGTCCAGCCGTTCGAAGCGCATGCCGACCGTGCCGCCGTGCACGCGGGCGACCACCGCCTCGCCGTGCACGGTCAGCCGGCGCACCGCCATCGGCAGCTCCAGCACGAAGCTGACGCGCTGGCCCGGCCGGAACATCGCCGGATGGTGTTCGACCCGCATCCCGGACAGCGACAGCTCGACCAGGGGAAAGCGGTGCTCGTTGCAGACCAGCGCTCCGCCCCGCGCATCGAAGCGGCGGTCGTGGCGGCGGTCGGAATTCAGGCCAAGAAAGCGTCGGATCATGGCACGGTCCCTCGCGTCGTGTTCGGTGCAGGGCGATCTTCGGTCACGCCGCCGACAGCAGCTTGCGCTGGTCCGCCCCCGCCGCGCCCGGCCCGGTGATGCCGCCGACCAGCTCGCGCAGGCGCTGCGCGATGTCGCCGATGGTCGAGGCGGTGGAGGCCAGCCGGCCGGCCTGCGCGTCGGTCGCCTCGGCGGCGGTGCGCATGGCGGACATCTCCTGGTTGACCTGCCGGCTCTCCTGGCCGGCGGTGGTCGCCACCGCCAGCGCGTCGCGGGCCGACGACGCCACTTCGGCGATGGCGCCGGTCACGGCGGTCGCCTCGCCATGGGCGTTGCCCATGCTGTGGGTGATCTGCCCGGCCGCCTGCGACTGCTCCGACACCGCCGCGGCGATCGACTGGACGGAGCCGTTGAGCCGGCCGATCACCTCGGTGATGGCGCCGATGACGTCGACGGCGCCGTGCGCCTCGGTCTGAATGGCGGCGATCTTGCCCTCGATGTCCTCCACCGCGCGCGCCGTCTGGTTGGCGAGGTGCTTGACCTCCCCGGCGACGACGGCGAAGCCCTTGCCGGCCTCGCCCGCCCGCGCCGCCTCGATGGTGGCGTTCAGCGCCAGCAGGTTGGTCTGTTCGGCGATCTCGCGGATCAGGCGCAGCACGTCGCCGATGGCGCCGGCCGCGCGGCCCAGCTCGTCCACCGTGTGGGTGGCCTGTCCGGCGTGGCCCATGGCCGCCTCCACCACTTCGCGGGCGGCGGCCATGCTGCCTTCGATGGCGGCGATGCGCGCCGTCACCCGGTCGGCGTCGCCAGCCGCGGCGGCGACGTGCCCGGCCATGCTGGACGCGCTGCGTGTGATGGAGTCCGCGCGCTCGCCCACCGTGCGCACCTCCTCCATCATGCGGTCCACGCTGTCGGCGACCGTGCGGGCGGCGGTGT
>DASWVP010000206.1:0-4704 GCA_036401175.1 Azospirillum sp. | reverse complement strand
GGTCGCTTCGCTCGACCTCAAGGCCGACGAGCCGGCGGTGCACGCGGCGGCCGCTGCCCTGCACGCCCCGGCCCGCTTCTTCGACGCCGCCCGGCTGGAGCAAGAGGCGCCACGCCTCGCCACCCCGTCCGACACGGTGTTCCGCGAGGTCGGCTGCCACGGCGTGGCCGAGGGAGCGGCGCTGGCCGCCGCCGGGCCGGATGCGCAACTGGTCGTGGTGAAGCGCCGTTCCAAGCGCGCGACCTGCGCCGTCGCCCTGGCGCCGAGTCCCATCGATCCGGCCCAGGCGGGCCGCCCGCGCGGGCGGCTGAGCATCGTCGGCATCGGCCCCGGCAAGCCCGGCTGGCGCACGCCGGAGGCGGACCAGTGGTTGAGCGCCGCCACCGACCTTGTCGGCTATCACCTCTACCTCGACCTGCTCGGGCCCATGGCGGCGGGCAAGCGGCGGCACGGCTATGAGCTGGGCGCGGAGACGGAGCGCTGCCGCATCGCCCTGACCCTCGCCGCCGAGGGGCGCGACGTGGCGCTGGTATCGAGCGGCGACGCCGGCATCTACGCCATGGCGACGCTGGTGTTCGAGCTGATCGAGCGGGAAGGGGCGGCGCACGACGCCTGGAAGCGGGTGGATGTGGCGGTGACGCCCGGCATCTCCGCGCTGCAGGCCGCCGCCGCGCGCGTCGGGGCGCCGCTGGGCCACGATTTCTGCACCATTTCCCTATCCGACCTGCTGACGCCGTGGGAGGTCATCGCGCGGCGCATCCGCGCGGCGGCCGAGGGGGATTTCGTCATCGCCGTCTACAACCCCGTCTCGCAGCGCCGCACCACGCAGTTGGGTGAACTTCGCCGCGTCCTGCTGGAGCACCGGCCGGCGGACACGCCCGTCGTTCTGGCCCGCAACCTGGGGCGCGAGGGGGAGACGGCGCGGGTCATCACGCTGGGCGCGCTCTCGGCCGATCAGGTGGACATGCTGACGCTGGTGCTGATCGGCTCGCGCGAGACGCGGCGGGTGCCGCGCGGCGACGGCGGCGCCTGGGTCTACACGCCGCGCGGGTACGCGGCCAAGCGGGGGGTGTCGCCATGACCGTCCACTTCATCGGCGCCGGCCCCGGCGCGGCCGACCTCATCACCGTGCGCGGGCGCGACCTGATCGCCCGCTGCCCGGTGTGCCTCTACGCCGGCTCCCTGGTGCCGGCGGAGCTGGTGGGCTACGCGCCCAACGGCGCGCGGGTGGTCGACACGGCGCCGCTGACGCTGGACGAGATCGTCGCCGAGATGCGCACGGCGCACGAGGCTGGGCAGGACGTGGCGCGCGTGCACTCCGGCGACCCGTCGCTGTACGGCGCCATCGCCGAGCAGATGCGGCGGCTGGCCGATCTGGGCATTCCCTACGACGTGACGCCCGGCGTGCCGTCCTTCGCCGCCGCCGCCGCGGTATTGGCGACCGAGCTGACGTTGCCGGAGGTGGCGCAGACGGTGATCCTGACGCGCACCGCCATGAAGTCCTCCCCCATGCCCGACGGCGAGAGCCTGGAGGTGCTGGGCCGGACGGGCGCGACGCTGGCGATCCATCTGTCGGTGCGCAACCTCGACCACATCTGCACGACGCTGGTGCCGCTGTACGGCGCGGACTGCCCGGTGGCGGTGGTCTACCGCGCGACGTGGCCGGACCAGCAGGTCATCCGCGGCACCCTGGCCGACATCCGTGCCAAGGTGCGGGCGGCCAAGCTGACGCGCACGGCGCTGGTGCTGGTCGGCCGCGTGCTGGACGCGCACGGCTTCCGCGACAGCGCGCTGTACGATCCGGCGCACGCCCACGTGCTGCGGCCGGAGCGTTCCTGACGTTGGGTTTTCACTGCGTTCAACCCAACCTACGGCTGAACGGTAGGTTGGGTTGAGCGTCAGCGAAAACCCAACGGCTCACTCCGCGTACAGCACGGTGTCGTGGAAGATCGGGCTGTGGTGGCGCAGGCGGAAGCGGTAGTCGGGGCGGATGGCGGTGATCGCGTCCTGGATCGCCACGAGGTCGTCGGGCTTGTGGTAGACGGCCAGCGACAGCTTGGGCCTGTGGCGGCGGATGGTGTCGGCGGCGCCGCGCAGGGCGGGGATTTCCGCCCCCTCGATGTCCAGCTTGATCAGGCTGACGGGGCCGAGGTCCAGGCTGTCGAGCGCGCGCACCGGCACGGCGATGCCGCCGTTGTCGCCTATGCTGCTGGCCGCGCCGCCGGGGGACAGGTGCAGCGTGGCATCCCCATCCCACAGGCCCAGCGGGTGGACGGTGACGCGCGGGACGTCGGCGGTGCGGCGGCGCAGCGCGTCGACGTTGGCGGGGTCCACCTCGAAGGCGTGGACGGCGCGGTAGCGTCCAGCCGTCCGCTGTGCGAAGTAGAGCACCGTGTCGCCATCGAAGGCGCCGCCGTCGACCAGCGTCTCGTCCGCGCCCACGTCCAGCGCGTCGGTGAAGAAGTACATGGCGGCGTAGGGCAGGCGGCGCGGCTCGATCCAGGCGCGGTCCCAGGTCAACCGGTGCAGCAGCAAGGACAGGTAGGTGCGGCGGCTTTCCTCGTCCGCATAGCCCTCCCACACGTCGCGGCGATCCAGCAGCGCGGCCACGGTTGCCGGGTCGGAAAAGGCGTCGGGCGTGGCCAAGCCGGCGTGCCGCATGGCCTGGAACAGCGACAGCAGCGGCCGGCCGGACGGCGCCCAGAGCGCCGAGAAATGCTCCACAGCGCGGTCGGCGCAGCAGCACATGACGCCGATCAAGTCCGGCTCGCGCGCCATCAGGGCGCGCAGGCCGGCGTCGTCGAGGATGGTGTGGCCGTGCTGGAGCGTGCCGGCGCGGGCGTTGTCGACGATGCCGGCGACGTTCAGGCGGGCCAGCGCGTGCGCCACGAAGGGCTGGGCGATGACCGAGCCGGCGCCGATCAGCACCAGCGGCGCGGTGGACAGGTCGACGGCGCGAAGCTCCGGCGCCTCGATCGCGCGCCAGTCGCCGCCGGTGCGGGCCAGCGTGTCGAGGGCGGCGGACAGCGCGCGTTCCAGTTCTGCGACCGAATGGTCCATCGTCCCCGCCCGGATTGATTGCGCCACGGCACCGCGGTTACCATGCCGAAGGTCGTAATCCAGGGGGCCGGCGCGCATGCTGAGCGATATGAACGGGCGCATCAACCGCTTTTATTGGAAGCTCATGCAGCGCCCGGCGTTCTGCAGCCCGCCGGTGATCGACGGCGTGTCGCGCGCCCTGGCGCTGGTCTGCCCGAAAAGCGCGGGCGCCCCGGCCGACGTGGACGCCGACGCCGAGCGCCTCGCCGGCCAGATCCGCGAGCGCGGCTACACCGAACCGCTGGAACTGCTGTCGGCCGAGCAGATCGACGCCATGCGCGCCTACTTCGAGGGGCAGCTCTGCCACGACCCCTGGCGCCCGCACCTGGGCGCCTTCAAGCCGCACGAGATCCCCAGCGACGAAACCAACATGGGCTGGTACAGCGACCGGCAGATCATCAACGCGCCGCACATGCTCGACGCGCTGGCCCACCCGCTGGTGCTGGGCACGATCGGGCGGGTGTTCGGCTGCAAGCCGACGCTGGGCTTCCTGAACTGCTGGTGGGCCTATCCGGAGCGGGCCGGGGCCAAGGGCTCGCAACGCTTCCACCGCGACTTCGACGGGCTGCGCTTCATCAAGCTGTTCATCTACCTGACCGACGTGGACGAGGACGGCGGGCCGCACGTCTACGTCGCCAACACGCACGACCGGCCGGAGCTGTACCACCCCCGCGCCATGAGCGACGAGGAGGTGGCGGCGGCCTTCGGCCGCGAGCGCTTCGTGACGCTGACCGGGCGCCGGGGGATGTGCTTCCTGGCCGACACGCGCGGCGTGCACAAGGGCCTGCTGCCGCAGAAGAGCGAGCGGCTGGCGGTGATCGCCCAATACGCCCTGTGGCGCTCCGCCCACCAGCCGGACCGGCCGATGCGCCCGGTGCCGCCGGGGCTGTACGACCCCTATGTGATGCGCCGCTTCCTGGAGGAGCGGGTGGTGGCCCCGGCCATACCGGGGTGAGCGGCGGGGGCGAATGTAACCGTGTGAAACGCGGTGAAACGGGATTCGGGTGGGTGTTTCATTCGGGGGTGGCGTGCAAATCGTCGGCTGAGCATGGCTCGATCGTAGGTTGGCGCCAAGCGCAGCGCGGCCCAAGGTGTTCGCGACGCCGTGTGTGTTGGGCCGCGTGTGTTGGGCCGCGCTGGCGCTTGGCGCCAACCTACGATCAGACCCTCATTGCCGCATCCACTATGCCCATCGTTAGGAATATTGTCAACGGCGGGCGTCGAGCCACGCCAGCGCCTCCGCCACGGTGGCGGCGCGGTCGCCCGGCGGGGGCGGGGGGCGTTGCACCAGCAGGACCGGCAGGCTCAGGCGGCGGGCCGCTTCCAGCTTCGCGTCGCCGCCACCGCTGTTCTTGGCCACCACGACCGTAATGCGGTGGGCGGTGAGCAGCGCCACTTCGTCCGCGACGGGGAAGGGGCCGCGCGCGGTGACGAGGGCGTGGTCGGGGGGCAGCGGGCCGGTCGGCGGTTCGACGCTGCGGATCAGGAACCACACGTCGGCGCGGCCGGCGAAAGGACCCAGGTCCTGCCGGCCGATGGCGAGCAGCGCCCGCGCCCGCGCCGGCAGCGCCGACGCGGCGGCGGGCAGGTCCGGCAGTACGGTCC
>DASWVP010000205.1:0-20502 GCA_036401175.1 Azospirillum sp. | reverse complement strand
GCTGCGTCCGCGCCAGCCGCTGGTGGCCAGCCCGCGCGCCGGCCGGTCGTGCACCAGCGCGATGGTCCCGGCGACGGCGGGCATCGTCACGTCGGCCACCAGACCGGCCGTCAGCCGCGCCCCGGGCGCCAGGTGAAAGGCGATGTCGCCGCCGTTGTTGACGTAGGCGGTGCGGAGGTCCGCCGCGGCCGTCATCGCCATGAGGACCTCGTCCGCCACGGCCCCGGCCACGGCGGCCATGGGCGTGATGAAGACGTGCCGGTGCGGCCGGCAGGCCTCCGCCATGCGCCGGGCGACGGGGCCGGTGCCCACCGGCGCCCCGCCGGCTGTGAGCGGCGTGCGCAGCCGGTCCAGCTCCGCGCACAGGGCCGGCAGGATGTCGGGGAAGCGCCGCGCCGCCGCCCGCAAGGCCGCCTGCACCGCGTCGGCCGCGCCGGTGGCCTCGATGATCAGGTCGATGGGGCCGTGCTGCAGGTGCAGGCGGCCGTCGGGCAGGATGCGGGCGGCGGGGCCGTTCATCGTCCGGGCTCCTGCAACGGCCACGGGTTGGCGGCGTGCCAGCCGACGAGGCGCCTGCCGTCCACCGCCGAGACCTCGTCGATGCGGCGCACGCGGTCCATGTGGCCGCCCAGCGTGGCGTAGTCGGCAAGGCGCAGCGTGAATTCGACCGGGGCCACGATGGCGGGGGTCGGGACGTGGCCGAAGGCGTTCGCCGGCATGCGCGTGACGTCCACCATGAAGGTGATGCCGCCGCCCGGCCACACGTAGACCGGCGCCCCGCCCGAGGTGACGCGGGTCAGCATGTCGCGCACCGAACGGGTCAGGCGCACCGGGTTCTCGGTGACGCCGGCCCGCAGGCTGCCGCCGGCGCCGGCCATGAACAGCACGGTGCACAGCGCCGGCTCGCAGTTCTCGCCGATGCGCTCCACCACCGCGCGGACGGGCGCCGGCATTTCGGCCGGGCGCGGGGTGAGGGTGTCGTCCAGCACCGCCCACAGCGCGTCCTCGCCGGTGGTGGACACCATCAGCAGGCGCGCGCCGGGCCGCGCGGTGGCGGCGTCGATGCTGTCGATGATGGTCAGCGGGTCGGTGACGTTGGTGCCCCCCCAGCCGGCCCCCGGCTCGGCCACCTGGAAATAGCGGCCCGGCGTCGAGCGGCGCCCGCGCACGCGGATGCCCGAGGGCGGCATGCCCAGGAACTTGCCGGCCTGATGTTCGGTCAGCACGCCGGTGATGTGGTCGTCCACCACGATCACCTCGTCCACGTGGCCGTGCCACTGCCGGGCGAACATGCCGATGGTGGCGCTGCCGCAGCCGACCCGCATGCGGTGTTCCTGCTCGCCGTCGACGATGGGCGGCTGTCCGGCCTGCACGGTCAGCGTGGAGCCGCCGTCGACGCTCAGCTCCACCGCGCCGCCGTTGCACAGCGTCAGCAGCGTCTCGCACGCCACCACGCCCTCCTTCTTCGAGCCGCCGGTCAGGTGGTGGACGCCGCCCAGCGCCAGCATCTGGGAGCCGTATTCGGCGGTGGTGACGTGGCCGATCTGCTCGCCCTTGCAACGCACGGCGGCCCGTTCCGGGCCGACGTAGCGGTCGGTGTCGATCTTCACCTTGACGCCGCAATAGCTGAAGATCCCCTCGGTCACCACGGTGACGAGGTCCACCCCCTCCACCGCGCTGGACACGATGAAGGGTGCCGGCTTGTAGTCGGGATAGGTGGTGCCGGAGCCGACGCCGGTGACGAACAGCGCCGAGGTCTCCACCGGGTTGCCGGTCCAGTCGCTGGCCAGGAAGGGCACCATCGACCCGTTCCGGTCGAGCGTGCGGGCGGCGAGCAGCAGCGGGTCGACGCGGCTGAGCGTGCCGTCCACGTTGCCGTAGCGGTCGCACGCCCCGGTCCGGCCGGGCCGGATGCGGCAGAGCACCGGGCACGCGTCGCAGGTCACGATGCCGTCGGCTTCGGCGCTTCCGGTCCCGGCGCTGCCCGTCGTCATTGGATCACCCCCTGGGCCTTGAGGGCGGCGCGGACCCGCTCCGGGGTGGCCGGGACGTGGGTGACGCGGGCGCCGGTGGCGTGATGGATGGCGTTCAGGATAGCGGCCGGGGTCGGGACCAGCGCCGGCTCGCCCACCCCCTTGGCGCCGTAGGGGCCGAGCGGCTCGGCGTCCTCGATCAGGATGCATTCGATGTCCGGCACGTCGCCGCACGTCGGGATCAGGTAGTCGTGCAGGTTCTCGGTGCGGCCGGGAACGTATTCTTCCATCAGGGCGAGACCGATGCCCTGGGCGATGCCGCCGTGGATCTGCCCTTCCACCTGCTGGGGGTTGACCGCCTTGCCGACGTCGTGGGCGGCGACCATGCGCAGGACGCTCACCGTGCCCAGCTCGACGTCCACGGCCACCTCGGCGATCTGCGCGGCGAAGCCGTAGGTGGCGTAGGGGATGCCCTGCCCGTCGGCGTCCAGCGCGGTGGTCGGCGGGTCGAAGCGGCCGGTGCCCGACAGCACGTCGCCGGCCGCGTCGCGCGGCAGGCCGGCCAGGATCAGCGTGCGCGCGCCGGCCGCGTCGACGGCGCGCACGATGCCCTCGCCGAACTCCAGCCGCGCGTCCCCGCCGGCGTTCAGACGGCGCAGGATGGCGCCGCGCAGGTCCAGCCCGGCCAGCTCGACCGCCTTGCCCGACACGAATGTCTGGCGCGAGGCGGAGGTCTTGCCGGCGTCCGCCGTCCGGTCGGTGTCGCCCATGACGAGGTCGAAGCGGTCCACCGGCGCCCCCACCGCGTCGGCGCAGATCTGCACCATGACGGTGTTCGAGCCCTGGCCGATGTCCACCGCCCCGTTGTAGAGCGTGAGGCGGCCGTCCGGCTTCAGCCCGACGCGCATGCTGGACGGGTTGGACAGCGAGGTGTTGCCGATGCCGTACCACATGCAGGCCACGCCGACGCCGCGACGCATGGGGCCGGGAGTGGCGTTCGCCGCGTCGGCCGCCGCGCGGGCCTGCCGCCAGTGCGGGCGCAGCGCCTCCAGGCACGCCGCCAGCCCGGCGCTCGCCTCCAGGACCTGGCCGGTGGCGGTCGGCTGGCCGGGGCGCAGGGCGTTGCGCAGGCGGAATTCCAGCGCG
The DNA here is from genome assembly GCA_036401175.1 of Azospirillum sp. Taxonomy (GTDB): domain Bacteria; phylum Pseudomonadota; class Alphaproteobacteria; order Azospirillales; family Azospirillaceae; genus Azospirillum. The sequence continues at coordinate 17,383 of DASWVP010000205.1, read as the reverse complement.
TCCATGCCCAGCTTGGCCGCCAGCGTGTCCATCAGCGCCTCGTGCGCGATGGCCGCCTGCGGCACGCCGAAGCCGCGGAAGGCGCCGGCGGGCGGGTCGTTGGTGAGGATGGCCCGCGACAGCGCCCGCACCGCGCTGGCCACGTGGTAGGGCCCCGTGGCGTGCACCGGCACGCGGTTGGCGACGGTCGGCCCCCAGGACGCGTAGGCCCCGGTGTTGAAGTCGCCCGTCATCTCATAGCCCAGCAGCCGCCCGTCGGTGTCGGCGCAGGCGCGCGCCGTGATCGCCGCCGGGTGGCGTTTGGTGGTGGAGGCCATGGACTCCGGCCGGGTGTAGACGCAGCGCACCGGCCGGCCGAGCCGCCACGCGGCGACGGCGATCAGGGGCTGGAGCGACAGGTCGAGCTTGCCGCCGAAGCCGCCGCCGACGGCGGTCGGCACGACGCGCACCGCCTCGCGCGGCAGCTTGAGGATGGCGGCGATGTCCTCCAGGTCCATGTACGGGCTCTGGGTGCAGGCGACGACCTCGATCCGGTCGCCGACGCGGCGCGCGTAGCCGGCCTCCGGCTCGATGTAGGCGTGCTCGACGAAGCTGGTGCGGACGGCGACGTCGGCGTGGACGGCCGCGGCGGCGAAGGTGGCGTCCAGGTCGCCGCGCACGACGCGGCCGCCGACCAGCACGTGGTCCGGCCTTTCTGCGTGCACCGGATCGGCCGCGCCGCCGGCCCGCGCCGCCTCGAACTCCACGGGCTCCCGCGGCTCCCAGACGATGGGCAGGTCCTCGTCGGGCAGGGTTTCAATGGTGTCGCGGTCGCCGACCAGGGCCAGCACCGCTTCGCCACGGAAGCGCACCTGCCCTTCGGCCAGCGCCGGCTGGTCCTTCAGGTGCGGCATGACGCCGAAGCGGTTGAAGGGAATGTCGGCCGCGCTCAGCACCGCGACCAGACCCGGCCATCTCCGGCGCACCGCCGCGAGGTCGCCGACCGTGAAGCGGGCGCGGGCGTGCGGCGAGCGGACGGCGCGCAGCCACAGGGCGTCGGCCGGCGCCGCGTCGGCGCCATAGCGCTCGGCGCCGGTCAGCTTGGGCAGGCCGTCGACCTTGGGCAGGCGCATGCCGACGGCGCGCCCGCCCTCGGTCACCAGGAAGGCCGGTTCGGGCCGGGCGGCGTGCAGGACGGCGTCGACGATCGCGCGGTAGCCGGTGCAGCGGCACAGCACGCCGCCCAGCGCGTCCTCCACCTGCCGGCGGTCCGGCGCGGGGACGCGGGCCAGCAGGTCGGCGGCGGCCATCAGCATGCCCGGCGTGCAGACGCCGCACTGCGCGGCGCCGAACCGGTGGAAGGCGCGCTGGAGCCGCCGCGTCGCCTCGTCCCGCGACAACCCTTCGACCGTTTCGACGCGGCGGCCGGCCACCCGCCCCAGCGGCGTCAGGCAGGCGCAGACCTGCCGGCCGTCAAGGCGCACCGTGCAAGCGCCGCAATCGCCGGCGTTGCAGCCCACCTTGGTGCCGGTCAGCCCGAGTTCGAGGCGCAGCACGTCGGACAGCCGGCGGATCGCCGGGGCGCGGACCTCCACCACCCGGCCGTTGAGCTGGAAGACGACGGTCTGGTCGCCGTGGGTCTGGTCACCGTGGGTCTGGTCGGCGGGCCCGGCGGGCGCCGTCGGCGCGGAATCGGTCATCGATCCTCCACCAGCTGCGCGATGGCGCGCTTCACCAGGACGAGCGCGGCCTCCCGCCGGTAGCGGGCGGAGGCGCGCACGTCGTCGATGGGCAGCAGCGCCGCCAGATGGTCGGGCCGCACGCGCTCGGCCAGCCGGCGGTCGATCGGCAGGCCGGCCAGTTCGCCCTCCAGCGCGTCCAGGCGCCGCGGGGTGGGGCCGCAGGCGCCGACCGCCACGTGCAGCCGGCCGACGGTGCCGTCCGCCGCCGGTTCCAGCAGGGCCGCCACCATCACGATGGAGATCACGAGGTAGCGCCGCCCCCCGAGCTTCAGGAACGTGGCGCGCGTGCCCGGCGCGAAGCCCGGCACGTGCAGCGCCGTGACCACCTCGTCCGGGCGCCGCAGCGTGCGCCGGTTGCCGACCACGAAGTCCGCCACCGGCACGCGCCGGGTGCCGGCGGCCGAGGCCAGATCCACCGTCGCGTCGAGCACCAGCAGGTTGGGCGTCCCGTCGGCCGCCGGGGAGGCGTTGCACAGGTTTCCGGCAAGCGTCCCGGCGTTCTGCACCTGCACGCCGCCGACCTGCCGCGCCGCCAGCGCGTAGCCGTCGAACCAGCGCGGCAGCGCCGCCTCGATCAGGTCGGTCCAGGTGACCAGGGCGCCCAGGCGATGCCCGGCGCCGTCGGGGGTTATCCCGGCCAGCGCCCGGATGCCGGTCAGGTCCAGCACGTCGTCGGTCGCCGGGCGGAGCACGCGGCTTGGGAAGAAATCGGTGCCGCCGGCCAGCACGGTCAGCGGCCGCTCCCGCAGCAGGATCAGCGCCTCGTCGACGGTGGACGGCCTGTGGAATGCGCCCATTGCCCTCTCCCAGACACGCGTGTTGCCGGAGGCGCCTGTTGTGTGTGATCCTTGTACGTGCACATACACAGTGAGGTACGCGGGGGATTGCTGTCAAGGTGGATCGTCAGCGGCAAACGCAGTGCCGAAAGCCGCCCAAATAATGGCCGGGCCGTGCACGCGGATCGTGCAGGATTTCCGGCGGTACCCAATCATACGGCGGACATATATCCGTCGGCGGGAAGACGACGATGGACGACGCGAAGAAGACGCCGGGCGTGTCCGCAACCGCCGAGCCGCCCCGGCTGGGTGTCGACGGCTATGTCCTGGAGGACCAGATCGGGCACATCCTGCGCCGGGTGCACCAGCGCCACGCGTCGATCTTCCAGGAACGGATCGGCCCGGACGGGCTGACGCCGACCCAGTTCGCGGCCATGGTGAAGATCCACGAGGTGGGTCCGCTCTCGCAGAACTACCTGGGCCGTCTGGCGGCCATGGACGCCGCCACCATGCAGGGCGTCATCCGCCGGCTGCTGGAACGCGGCTACGTCAGCCGCACCCCGGACCCCAGCCACGGCCGCCGCCTGCTGCTGGCGCTGACCCCGGAAGGCCGGCGGGTGATCCGCGCCGCCCTGGACAACGCCCGCGCGATCACCCGCGAAACGCTGGCGCCGCTGACCCCCGCGGAACGGGAAACCCTGATCGCGCTGTTGCGGCGCCTCGCCTGAGCGGGGCGGCGGGGGCAAGGTGAATTCCTTTTAATGACGTCGCAACGTCGCCGTCAGGGGGGGACGGGTAAGCATTGCCCTGGGGACGCGGTTCCCGATCAGCGATGCCTTCCAAGGAGACTTCCCCTCATGTCCACTGCCCCTCACCCCGACCACGGCGCGCCGAAGCGCCGGCTGCGCCATGCCGTCGCCGCCGTCCTGCTGGGTACGACGGTGCTGGCGGGGACGGCGGCGGTCGCCGTCCCGCCCCAGGCCGTGGCGGCGCCGCAAGCGCCGACGCAGACGCGCGCCCTGCCCGACAGCCTGGCGCCGCTGGCCGAGCGGGTTTCGCCGGCCGTCGTCACCATCTCCGCCACCCAGGGCGCCGAGCGGGCCGACGCCACCGCGCCGCGCCGGACGCCGTTCCCGCCGGGCTCGCCCTTCGAGGACTTCTTCCGCCAGTTCGGCGATCCCGAGGAGCGGGACATGCCCGGACCGGGGCCGCGCGGCGGCACCTCCGTCGGCTCGGGCTTCGTTATCGACGGGTCCGGCCATGTGGTGACCAACAACCACGTCGTCGAGGGTGGCAAGGACATCACGGTCACGCTGCACGACGGCACCGAACTGCCGGCCACCATCGTCGGGCGCGACCCGAAGACCGATCTGGCGCTGCTGAAGGTCACGTCGGACAAGGACCTGCCGCACCTGGAATTCGGCGACAGCGACAAGGCGCGCGTCGGCGACTGGGTGGTCGCCATCGGCAACCCGTTCGGCCTGGGCGGCACGGTGACCACTGGCGTCGTCTCGGCGCGCGGGCGGAACATCAACGCCGGCCCGTACGACGACTTCATCCAGACCGACGCCTCGATCAACCGGGGCAACTCCGGCGGGCCGATGTTCAACCTCGACGGCGAGGTGATCGGCATCAACACGGCGATCTATTCGCCGTCCGGCGGTTCGGTGGGCATCGGCTTCGCCATTCCCTCCAACCTCGCCCGGCACGTCGTCGCCGAGCTGAAGGAGCACGGCACGGTGGAGCGCGGCTGGCTGGGCGTGCGCATCCAGCCGGTGACGCCGGAGATCGCCGAGGGCCTGGGCCTGACCAAGGCGAAGGGCGCCCTGGTGGCCGAGGTGACGCCGGGCAGCCCGGCGGCCAAGGCCGGGTTGAAGCAGGGCGACGTGGTGACCCGCTTCGACGGCACCCCCATCGACGGCGTGCGCGACCTGACCCGCCGCGTGGCCGACACCGCCATCGGTTCCGACGCCAAGGTGGAGGTGGTGCGCAAGGGCAAGGAGACCACGCTCACCACCCGCATCGAGAAGCAGGCGGACGAGCCGCAGGTGGCGTCCGCCGAAGCGGACGGCGCGCCGGCGGCGCACCCGGCCCTTCAGGGGCTGAAGCTCGCCGCGCTGGACGCCGGAATGCGCGAGCGGCTCGGTCTCGACCGGGACGCCAGGGGCGTGGTGGTGGTCGACGTCGCCGCCGGGGCCGGCGACCTGCCGGTGCGGGCGGGCGACCTCATCGAAGCGGTGGGGGGCGAGCCGGTGGCGTCGCCGGCCGAACTGGCCGGCAAGGTCGCCGAGGCCGGCAAGGCGGGCAAGAAGGCGGTGCTCCTGCTGGTCAACCGCCAGGGCAGCGAGAGCTTCGTGGCGCTCAAGCTCGCCAGGGCCTGATCCGGCGGACGGGTGAAAGCCCCTCTCCCCCTGCGGGAGAGGGGTTGGGAAGAGGGGGACCGCCGGGAGGCGGGAAGAGAGTCTTTCTTCCGCCCTGCCGGGCGTAACTCCCCTCTCCCCAACCCCTCCCCCGCAAGGGGGGAGGGGCTTTTGCATCACATCAGTCAGCCTCTTCACCCGATTGCCATGAGTGCCTGATCCGGCGGGCGGACGGGGCGGCCGGCGCGCCGCCCCGCATCCCCCAGGGCACCCCTTGCGGCGGCTTGGCCGGAACCTTTCGGGAGGGTAGCATGATCCGCATGAAGGTCCTGGTCATCGAAGACGATCGCACCGCCGCCGCCTACCTCGCCAAGGGGCTGAAGGAGGCCGGCCACGTGGTGGACGTCGCCAGCGACGGCCGCGAGGGGCTGTTCCTCGCCGGCTCCGAGCATTACGACGTGATGATCGTCGACCGGATGCTGCCCGGCCGCGACGGGCTGTCGCTGGTGGAACTGCTGCGCGCGGCGGGGAACGACACGCCGGTGCTGTTCCTGTCGGCGCTGGGCAGCGTGGAGGACCGGGTGAAGGGCCTGCGCTCCGGCGGCGACGACTATCTGACCAAGCCCTATGCCTTTTCCGAGCTGCTGGCCCGCATCGAGGTGCTGGTGCGCCGGCGCGGCGCGGCGCAGCCGCAGACCCGGCTGGCCGTCGGCGACCTGGAGATGGACCTGCTGTCGCGCACCGTGACGCGCGCCGGCCGGGAGATCGAGCTGCTGCCGCGCGAATTCGCGCTGCTGGAATACCTGATGCGCAACGCCGGCAGCGTGGTGACCCGCACGATGATGCTGGAGAGCGTGTGGGACTATCATTTCGACCCGCAGACCAACGTGATCGACGTGCACATTGCCCGTCTGCGGCAGAAGATCGACAAGGATTTCCCGGCGCCGCTCATCCACACGGTGCGCGGCGCCGGCTATTCCCTGCGCGCGGCGGGCTGAGGTCCCGTGCTCCGGCTGATCCGCACCACCACCTTCCGCGTGGCGCTGCTGTACCTGTGCCTGTTCCTGGGCTCGGTCGCGGTGATCCTGGGCGTCGTCTACCGCTCGACCGCCGGCTTCGTCGAACGCCAGCTGCACGAGGCGATCTCCGAGGACATCGGCGCCCTGCGCGGCCGGTACGACCGGGGCGGGCTGCCCGGCCTGATCGAGGCGGTGCGGGCGCGCAGCGCCGAGCCGCACACCAATTCCATCTATCTGGTGGTGGCGCCGGGCGGCGTGGCGCTGGCCGGCAACCTGTCGGGCTGGCCGAACACCGCGCCGGACGCGCAGGGCTGGCTGCACTTCGCGGTCGCCGACACCGGGGGGCCCAGCGGCGGCCCGGCCACCGCGCAGGCCGTCACCTTCGCCCTGCCGGGGAACCTGCGCCTGCTGGTCGGCCGCGACATGAGCGAGCTGGACTCGGTGCGCCGCCAGATCGTCTCGTCGCTGGGGTGGATCTTCGCGGTGACCGCCGCGCTGGGCGTGGCGGGCGGCGTGCTGCTCAGCCGCAGCGTGCTGCACCGGATCGAGGCGATCAACCGGACCACGCGCCGGATCATCGACGGCGACCTGTCGGGCCGGGTGGCGCGTTCCGGCAACGACGACGAGATCGACCGGCTGGCCGGCAACCTGAACGCCATGCTCGACCGGATCGAGGGGCTGATGGCCGGCCTGCGGCAGGTCACCGAGAACATCGCGCACGACCTGCGTACGCCGCTGACGCGGCTGCGCTCGCGCATCGAACTCACGCTGCTGCGTGACGCCGGGGATGGGGATGGGGCCGGGGATCCGGGGGTATACCGCGCCGCGCTGCAGGACGCGCTGGCCGAGGCGGACCGCCTGCTCGGCATCTTCACGGCGCTGCTGTCCATCGCCCAGGTGGAATCGCGCACCCAGGGCGACGGTGCCCGGCCCGTCGATCTGGCGGAGGTGGCGGAGGCCGCCGCCGACCTGTACGAACCCCTGGCCGAGGAAAAGGGCCTGACCCTGGCGACCGACATCCGGGAGCGGCCGGTGGTCCGCGGCAACGCGCAGCTGCTGTCGCAGGCGATCGCCAACCTGCTCGACAACGCCATCAAGTACACGCCGTCCGGCGGGCGGATCGTGCTGACGGTGGAGGGGGCCGGCGCCGGCCGCGCCGGCTCCGTCGCGGTGGCCGACACCGGGCCCGGCATCCCGCCGGACATGCGCGAGGCGGTGCTGCGCCGCTTCGTGCGCCTGGACACCGCCCGCGCCACGCCGGGCAACGGGCTGGGCCTCAGCCTCGTGGCGGCGGTGGCGCGCCTGCACCGGGCGCACCTGGAACTCGGCGACAATCATCCCGGCCTGAAGGCCAGCATCGTCCTGCCGCCGGACGCCTGAGCCGCCCGGCGCTCAGGCCGCCGGAGGGGCCCCGGGCGTGCGGCCCGCCAGCCACTGGTCGACGCGTGGAAGGACGTCGTCGGCGGGCCGATAGCCGATGGCGACGGCGGTGTAGTGGACGCTGCCGCCCTCGCCCACGATCAGGCTGGGGAAGCCGGTGATCCCGGCCCGCTGGGCGATCGCGTAATCCCGCCACGTCTCGGTCTTCGCGTCCTCGCTCCGGAAGGCGTCGAGGAAGGCGTCGCGATCGACGCCGGCCTGCCCGGCGAGGTCGGCGAGGACGGCTTCGTCGGTCACGTCGCGATCGTGGGCGTAGAAGGCCACCTGGACGGATTTCAGGTAGTCGAGGGCCGTCTCCATGCCGGTCCGGCGGACGACGGCCACCGCCCTCGCGGCCGGATCCGTGTCGTAGACGAAGGCGGCGCGGTCGAAGAAGCCGAAGTCGAAGGGCTGGCCCGTCGCCTCCCCGACGTGTTCCCAATGGGTCCGGGTGGTGCGTCTGGCGGCCTCGTCCATCGGCCGGGTGGTTCCGGGACGAAGCCCGCCCATGATCAGCCGGATCGGCAGGACGCCCGCGTACCGGTGGCGGATCGCATCGACCACCGGCGAAAACCCCCAGCACCACGAGCACATGGGGTCGGCGAAATAGACGAGGTGCGGTCCCACCATCGCACTTCTCCTGCCGCGTCTCTCCTGCGCGGGCCTTCGATCACAACCAGATCGTCCCGTCCCGCTGAACATCAAGGGACCGCATCATGGTTCTCCGCCGGCGCAATCGATCGGGTAACCAGCCGGCCGGGGAACCAATCGGCCGGATCGCGGTTGGTTTGGCATCACTCATACATCGGCGGCGCCGCGCGCCCCCTTTTCCCGGGGGGCGAGCCGACGCGTCGCCAGAAGGAGGAAGACCATGCGAAACCTTCTCTTTGCGAGCACGGCCCTGGCGCTTGTGTGGCTGCCGGGCACGGTCGCCGCACAGCAGGCGACTCCGGGCCAGCCGGGGGTGCAGACCCAACAGAACCAGGTGAAGCCCGGCGAGGGCGCCGACATCAAGGTGCAGCAGCCGGCACCGCAGATCACCGTGCAGCAGCCCCCGCCGCAGGTGACCATCGAGCAGCCGAAGCCGCAGGTGACCGTCGAGCAGGCCAAGCCGGAGGTCACCGTTCAGCAGGCCAAGCCGGAGGTGACGGTGCAGCAGGCCAAGCCGGAGGTCAACGTCGTCCCGGGCGGCACGGCGCAGGGCACGGTGGGGCAGAGCGGTCAGATGGCCACCGGCACCATGCCGGCCGGTCAGGCCGAACAGCTGATCGGCAACGACGTCTACTCCGCGGGCGGCGAGGAGATGGGCGAGGTCGAGAACCTCATCGTCAACGCCCAGGGCGAGATCAAGGGGCTGGTCGTCCAGTGGGGCGGCTTCCTCGGCATCGGCGACAAGGAGCGGGTCGTTCCCTGGAACCAGGTGCGGTACGACCATTCCGGCGACCGCGTGGTCATCGACATGACCAAGGAGCAGATCCAGGCGCTTGCGCCGTACGACGGTCCGCGATCGGTGGCGGACATGGGGCCGGACGCCCGGCCGCTGCGCTGACCGAACAGGTGGACGCTCCCCGCGCGGCGGGGAGCGTCCGTCCGGCTCAGCGGACGGCCGCCGCCTCGCGCCGGTCGTCGGCGGCGGGAACCAGCGCGTAGTAGAGGGACACCGCCCGGATCTGCTCGTCGGTCAGATTGTGGGTGGCGGCGGCCATGATCCTGGACAGCGCCGTGTCGCCCCGCGCGCCCCGCTGCCAGAGCCGCAGCTGGTTGGCGAGATAGTCCGCGTGCTGGCCGGCGAGCGAGGGATAGCGGGCATCCCGCGCCACGCCCGGCCCATGGCAGCTTGAGCAGGCGGGAATGCCCCGCCCGGGGTCGCCCACCGCGGCGATGGCGCGGCCCATCTGGCGAAGCCGCGGATCCGGATCCGCCGGCCGGGGCGGGGCCGGCACGCCGTCCCGCGTCGCGTAGTATTCGGCCAGCGCCCGCATCTCGGGCTCGCTCAGGGCCGCGGCGGGCGGCTGCATGAAGCCGCTGGGCCGCCGGCCGCCGGCATAGGCCTTGAGGGATTCGTACAGGTAGGCCGCGCTCTGTCCGGCGAGGCGCGGGAACGCCCCGGTGCCCCGCCCGGCGCCGTCGTAGCCGTGACAGCGGGCGCAGGTCTCCAGCAGGTCGCGGTCCACCCCGTCCAGCTCGCTCATCTTCGACTGGTTGTCGGCCGCCACCTCCCCGAAGGCCAGACGCCGGTATTCCTCGGCATCCATGCCGCCGCCGAGGCGGCGCAGGAAGGCGGCGAGCGCCCATGGTTCGTCCTCGCGCCGCGGGGCCGGCCAGGCGGGCATGCCCGCCATCTTGATGCCGTTCAGGGAGATCCAGTACAGCTCCTCCGCCGTCCAGGACCCCGCATGCTCGGCCAGATCGGGCGGGGCCGGCAGCATGTGGCGGGAGATCGGGTTGCGCGGCGCCGCTGGGGCGCCGTGGCACGGCGCGCAGCCGTTCTCGTAATGCCCGGCGCCGCGCTGCACCAGGGCGATGTCGTCCAGGTCCGGCGGGGTATCGACGAACAGGGCGTGGGTCTCGATGGAGCTGCGCATCCCGAGTTCCAGAAACCATGTGGTGATCGGCCAATGGTCCTTGCTGGCGGCGATGTTGTACAGGCCGGACCAGGCGAACAGGAGGGCGCCCACGCCCTGGGCGGCGAGCAGCGGAACAAGGATCTTCAGGACTCTCCGCATCGCGCCCCTCCCGGTTTCGATCCCACGTCAACCATGCTGGAGGAACGGCATTCCGGACGTTTGGTTGCTGGCCGGGGAACATCGGCGGGCGCGCCGAGTTGAACGCTGCGGCGGCACGCGGCTGTCCCCATGCGAAGAACGTCCATCAGGAAGGCCGGAAAGGGTCATGCTCCTCGATCCAGGTCGGCGCCGTTCGGGGCGCCTCGCGGCCGTGCCCCTGCTGGCGCTGCCGGCGTGCGCGGAGCGGCAGTCGGCGCTTAATCCGGGAGCGGACCACGCCGCGGCCATCCTCGACCTTTCCGTCGTGCTGTTCGTCGGCGCGGCGGTCATCTTCGTGGGCGTCATGGCGCTGGCGCTGTACGCGGTGGCGGCGTCGCCGAACCGCTTCCCCGGCGCGCGCGCCTGGGTGATCGGCGGCGGCATCCTCTTCCCGGTCGTCACGCTGTCGGTGCTGCAGGTCCACGAATTCGCCATCGCCCGCCGCCTCTCGGCGGCGACGGCCGATACGGTGCGCGTCGAGGTGACGGGCTACATGTGGTGGTGGGACGTGCGCTATCCCGGCGCCGGGCCAGAGGGCGGCGTGCGCACCGCCAACGAGATCCTCGTCCCGGTGGGGCGCCCGGTGGAGTTCGTCGTGAAATCCGCCGATGTCATCCACAGCTTCTGGATCCCCAGCCTCGCCGGCAAGATCGACATGATCCCCGGCCATGTGAACCGGCTGACGCTGACGGCGGACAAGCCCGGCACCTACCGCGGGCAATGCGCCGAATACTGCGGCGCCCAGCACGCCCTGATGGCCTTCCACATCGTGGCGGTGCCGCCCGGGCGCTTCGACGCCTGGCTCGCCGAACAGGCCCGGCCGGCGCCGGAGCCCGCCGGGCCGGCGCTGGCGGCGGGACGGGACACGTTCCTGAAGCTGGGCTGCGGCGCCTGCCACCGGGTCGCCGGGACCAGGGCGCAGGGCATGATCGGCCCCGACCTGACGCACGTGGGCGGCCGTCTGTCCCTGGCCGCCGGGACGCTGCCCAACACGCGCGACGCGTTCGCGCGGTGGATCGCCGACGCCCAGCACGTCAAGCCGGAGAACCGGATGCCGTCCTTCGACGTGATGGACCGCGAGACTCTGCTCGCCCTCGCCGACTGGCTGGAAAGCCTGGAGTGACCATCGGCGCCGGCCGCACGCTCCGTGCTCGGCCGACCCCTGCCCGAAAAAATCCAGAAACGGTTCCAGGCCCGTGGAGTTGGACGGGTAAGCGCTTTCCGGAGCGGCGGCCGGGCGGTCGCGCACCTCCACGAACCGTCGAGACGAACGCGTACGGCGCCAACCTATCGAGCACAGGCCAACCGAGCACAGGAGAAAACCATGAGATCACACATCCTCGCCACGGCCGCGACGCTGCTCGTGATCACGGGCCCCGCGGCATGGGCGCAGCAGAATCAGAACCAGACGAATCAGGCCCAGCAGGCACAGGATCAGGCGCCGCAGGAGCGGCTGCGGCAGACGCAGAACAACCTCCGGCAGGCGTATCAGGAGCTTGAACGGGCCCGGTCCGAGGGCGGTGGGCAGCGGCTGGAGCAGGCCCGCGACCGCGTCGAACAGGCTTTGGGGGACATGAAGGGCGCGCTGGCCGCCGTCGCCGAACTGCCCCGCGTGCAGAGAAGCCCCGAGGCCCGTCAGGCGTTCCAGCAGGCCCAGACCCAGGTCGACGCCTCGCTCACCGCCCTGCGCCAGCGTGGCGAGGCTGGCGAGCGCGAGAGCCGCACCGCCGCCCTGCGCGCCGACGAGCAGGTCCGCCGCGGCGCCGAGCGGGCGCAGATGGACGTGCTCGTCCAGGCGGCGCCGCCGCGCGTCGCCGTGCAGCAGGCCGCCCCGCAGGTGCAGGTGCAGCAGCAACCGCCTTCGGTCGGTGTCCAGCAGCAGGCGCCCCAGGTCATCGTGCGCCAGGAGCCGCCGACCGTGTCGCTGGAGCAGCCGGCGCCCCGGATCACGGTTCGCCAGCAGGCGCCGGAAATCATCGTGCGCCTCTTCGAGCCCGAGGTGATCGTCAACCAGCGCCGGCCCGAGGTTTCGGTCGAGATGGGCGAGCCGAACGTGAACGTCGACCAGCCCAAGCCCCAGGTCTCGGTCCAGGTGCCCCGCCCGGACGTCAACGTCGACCAGCCGCAGCCGCAGGTTGCCGTGCGGATGCCCGAGCCCGACGTCCGGGTCGAGCAGGCCAAGCCCCAGGTCAAGGTCGAGCGCTTCGCCCCGCAGGTCGCCGTGTCGCAGGCGCGTCCCGAGGTCGACGTCCGGGTGCCCGAGCCGCGGGTGGCGGTCAACCAGCCGCCGCCGCAGGTCCAGGTCGAGCAGGCGCGCCCGGACGTGGAGGTGATGCGCAGCGAACCCCGCGTCGTCGTCGAGCGGGCCGAGCCGCGGGTGAGGCTGGAGCGCCAGGAGACCGCCCAACTCGGCACCTTCATCGGCCGCGAGGTGGTCGCCCGCTCCGGCGAGCGGCTGGGTCAGGTTTCCGACCTTCTCGTCGCGCCCGGCGGCGAGCTGGACGCGGTGATCGTCACCCTGGTGGACCGGATGGGCGGCAAGCAGGTCCAGCTCCCGGCGGACAACGCGCGGGTCGATTCCCGCAACGGCACCGTCTTCATCGACATGGACCCGCGCCAGGTCGCGGCGGCCCCGGCCTTCGACGCCCGCGCGGTCGAGGGGACGCTCGTCAGCCGCGGCACGCGCTGACGCAAGGGAACACAGGAGGACAAGCCATGAAACGACGGAACACAGGAGATCCGGCCAAGCGGACGGACGGGACCGGCGGCCCGTTGCGCCGGATCGCGCGCGTGACGCTGGCCGGCGCCCTGGCCCTCCCGCTTCTGGTCGCCTGCGGCGAGGAAGAGGTGGCGGAGGAGCCCGCGGCCACTCCGCCCGCCACGGCCGAGGCGCCCGCCACGACGGCGAAGCCGCCGGCCCCGGCCGGCGTGCCGGGCGCGATCGAGAGCACCGACCGCGCCATTCAGGCCGTGCCGCCGGCCGAGCCCGGCAAGCAGTGACCGCCCGGCGCGGCCGAACCACAAGCGATAGGCCAGAGCCACAAGCGATAGGCCAGAGCCACAAGCGATAGGAATGAGAACTATGCACAGCAAACTCGTGCTGACCATGCTCGCCCTCGGCCTCGCCGCCCCCGCGGCCATGGCCCAACAGCCCCAGCAGAAGGCCCAGCCCGGCCAGCAGCAGGCCACCCAGAGCCAGCAGCAGAACCCGCAGATGCAGCAGGCGGCGCAGCAGCTCCGCGACGCCGAGAAGAAGATCCAGCAGGCGATGAACCAGCAGGGCCAGCAGGGCCAGCAGGCCATGAAACAGGCCCGCGAGCAGGCCCGCCAGGCGATCCAGCAGATCCGTCAGGCGGCCCCCAAGGACCAGAGCCAGGCGATGGCGAAGAACATCCAGCGCGCCGAGCAGGCGCTGGGCGCGGAGGGCGCCGAGGGTGCCCGTCAGGCGCGCGAGGCGATCGCCCTGGTCCTCGTCGACGTCGACCGGATCACCCGTGCCTCGGCCGGCGCCAACGACCGCACCCAGGTCGCGGTGCAGCAGGCCTCGCCCGAGGTGAGCGTGCAGCAGCCCGCGCCGCAGATCCGCGTCGAGCAGCCGCAGCCGCAAGTCACCGTGCAGCAGCCGCAGCCGATGGTCACCGTGGAACAGCCCAGGCCGCAGGTGAGCGTCCAGCAGGCGCAGCCGCAGATCACGGTCGAGCAGGCCAAGCCGCAGATCAGCGTCGAACGCGCCGGTGAACCCCAGGTGACCGTCCAGCGCGCGGGCGAGCCGCAGATCAACGTCCAGCGCAAGGGCGAGGCGCAGGTCGACGTCCAGCCGGCCGGTCAGGCGCAGGTCAAGGTCGAGCAGGCGGGCGAGGCGCAGGCGAACCGCCAGCAGCAGGCCCAGTCCACCGTCCAGCCCGCCACCCCGTCCACCGCCCGGCAGCAGGGCGGCGGAGGGCTGATCGCGGCCGAAGACTATGTCGGCAAGACGGTGATCGGCGCCAACGGCCAGGAACTGGGCGAGATCGAGGACGTACTCATCGATCCGCAGAGCAAGCGCGCGGAGAAGGTGGTCTTCGCCAGGGGCGGCTTCCTCGGCATCGGCGAGAAGCAGGTCGCCATCGACGCGTCGAAGCTGCAGCGCCAGCCCGGCTCGGACCGCTTCCAGCTCTCGGGGATCACGCTCGACGAGATCAAGGCCCAGCCCGAGTTCCAGTACGACGACACCATGACGTCGCTGAACCGCCGCTGAGGCGGTTCCCCGACGCTTCGCCGGAGCGGCCGCGACGGGCCGCTCCGCAACCGCGGCGACGCCGCCGAACAACAGCATGAATGGAGGAAAGACAATGCGCACGCTCCTTATCCCCGCCATCGTCCTAGCCATGTCCGTATCGACGGCGGCGCTTGCCCAGAGCCAGCAGAGCGGCGGCCAGCAGCCCGGCCAGAAGGGCCAGTCCACGTCATCCCAGGCGACGTCATCCCAGGCGGCGGCGTCCCAGTCGATGTCGACCAGGAGCTACAAAGAGGTCGAGAATTCTCTGAAGCAGGCCGGAATCCAGGAGGTCAAGACGCTCAACGCCGCCTATCTGGTCAGCGCCGTGACCAAGGACGGCGAGCAGGTCACCTTCGTGGTCGATCCGCCGGGCGCCGCGACGTCCGCGTCGGGCGGCGGCCAGGGTGGCCAGGCCAGCCAGACGGCCCTGCGTGGGCAGCAGCAGGTGCGTGAAGACCTGACCAAGGCCGGCTTCACCAACGTGCAGATCATGGACGCCGCCTATCTGGCCACGGGCAAGACGAAGAACGGCGATGAGATCACCATGATGATCGACCCGACCGCGACGACCGCGTCGAGCGGCATGAGCGGCGGCCAGTCGGGATCCGCCGGCCAGAGCGGTTCCTCCTCCTCGCCGCAGCAGGGCGGCAAGACCCAGTAACCGATGCCGGGGGCGCCGTCCGGTTCTTCCGGGCGGCGCCAGCCGGGGCCGGCTTGGCCGGGCGAGCCGCATTGAGTCGGCGGGTGCCGACTGCTATTAATCGGCGGCGATCTTCGCTTCGTTTCAAAGCGCGCCCCTCCATCCGCCGGAATACCCCGCCTTGAAAATTGCCTTCGTCGATTTCATGGGAATGGCCTATTCCGTCGACACGCCCTACATGGCGCCGCTCGGCGGCAGCCAGTCGGCCGTCTGCTACCTGGCGGAGCAGCTCACGGCGCATGGCTGGGAGGTCACCTTCTTCAACAATGTGCGGGCGCCGGGCGCGGCGCGGGGCGTCGCCGTCCGGCCGGTCGCCGAGGTCCATGCCGGCGCGCTGGCCTCCTTCGACGCGGCCGTGGTGGTCGGCGGGTGCCCCGCCGGCTTCGCCGCCGCCATGCTGCGTCGCGACGGGTCGTGGCCGTTCATGGCGTACTGGACCGGGCACATGGCCGATCAGGCGGCTGTCGCCAACCTGCGCGATCCCGCCTTCGCCGCCTTCTGGACATCCTGTTGTCGGCGTTTCCGCGCATCCGCGCGTCTACCCCAGCATGGCGGTCTATCAGGTCGATGCGGGCGCCGACCCGTACCGCGACCTCTACGACCTCTGCCGCGCGACCGAGGGCGTCGACTACGTCGGCGCCGTGCCGCCGCCGCAACTGGCGCGGGAGATGCGGTCGGTGTTCGCCCTGGCCTATACCCCAACACCTTCGAGGAGACCTCCTGCATCGCCGCCCTGGAGGCGCTGGGCCTCGGCTGCCTCGTCGCGACGAGCGACCTGGGCGCCCTGCCGGAGGCGTTGGACGGCTTCGGCTGCCTGCTGAAACCGTCCGCCGACAAGGCGGTGCACGCGGCCCAGTTCGCCGAAACCATGGTCTGGCCACCGGCACCTGGGCGGCGCGCGCGCGGCTGGATCGACTGGCTACCGCAGGCCATGGCGTCGCGGTCCTAGGCGTCGCGGTCCGGGGCGTCGCGGTCCTGGGTCCGGGCGGCGCACCAGCGGCGCCACATCTCCCGGTAGACCGTTTCGAGGTTGCGCGCGAAGCGTTCGCCGTCGCACAGGGGCGACGCCGCCATGCGGGCGCGCAGGCCCGAGCGCAGCGCGGCGAGGCCCGGCAGGTCCCCGGCGAGGCCCGCGGCGCGGTCGACGTACGCGTCCGCATCCGGCGCGATGCAGCGCTCCAGCCCGGCCACCGTCAGGTGCCCGGCCGAATGGCGCGAGCAGAAGCGGTCGCCGCCGCCCAGCGTCACCACCGGCACGCCCATCCACAGCGCCTCCAGTGTCGTCAACCCGCCCGAGTAGGGGAACGGGTCCAGCGCCACGTCCACCCGGTTGTACCAACCCGGCAGGTCGGCGTGCTCGGCGCGGCCCGACAGATCCACCCGCGCCGCGTCGCCGCCCAGGCCGGCGAACTCCGCCAGCAGGTGGGCGCATACCCGCGGGTCGTCGAACTGGTGCGTCTTCAGCAGCAGCCGCGCCGTGGGCAGGCGGTTCAGCAGCCGCGCCCACAGCGCCAGCGTCGGCGCCGACAGCTTGACCCGGTTGTTGAAGCAGCCGAAGGTGACGTGCCCGTTCGCCAGCGCCGGCAGCGGCCCGACGTCCGGCGCCCCCTCGCGCGGGAGCACGCAGACGTAGCCGTCGGGCAGCCGCACCACGCGCTCCACCGCCGTCGGCTCCGTGCCGGGCGGCATGTGGCGGGCGTCGGCGATCAGCGCGTCCATGGCCGACAGGCCGGTGGTCCCGACGTACCCGGCCCAGGTCGCCTGCACCGGCGCCGGCTTGCGGGCGAAGACGGTCAGGCGGTTTCCGCCGGTGTGGCCGGCGAGGTCGACCAGGATGTCGATGCCGTCGGCGGCGATCATCGCCGCCACCGCCGCCTCGTCCAGGCCGTGGATCGGCCGCCAATGGTCGGCGGCGGCCCGCAGGCGGCGGGTCAGCCCGTCCTCGCGCTTGGCGGAATAGCAGAACACCTCGACTGCCCGCCGGTCGTGGGCCGGCAGCACCGGGGCCAGGAAATAGCCGACGGGGTGATATCCCAGGTCGGCCGAAACATAGCCGACGCGCAGCCGCCGTTCCGGGTCCGGCGGGTTCGCGTGCCGCGCGATGTGGACGGCGCGCGGCCGGCCATGGCGTTCGTTCCAGGCGCGGTGCTCGGCCAGCAGGTCGGCCGCCGTGTGGTCGGGGCTGTATTGCAGCGTCAGCAGCAGGTTGGAGTGGCAGTCGGCGTTGTCCGGCGCCACCGCCAGCGCGCGGCGGCACTCGGCGATCGCCGCGGCGATCCGCCCGTCGTCCAGCAGCGCGCTGGCGCGGTCGATCATCGCCCCGGCCAGCGCGGGGTCGAGCGCCAGGGCCCGGCCGCCTGCGGCC
>DASWVP010000204.1:0-1858 GCA_036401175.1 Azospirillum sp. | reverse complement strand
AGGCGCGGTCCAGCGCGTCGCGCCAGCCCGGCGGAACCGCCGTGCCGGCGCCGACACCGGCGCCCGGCTCCATATATTCGACGACGTAGGCGTCGCCAGCCCCTTCGCCGGCCACCCCCGGAACGCGGCGCAACCAGCCGGCCGCCATCATCGCCGGAAAGAAGGCGCGCATGGGCTCCAGCGTGGCGGCGAAGGCGTCGCGCGTCACGCCGTCGACATCGGAGAACAGGCCGCGCAACGCGTGCAGCATCACGATCTGCTCATCGCGCCCTTCGCGCAGTTCCCGGTGGTACTCCCCGGCGCGCCGCTCCAGCGTCTCGCGCGCCGCCGCGCGGACGTCGCCGCGCAGGTACAGGAACAGCAGTACCGACAGCGCGATTCCCGCCACCGTCAGCATCGGAATCACCACGGATCGCGTTCGTCGCCGCGCCACTGCGAAAGCCATGCGTCCCCACACGGTGCGATGGCGCAGCCCTTGCTGCCACCAGTGCAAGGAAAGGGTAGCAAAACCAAAAGGACAGCGAAAAGCCAAAAGCCGGCCTATCGGCCAAAAAACAACAAAACCGCCGTCATTCAAAAATTGTAGACTTGGCTAAAATGCCTTCGGCGATTCATTAATGAGAATTTGTTTCAATGCTGTAATATTAGAAAGCCAATAAAACCGGGGGGAAACATTGGCTGCACGCAAAAATTGTTCAGATCGCCAAGCGATCACGTCCGAGGAGATTGGCGAGCGCGGTCCGCAGGGCAAGCGGCGCCACCGGCTTGTGCAGCAGCGGGTGGCCCGACAGGCGCGCCTCGCGCAGGCGCCGGGGGTCGGTGTCGCCGGTGAGGATGAGGCCGGGGATGTCGGCGCCGAACGCCTTGCCGATCTGGCGGATGGCGACGATGCCGTTGGCGGCACCCTTCAACCGCAGGTCGCTGATGATCAGGTCGGGCGGCTGCGCCGCCGGGCCGAGCCGGTCCATGGCCACGTCGTAGGATTCCGCGCCGACCACCCGGCAGCCCCATTCGCCCAGCAGGACGCCCAGCGCGTCGAGCACCAGCCGGTCGTCCTCGATGACCAGCACGCGGGCCCGGCTGACGTCGGCCTCCGGCCCCGGCGCCTCCGGCCCCTCCGGAATGGCGGCCGGCCGCTCGTCCGGCTCGGCCTCCGGCGCGCGGCGGACGCACACCGCGAACATCGCGCCGTGTCCGGGCACCGCCTCGACCCACAGCCGGTGGCCCAGCCGCCGCGCCAGACCGCTCGCCAGCGCCAACCCCAGGCCCAGCACGTGGCCGGCCCGGTCGTCGCCGGGCGGCCGCGCCAGTTCGTGGCGCAGGACGCCGATCTGGTCGGGCGGCAGGCCACGGCCGGTGTCCCACACGCCGATCCACAGCTCGCCGCCGCGCCGCCGGCAGCCGAGCAGCACCCGCCCGCGTTCGGTGTGGCGCAGCGCGTTGGACAGCAGGGCGTGCAGGATGCGTTCCAGCAGCGTGATGTCGGTCTCGATCATCGCCGAGCAGGGCAGCACCGAGAAGCGCAGCCGCCGGCTTTCGAAGCGCGGCGCGAAGTCCAGCGCCAGCCGGGTGAGGATGCCGTTGACCGCGTGGGCGCCGACGTCCGGCTCGATCAGCCCGGCCTCCAGCCGCGCCAGGTCGAAATGGCCGTCCACCTTGGTCTTCATGGACTGCACGGCGGCGGTCATCGCCTTCAGCACGTCGCGCCCCGCCGGATCGCCGACCCGCGCGTCCAGCGCGCCGACCAGCAGCGACAGCGCGGCCAGCGGCTGGCGCAGGTCGTGGCTGGCGGCGGCGAACAGCCGGCTGCCGCGATCGGCCGACAGTCCGCCGGGCACCGGCGCGCCGAAGACGCGGA
>DASWVP010000203.1:0-74250 GCA_036401175.1 Azospirillum sp. | reverse complement strand
CGATGCGATCGAGTGAGGCGTCCTCCACATCCTCGCCGCCAGCCTGGCTGGCGTAGTCGTCGCGATGGTTGGCGCCGTTGCCGAACTTGTGCTCGGCGGCTTCCCATTCCCGGTCGAACTTCGACAGGTAATCGGCGATGTCGCCCTCGCGGTCGTGCGCCCCCGGAGCGGAGGTCAACGCCTCCTCGACCAGGCCGCGCACGGTGTCGCGGCTCAGGCCGACCCTGACACCGGTGGCGATAGCGGCGATCATCGGCCTGCGGAACCCTTGCAGCGTCGCGCCGTTCGGCGCCGCGCCGTCTCCCGCGAGCAGGAGATGGCGGCGCACCGCGCCCACCGCGCCGTCATACCGGGCATCCCCGGCGGCCTGGATCTGTTGGCGCTCGAACGCCGCCTCGGCCACCTCGCCCTGGCACTCCCAGGCAGCGACGACGCGCTGGACCTCGGACCAGTCGATCGCGTCGACGTCCACCACGCGGCGCTCCCCGCGCACGAGGGTGTTGCGCTCGGCGGCGTACGGGTCGGGCATGCCGCGCCAGTCAACGTGCACGTAATGCTGTTGAACGCACTGGGCCAGCGCGGTGTCCGGCGCGCCCTGGCGGATGCTCAAGCCCTTCACGGCTTGCACATACTGCATCAGCAGCTTGCGCTGACCGTCGTCGAGCGGGCGGCTCAGGCAGCAGGCGATGTGCAGCTTGGCCGCGCCACCGCGCCGCTCGTCCGCCGACATGAGGCGGTAGTATTTGATGGTTCTGGCGCGGTCCGGGTCGCCCGGCGTCGGATCGGGCACCACCTTCTGCCCGACAGCGCGCAGGCCCGCGCTGGCGGACAGCTGCACGAAGAGGTCAACGCCGCGAAAGGCGGGGTGCAGGAGCTCGTCGGCATAGCGCCGTGCGACCTCCGCCCGGTCGGCGATCACATCCAGCCCATTCGGCGCCGTCCATCCGTCTACGTCGACGAAGAAGAACGTCGAGGTCTGTGCCCGGAACACCGGTGTCTGGCCACGGAAATCGCTGCTGAAGCGGTGCACTGCCGTGGCGTTCCGCGGGTCGATCGGCGCGCCCGTGATGATGAGCTCGTCGAGGCGGATCTGCGTGCTCATGCACTCGGCCAAGGCCTCCACGCTGTTCTCGAGCGCGACCGGACGGGCGTCGAACAGCGCCCAACGAGGGTTGTCCTGCGCGCGCTCGATGGTGGCCTCTGGGAACTCCGCAGGATTGCTGTTGGGCTGTTGGAGCTTGCCAGCGCCGCGCGGAATGTGCAGCGCGCGGCGCCCGCCCGCGATCATCGTGGTCGCCAGCGGGCCGTCGTAGTGGCGGCGCAGGACGGTGAAGCGCAGCGGCCTGCTTTCCTCGACCCACACGGCGTCCAGGCGGACCTGGTCGAGGGCGTCCTCTTTGCCCTGGCGACCGTAGCGCGGCATCCAACGGTATTCGGCCTCGGCCTCGCCGTAGTCGATCCTGCGCTCGGACACGGCGCGGCGGACGCATTCGGCCTCGAAGTCGGTGACGATCGCCTGGGCTTGGTCGGCCTCCTCGGGCTGGAGCGGCCGCACACCGAACGCCGCCAAGTCCCGGTATTTGAACGCCACCACCTTGCCTTCGACGAGCACTTGGCCGAGTTCGCTGCCGCTCGCCGACACGGAGCAGGTCCGGTAGACGAGGCCGTTCACATGAGTCGGGTTGCCGCTCTTGAAGCGCGGCTCGACCAGCAGGCCCTCGCGGGCGGCGCGGCGCATGAGGTCGAGGAATCCCATCTCGCGCTCGCCCTCGGCGCGGGCCATGGCGACCGTGCGCGCGAGCAGGCCGACCAGCTCATAGGCGCGCTCGCGCACAAGCGGGTCGGCCGACGGCGGCGAACCAAGCTCATCCGGCCACTCGCGCGGGGCTTTGGGCGGCTCGGGCGTCGCCGACGGCGCCGTCGCGTCCGGAACGGCGCTGGCAGGCGCCGCGGGAACGAGCGTTCGCGGCAGGATGACGGCACCAAAGGGGCGCCGCGGCGGAACTGTGGCCATCCCGTTCTCCGTTGTTTCGCGGTCGCGCGCCGCGCTCGCTTGAACTCCAGCGCGTCCAACCGATGACCTCCTTGCCAACGCGCTGGGGCCCTGCCCTCGCGGCCCTGCTGCGCGTGACGGTCCAGGATGTCGAGCGCGACCTCGGATCCCCAATCGGCGACGACGTCCCCTTGGCGCAGGAGGGCAGGGGGGCAGGGGGACGCAGCACAGGACAGTGCGCGCGAAGACCTAGCCGATGGCGATCATCGCCAGCAGCATGATGCCGCCGATGGAGGTGCCCTGAACCAGTTGGCCCGGCTGCGGCGTCTGTGCGGGCGCCCACGCTGCGTCAACCTTGTGCCCCCACGCCATGGCATCCTCCGACCGGTAGCGGCCGCGGTGCGGCGGCCTTGGCCTATTGTGCGGAGGACCGGGTTACGAAAGGATGTTGAAGAGGTGGTTTAGGCGTCGGTGTCCTCGGAGGCGTCGTCAGCCTCAGAAGCGACCCAACGCTCGCCGAAACGCTCCACGTAGGCCACCATTGCCGACTCTGATGGCGTTGCCTTGATGGATCTCTTCCCCAGCGTCCGGCGGTGCGGTAAAGCCGTTGCCTCCGCATTCCTGGACACCGTGATGAACAACGACCCTGAGTTCACACCGAAGGAGCGCGACCTGATCCGGCGTGAGTTCATGCTTCGGCTCAGCAGCGCGCGCTCGCTCCACGATGGCATTCTCGTGAGGCGATGGGCGACCGGCCCCAACAAAGGCAAGCCGAAGCCCCCCGCCGCCGTGCAGAGCATGCTCGATCGCGGTCTGGTGGCGCTGGACGACGATGGATCTCACTGGCTCAAAGCGGTGTTCACGGCCACCGGCATCGCGGCTCTGCGCCGGATGGCGGAGGACAAGCGGGCGCTGCCGCCAGATGAGTACCAGCACCTGCTCGACGAGTTGGCCAACCTGCCGTAGAGCGAGGCCTGCTGGGGCGCAGCAAGGCCACCAAGGGCAACCACCACTTCAAAGGCACATCCTCTGGTTGCCTTGAGCGGCCTCCGCATACGTCTCGCGTTGCTGTCTCATATACACGACATGCCGCTGCCGTCATCCACGGTGGCCAGCCGCTCAGATCGCGACCACCACCGTGATGTACCGGGCGGCCTTTCCAAAGGTGACCAGCGGCAGGAAGATCCAGAGGCTGGTGCGAAGCATCCCGGCGATCAGCGTCAGCGGATCGCCGATCACCGGAGCCCAGGCCAGCAGCAAGGACCACACGCCCCACCGCTGGTACCACCCTTCAGCCCGGTCGATGACGGGCTGCTTGATCGGGAACCATCGACGCCCCTTGAAGTGCTCGATGTAGCGGCCAAGCGCCCAGTTCACCGTCGAGCCCAGCACGTTCCCGGCGGTCGCCACGGCCACAAGCCACCAGCGGCCGTAATCGTCCGTGAGATGCAGGCCCGCCAGCACGAACTCCGACTGCGCTGGGAGCACCGTCGCCGCCAGGAACGCGGTGAGGAACAGACCGCCGAAGCCGGTGAGGTCACTCATGACGTCCACCACCCGTTCACAGCCGGGTCCATCGCAGCCGCAGCGCGTTGCCGATCACCGAAACCGAACTCAAGGCCATGGCCGCGGCCGCAATGATGGGGGACAGCGTCCAGCCGAAGAGTGGGTAAAAGACGCCCGCTGCGACCGGCACGCCGAGCACGTTGTAGACGAAGGCGAGAAACAGGTTTTGCCGAATGTTTCCCATGGTCGCCCGGCTGAGCGTCCGCGCTCGGGCAATGCCTGCCAAGTCGCCCTTCACCAGGGTGACGCCCGCGCTCTGAATCGCCACGTCAGTCCCGGTTCCCATGGCGATGCCGACGTCAGCCTCGGCCAGCGCCGGGGCATCGTTCACGCCGTCGCCCGCCATCGCCACCACACGTCCTTCGGACTTCAGCCTGCGGACGATCTGGTGCTTCTGGTCCGGCAGCACCTCGGCTTCGACCTCGCCGATGCCCAGCTTGCGCGCCACCGCCTCGGCCGTGGTCCGGTTGTCGCCGGTCAGCATCACGATGCGGATGCCGTCCGCCCGGAGCGTCTCCAGAGCCTGCGGGGTCGTCGTCTTCACCGGGTCCGCGACGGCGACGACACCCGCAGGCTTGCCTTCAACCGCAACGAAGAGCGCTGTGGCGCCCTCGCGGCGGTGCGGTTCAGCCAACCGTTCCAGATCGGAGGCCGAGACTCCTTCCTGCTCCATGAGCGGCCGGTTGCCGAGTGCGACGCGCCTTCCGTCGACAAGGCCGGTGACGCCTTTGCCCGTGACGGAGGCGAAATCGGATACTTTGGCGAGCGGCAGGTTCGCCTCGCGGGCCGCAGCGACGATGGCGGCCGCGAGGGGATGTTCGCTCGACCGTTCGATGGCGGCGGCGAGCGACAGAACGGTGTTCACGTCGAAGCCGGAGGCCACCTCGACGCCGGTCACACGTGGCTTGCCCTCGGTCAAGGTGCCGGTCTTGTCCACGACGAGCGTGTCAACCTTCTCCATGTGTTCGAGCGCTTCGGCGTTCTTGATCAGCACGCCCGCCTGGGCGCCCTTGCCGACACCAACCATGATCGACATCGGCGTTGCCAGCCCAAGCGCACACGGGCACGCGATGATGAGCACCGACACCGCGGCAATCAGCGCGTACGAGAAGGCGGGCTGTGGTCCCCAGACCATCCACGCAACGAAGGCCAGGAGCGCAACGACGATGACCGCCGGGACGAAGTAGCCAGAGACCACGTCGGCCATGCGCTGGATGGGAGCCCGGCTGCGCTGCGCCTCGGCGACCATGGTCACGATGCGCGACAGCATGGTGTCCGAGCCGACCTTCTCGGCCCGCATCACCAGAGCCCCGGTCTGGTTGATGGTGCCGCCGATCACCTTGGCGCCGGGTTCCTTCTCAACCGGCATGCTTTCGCCGGTGACCATCGACTCGTCCACGGCGCTGCGGCCTTCGAGCACCTCACCATCGGTCGGCACGCCCTCTCCGGGCCGCACCCGCAGCTGGTCCCCGACATGGACCTGGTCGAGCGAAATCTCCTCGTCCTCGCCGTCGGCGCGGATGCGACGCGCCGTCTTCGGCGCCAGGTTCAGCAGCGCCCGGATGGCGCCACCGGTCTGCTCGCGGGCGCGCAGCTCGAGCACCTGTCCCAGCAGCACCAGCACGGTGATGACGGCGGCCGCCTCGTAATAGACGGCCACCACGCCGTCCATGCCGCGGAAGGCGGGGGGGAAGATGCTCGGCAGGAAGGTGGCGACCAAGCTGAACACGTAGGCCACACCGACGCCCAAGGCGATCAGCGAGAACATGTTCAGGCTGCGGTTCACGAACGAGCGCCATCCCCGCTCCAGCAGGGGCCAGCCCGCCCACAGCACGACCGGCGTGGCCAGCAGGAACTGCACCCAGACGGAGATGCGAGGCGGCACGAGGTCATGGATGCCGAGCCCCGGGATGTGGCTGCCCATCTCCAGCACCAGGAGAGGCACGCTCAGGACCAAGCCAATCCAGAACCGCCGCGTCATGTCGACGAGCTCGGGATTCGGGCCCTCCTCCAGGGTGGCGCCGATCGGTTCCAGGGCCATGCCGCAGATGGGGCAGTTGCCTGGACCCTCCTGCCGGATCTCCGGGTGCATCGGGCAGGTGTAGATGATGCCCTTCTGCGGTGAAGCCTGACCGGCGTTCTCGAGTGCCGCGGGCGCGGCCTCGGGCGTCAGGTACCGCTCCGGGGACGCGACGAACTTGTCGTGGCACCGCATCGAACAGAAGTGGAAGGTCTGGCCGCTGTGATCGGCGTGATGCTCGGTCCTCTCGGGATCGACCATCATGCCGCAGACCGGGTCCTTCACCTTGGCGTGGTCGCCGCGTTCGGCGTGGTGATCGTGCCCGCCATGATGATGACCATGGTGGTGCGCGTGGGCGCCGTGCTGGTCGTTCATGTTCGCATCTCCCTTCGCATGCCCGGCGCCGGTGCCATGACGCTCGTTCGCGCATCCCGGCATTGGCGAGCACTGGCATTCATGGAACCAAGGCTCCACCTTCCAATCGCTGGAAGGTCAAGCGCCGCAAACGGGCTGCCCGCACCCGCTCGTTACTTCTTTGCGCGATCGCTCATGGCGGCGTGTCGGCGACGGGTCTCCTCGGGCCAGGAGCTCTTAATGAAGGCGAGCACCGCCCAGATCTCCGCGTCGCCCAGCACATCGCCGAAGGCGGGCATGTCGCTCTCGTAGCCGGGCGGCGCGAACGCGGTGATGCCCTGCTTGGTGATCTTGGCGAGGTCGGCGTCGGGGTGGTGCCACGTGTGCCCGGAGGCGTCGTGTGGCGGCGCTGGCATCCGGCCGTTTGGCTTGCGGCTTTGCCAATCCGGCTGGCCCTCGAGCCGCGCACCGTGGCACGACGCGCAATGAACACCGTAGATGCCTTCTCCCAGAGCCACTTGGCGAGCGTTGGTGGGATCAGCCGTATGTTTCGGCGGCGTGAGGAACAGCACGCCAGCCACCGCGACCGCGGCTCCCAGGGCCAACCCCACCAAAACCTTGATCGTTGGCGTCATCTCGCCCTCATCCCAATGGCAGCAAGCGTCTCCCGGGTACCCGGAGGCGAGGTCAATCGAAGATGTCCAGGATCCCCTTCCATGGGCTCTTTGGCTTTTTGTGATGGTGATGACCGTGGTGGCCCGGATAGCTGTGCTGGTAGCTCGGATAGGAGCCCCGGCGGCAGGAAGCTCGGCTGTCCTTGGGGCGGTTGGCCCTGAGGGTGCTGGCGGTGTCCTTGGGCGTCGTATCCTTGGACGTACTCGTGATCGGCTTGGCGGATCGGCTCCAAGAGCTTCTCGAGTTCGCCGCGATCCAGCCACACGCCCCGACACTGCGGGCACATGTCGATGTGGACGCCGTTGCGCTCGACCTCCTTCATCCCGGAATGGCAGTTGGGGCACATCAGCAGAGGCATGAGGGTTTCTTTCTTTTTCTCGGTGCGCTGTCAGGCGGCCAGGTACCGCACCGTCGCGGCATCGGCCGCGGCGCGCAGACGACTCCGGTCGTCGGTGGCGAACTCGGCGTGCAGGGACCGGCAGATCTTCAGGAAGGCGTCCAGCAGATGGGGGTCGAAGTGCCGACCGCGGCTTTCCTCAAGAATGCCGATGGCGCGCTCGAGAGGGATCGGTTCCTTATAGGGGCGCCGTGATGTCAGAGCGTCGAAGACGTCAACGATCGCAAAAATCCGTGCCGCCAGTGGGATTCCTTCACCGGCCAAACCACGCGGGTAGCCGCTGCCGTCCCATTTTTCATGATGCCCCCCGATGACGGCGACGGCGTCCTCCAGCCAGGGCACCTCCTCGACGATCTCCAAGCCGTGCCGGACATGCAGCTTCATCGTCTCGAATTCGTCGTCGGTCAGGCGGCCGGGCTTCAGCAGAATGGCATCCGCGATGCCGATCTTGCCGACGTCGTGGAGAAACGCGCCCTTGATCAGCGCCGCCATTCCGGACCGTGGAAACCCGATGGCTTCTGCCAGCCGGGTGGCGTAGAGCGTGACCCGGTAATTGTGGGCGTGCGTGTCGCTGTCGCGCTTGGCAATGGCTCCGCCGAGGACATCGAGGATGTCGATGTTGGCCCTGAGCAGTTCCTGCGAACGGCGAGCCAAGCTGCGGTCCAGCCTGATCACGACAGGATAGAGGACCAGCGCGGTGAGCAGGACCGCCACGACGGCGATGCCGATGGTCTTGAGGATCTGCACCCGTAGCTCGGAGGCAACGGCAGGGCTCAACTCGAACAGGCCCGCCATGTATCGCATCCCCCCGTCGGCACCGCTGATCGGGGCGATGGTCTGGACATACGTCGCCGCGCCGGAGCGGATGATGCGGTGAACAGCACGTTCTCCGGCGGGCGCGTCTGAAGGTGCTCGTAGGGCATCGAGTCCGGCAGCTTGGTAAGCCGGATCCACGGCGGAGAGGAGTGTTCGGCCAGAAGCGTCCAGAAGCCGTGCGGCGATGAAATGGCCATCACGGAAGTGGCGCCGTTCGGCCAGGAGCTGAGTGAGGTCACGTTCCAGGTCGTTGCCCGTCCTTGAGAACCCCCCGTGGCCAATCGAGTCGAGCAGGGTGCCTGCTTCCCGCATCGAGAGATCAACGAGGCGGTCCTCGACCCTGTGGAGCTCGTAGAGGTATGCCAAGGTCCCAAGGACAGCGGACAGCAGCACAGCGGCCAAGCCGAGCGCCCTGATGATCCTCCAGTGCAGGGAGACGTTCATGGGCATCCTCAGTACCAAAGGCCGGACACGCGCCAGCGGGGGCGATGGCCAGGCGGAGCGAGATGGGCGGGCAACACCACGCTGCGCGGTCCAAAAACCGGCTGCATGGGCGCGATCTGCTCGAGCGACAGAAGCCGTTGGATGCGCTCATCGGTGTCGGGATGGGTGCGCAGCACGGACGGGTGCGGGTTCCGTCGACCGGGAAGGAGGATGCGTTCCCAGAAGCCCGGATCGTATTGCTGGAGCTTCGCCAGGGCCGAGGCCAACCCGGCCGGATCTCCAGTGAGGCCTGCGGCGTCGAGATCAGCGTCGAACTCCCGCGTGCGCGACAGCCGGAGTTGAATGAGCGTGTTGATCGTGGGCGCCACCAGGAGCAGCGCGATCAACGGCCAATGGGTGCTTCCGTGTTCCTCCAGCATGAGCGGCAGGCTCATGAGCAGCAGGAAGGCGCCAGCCGTCGCCATAGCGCCCGTGATCCGGCTGATGATGTCGGCCAGCCCCATGGTCCAGAGGTCGTGGTTCCGGACGTGGCTGACCTCGTGCGCCAGGATCCCGGCGAGCTCGCGCAGATCCATCACCCGAAGCAGGCCATCGGTCAGGACGATGGCGCTGCCCTTCGTCGAGCCAACGGCGAAGGCGTTCGGGGTCGAGGTCGCCAGGTAGTGCAGTTCGGGGATACTGGGCAGCCCGGCCCGCCGGGCCAGCACGGCCATGACCTCATGGAGCTCCGGAAGCTCGTAACGGCTGAGGCGGCGGGCTCCGTACAGGCGCAGGATGGCCCGTGGCGAGATGGAAGGGCTGAACGCCAGCGTCACGCCAACGAGGACGACCACCCAGAGGATGCCTACCGGCCCGACGAGCAGCCAGCCGATGGCCGCCGCGAGCAGTCCCAGACCGCCCACCAGAAGGGTGGACTGGACCACGTTGCGGAGCTTATGGCGACGGCGTTGGCGCTCGTCGAGGCGGACGACATACATGGTAACCGGTCCTTGCGGGGGGCTAAGACTGGAGCGGCTTCCAGGTCTTCCCACCGTCCTGGCTGGCCAGAATGGCGCTCTTGTCGGTCACGGCGTAAAGCCGCTCGGGGTTCGTCGGATCCACCGCGAGATGCAGCAGGACCGCGTCTCCGAAGCCGTTGCTGACCGGCTGCCATGCCATGCTCGGCTCGGTGGTTTTGAGCAGGCCAGTGCCGACTTGGAAGGCGTAAGCGGTGCCGTCCTTCGTGGTCACGACCATGGTCGCCGGGCGCTGCACGATGTATGCGGCCTGCCAAGTTTTGCCCGCGTCGCGGCTTACCAACAACCCGGCGCGCGTGGCGCCGTACACGGTGTTCGGGTCCTTCGAGGACGCGGCCAAATCAAACATGTCGGCGGGCGGCTTGCCGGTCACCTCCCAGGTCTTGCCGCCGTCGCGGCTGACCTGGACGCTGCCATAGTGTCCGTACAGGACCTTCGGGTCGGCCGGGCTGACGTCCATGGAATGGAAGTCCACAGGCCCGTTCACGCCCGCGGAGATCTGCTTCCAGGTCTTCGCTCCGTCGGTCGAGACCAGGACGCCCAGGTTGCCGCCCCTCTCCGGGTGACCGCTGGCGAAGAAGGCGCCGGGCTGCGCCGGATTCGGCGTGAAGCCCATGTAGTCGGAACGGTTGTCGGACACCCGCGTCGCCGTGCCGTCCGGGTTGGTCACCCACACTCCATGGTGCGTGGCGAGATACAGGCGCGACGGGTCCGCCGGATCCACCGCGATCCCGTGCAGGTGCGACACCTCGGACAGCTTCAGGGTCTCCGCGGCATGAACAGGCCCGACAAGCGTCGCGCCAAGCAACAGGGCTGCTGCGGTCATCAGGGCCAGCTTCTTCTTGGCGCTCATCGCGCATCTCCGTGCTGAAGGTCGTGTAGGGAAGGGATGCCGTTCGCGGTGGCGCGCGGACGCGCCGACCAGAAGGCGAGGGGGGGAATGACCAGCCACTGCGCCAGAGGCGACAGACCGGTTCCCAGCCAGGGCAAGGTTGGCATGAGATCCGAGTAAGCCCACGTCTGGCGAACCTCGATGTTCAGCCACTCGCTGAACACCGTGTAGCCGACGCCCACCGCCACCGCCCCGGCCGCCACCGGTCGGAACCGTTGGTGCGGCCAAGCCGGGGATCCGAAGGCGAACAGGGCCAAGAGGAGCGCCCCCGTGGCGATCAGCAGGTCGCCGCCGGTGCAGTGGATGGCCGCGAAGGCGATCTCGCCCGGTGTTCCGGTGCGCCACAGCGTGTAGAGCGGCATGTGGGCAAACTCCCAGACCAGGTTACCGGCCGCGGCCACCGCCAGATACCGGCGCATCGCTGATAGCCAGGTGTTCGGGGCTGTCCACATGCCACTCATGGGGCCGCGCTCCTTCTTCGGCTGCCTCAGTGACCCCCATGGCCCATTTCGAAGCGGGCCTGGACGGGCTTCTGCCCAGGCATGGTCAACGCGGTGACCACCTTTACGCTGTCATGCGCACCGCCGAGGTTCGCCTGCCCCTTGAGGGTGTTGCCGCCCGCGGGCTCGAGCGCGACCTTCTGGGTCTGCTTGTTCGCCAGGATGGTCGCCTCGGCCTTGGCGCCGGTCACGTCCACCGGCTTGTCGGCGCCGTCGGTCACGTACAGCACGACGTCGTTGCCCTTGAGCACGAGCTCGGTGTGGTACGGACCGGCGTCGGTCCGCTGACCGCCGTTGGGGCCGATCTTCGGGCCGTCGGCGAAGGCCGTGGCCGGAGCAGCGAAGAGGGCGGCGGCGAGGACGAGCGTTGAGAACTTCACGGTGAGTTTTCCTTCTGGATTGCACATGGTGAAAGGGTGGATCAGTAGGCCTCGGCCGGACGCAGCGAACCGGCCTGGGCTTCGACCAGGCGGTTGAGCGGCGTCTCGCCGAGCTTGAGGAAGAGGACCGGGGTCAGGAACGTGTCGAGCAGGGTGGCGCTGACCAGGCCGCCGAAGATGGTGACGGCGACCGGGTGCAGGATCTCCTTGCCCGGCGCGTCGGCGCCGATCATCAGCGGCACCAGCGCCACGCCCGCCGACAGCGCGGTCATCAGCACCGGCGTCAGCCGCTCTTGGCTGCCGCGGATCACCATAGCCTTGCCGAAGGCTTCGCCCTCGTGCAGGACCAGGTTGATGTAGTGGCTGATCTTCAGGATGCCGTTGCGCGTCGAGATGCCGGTGAGCGTGATGAAGCCGATCATCGAGGCCACCGACAGCGGCTGCCCGGCGATCCACAGCGCGGCGACGCTGCCGATGAGGGCCAGCGGCACGTTGCCCATGATGATGAGCGTCAGCACGGCCGAGCGGTACCGGCTGTAGAGCACCAGGAAGATCATCGCCAAAGACACCATCGACAGGGCGGCGATGGTCTTGGACGCCTCCTCCTGGGCCTGGAAGGTGCCCTCCAGGCTGGTGAAGTAGCCCGGCGGCAGCTGCGACGTGGCGACGATGTCACGAATGCCCGCGACGATCTGCGCCATGTCCGTTTTACCATCGGAGTTGCCGAGGATGACGATGCGCCGCTTGCCGTTCTCGCGCAGGATCTGGTTGGGGCCGTCCGTCTCCTCGACCGCGGCGAACATGCTGAGCGGCACCCGGCCCGCCGGGGTCTCCACAAGCAGGTTGGCCAGCCCGCTGGTGGTGCGGTCCTCGTCGGACAGGCGCAGCACCACGTCGAAGCGCCGGGTGCCGTCGACGATCTCCGACACCACGCGGCCGTTCGACAGGCTCTCCAGCGCCTCGGTGGCCATGGCCGGGGTCACGCCGAACATTGCGGCGCGCTCGTAGTCCACGACGACCTGCACCTGCGGGATGCGCACCTGCTTCTCGATCTGGAGGTCGACCAGCCCGGGCACGCCCGCGAGCTTCTGCTGAAGCTGACCGGCCAGGCTGCGCAGGGTGTCCAGATCCTCGCCGTAG
Source organism: Azospirillum sp. (assembly GCA_036401175.1). Classification (GTDB taxonomy): domain Bacteria; phylum Pseudomonadota; class Alphaproteobacteria; order Azospirillales; family Azospirillaceae; genus Azospirillum. The sequence goes on along the minus strand of DASWVP010000203.1, from coordinate 62,057 downwards.
ACCTTCAGCGCGATCTGGGCACGGACGCCGGACAGCATGTGGTCGAGCCGGTGCGAGATCGGCTGGCCGATGTTCACCGACACCGGCAGCGCCGCCAGCCGGGCTCGCACGTCGGCCAGCACCTCGGCCCGGCTGCGCTTCGACACCTCCAGGTCCACGTCGATCTCGCTGGAGTGGACGCCCTCGGCGTGCTCGTCCAGTTCGGCGCGGCCGGTGCGGCGACCGACCGACTTGACCTCCGGCACCTGCATGATGAGCTTCTCGGCGGCCTGACCGACCCGGTTGGCCTCGGCCAGCGAGATGCCGGGGTTCAGCACCATGGAGATGGTCAGCGTGCCTTCGTTGAAGGGTGGCAGGAAGGCGCGCGGCAGGCTGGGCACCGTTGCCGCGGCAATGACAACGGCAGCGCCAACGGCGGCGAACAGCGTGCGCGGGTTGGCGAAGGCCCAGCCCAACAGCCGGGCATTGCCCGCCTTGAGTCGCCGCACCAGCCAGCTGTCGTGCTCCTCCAACCGCTTCAGGCGCGGCAGCAGGTAGTAGGACAGCACCGGCGTGACGGTGATCGCGGTGACGAGGCTGGCGAGGATGGAGACAATGTAGGCCACGCCCAGCGGCGCGAAGAGCCGCCCCTCGATGCCGGTCAGGGCGAACAGCGGCACGAACACCAGGATGATGATGATGGTGGCGTAGACGATGCCCGAGCGCACCTCCTGCGAGGCGGACGCCACCACCTCCAGGATGGGCCGCGGGTTGCCCGCCCGGCGGTTCTCGCCCAAGCGCCGGTAGATGTTTTCCACGTCCACCACGGCGTCATCGACGAGCTCGCCGATGGCGATGGCGAGGCCGCCGAGCGTCATCGTGTTGATCGACATGCCGAACGCCTTGAACACCAGCACGGTGATCAGGATCGAGATCGGGATGGCGGTGAGCGAGATGAAGGTCGTCCGCACGTTCAGCAGGAACAGGAAGAGGATGACGGCGACCACCGCCACCGCCTCCATCAGGACCTTCTCCACGTTGCCAATCGAGGTTTGGATGAAGTTGGCCTGCTTGAACAGGATCTCGTCGGCGTGCACGCCCTTCGGCAGGAACTGCGCCAGGTCGGCCAAGGCCTTCTCGACCTCCGCGGTGAGCTCGGTGGTGTCGGCGCCGGGCTGCTTCTGCACGGACAGGATGACGGCAGGCTTCCCATTGACGCCCGCGTCGCCCCGCTTTACGCGGGCGGCGAAGTCCACCGCTGCGACTTGGTGGAGCAGGATGGGCTGCCCGACCTTGTAGGCGACGACCAGGTTGCGCAGGTCCTCCAGCCGGGTGGTCCGGCCGATGTTGCGGATCAGGTACTCCTCGGAGTGCTGGTCGATGAAGCCGCCGCCGGTGTTCGCCGAGAACTGCTGGAGCGCCTTCACCAGTTCGTCGGTCGTGATCTCCAGGTCGTGCTGCCGCGCCGGGTCGGGCGAAATGCGGTACTGCTTGATCTCGCCGCCGATGGGGATGACTTGGCTGACGCCGGGGATGGCGAGCAGGCGCGGCCGCACCACCCAGTCCGCGAGCTCGCGCACCTGCATCGGGCTCACACCGTCGCCGGACATGGCGATGAGCATGATCTCGCCCATGATGGAGGAGATGGGTCCCATCTGCGGCCGGACGTTGGGTGGTAGCTGCCCCTGCACGATGGCCAAGCGTTCGGCCACCTGCTGGCGGTTGCGGTAGATGTCGGTGCCCCAGTCGAACTCGACGAAGACGATGGACAGGCCGACGCCGGACACCGACCGCACGCGGGTGATGCCCGGCATGCCGTTCATCGAGGTTTCGAGCGGGAAGGTGACCAGCTGCTCGACCTCCTCCGGCGCCAGACCCTCGGCCTCGGTCATCAGCGTGACCGTTGGCTTGTTCAGGTCGGGGAAGACGTCGATCGGCAGGTCCTTGAGGACGAACGAGCCGTAGACGACCAGGATCGCCGCGGCGGCCAGGACGAACAGCCGGTTGCGCAGGCTGGTGTTGACAAGGAAATTGAACATGGCGGGGTGCTCCTCACCGGACTTGGTTGAGGAGACCGGCGCCGTCGGTCACGATGCGCGCCTCCGGCTCGATGCCCGCCGACACCAGCACCGTGTTGCCGTCCACCGGCTGCATGCGCACCGGCCGGGCAACGAAGCGCTGCGGCGACTCGTGCTCCCAGACCAGCGGCTGGCCGTTCGGCCCCCGCACCACGCTTTGGCGTGGCAGGACGATGCCGGACACCTTCCCCTGGATCTGAGCGACGATACGCACCGGCTGACCGACGCTCAGACCCTGGGGTGGGGCATGGATGCTGAACAGCAGCGGAATGGCCTGCTGCTTGAGGGTCAAGCTGTGGCCGAGGTGCTCCAGGTTCAGGGTGACGCCGTCGGCGGTGGTCGCGGACGCCGTGTGGACGGTGTTCGCCACCCGGGGATCGAAGGCGACGGCCTCGACCATCAGCCGGGACGGGTCGACGATCTCGAACAGCACCTGGTCGCGCCCTTCGACGACCTGCCCGACCTTGACGTTGTTGGCGGTGACGACGCCGGAGATGGGTGCGCGCAGAGCCTCCTTGGTGGTCAGGGTCGGCGACAGGGCCGCCCGGCGCTTGCGCAAGCCGTTGAGGTTGGCCTCGGCCTCCTCGATGTCACGCTGGGGGACGCTGCCTTCCAGCTTCTTCAGGCGCTGGAGGCGGGATTCGGCGATAACGAGCTCCTGCTCGACCGTGGCGATCTGCTGCTGGATGCCGCTGCGGTCGATGATGTTCACCGCAGGGGCGATGTAGGCCAGGACCTGGCCCGCCTCGACCTGCTGACCGACGAAGGGCAGTCCCTTGTCGCCCGGCTCGATGCGGCCGGTCTGCGTGGCCTGGACGTGGCCGCCCCCGTTCGGATCGGACACGATCTGACCGATCAGCTGGACCGTCTGCGCCGCCTCCTGAGGCTTGGCCACGATGGTGCGGATGGACAGCAGGCGTTGCGACGGCTTCGGCACATACAGGCTGCCGTCAGGCAGGCGGCGCGGGCTTTCCGATGCGCCCGTGGGCGCTATGGGCGCTGCCGCCGCGGGAGTCTTGCCCTTGTTGTCCTGGCTGTGGTCCTCGTCGCCATGGGCAAAGGCGGCGCCGCTGGCCAGCAGCAGCCCCAGACCGACCAGGGCCGCCCCGGCGACGGTCCGCGTGCGCCCGCGCTGGGTCAGGGCGACGGTGGTCAGCACGCCGAGCAGGAAGACCATCATGGCACCGAGCAGCAGGCCCGAATCCTGTCGGACCCGCCCGAGCACGTCGGAGACGCCGTTGCTGGTTCCGGAGACCGGCCCAATGGCCGCGGTCGCCGGAATCTCCAAGGTTCCGATCAGCAGGTCGGACGCATCGGCAGCCGTAATAGCGAACGTCAATTCATGCGGCCCCGGCTTCGACAGCCACCCGGCCTGAAGGCGGTAGACGCCCTCGTTTCCAGAGACAGGTGACGCGGTCACGGCCTCGCCATCGGCGGTCACCTCGATGGTGGCGCCTTGGACCGGCTCGTTGGTGACGAAGCGGTCCAGATGGACGAGCAAAGCTCCGCCTTGGGCGACCGCCACGAGCTCGAAGTCGGACGAAGTCGTCTCCAGGGTGGGCGCCGAGGTGGCGACAACCGGCTTCGGCTCCGCGCCCCCGTGCGCGTGCCCTTCATGGGCGAGGGTCGGGAGAGGTGCTGCAACGCTCATGACGACCGCAGCGGCGGCGAGAAAGCGTTGGATGGTCATGGCAAAACTCCAAGGGACTGATTCAAACGGGCGCGTGCGGCACCGACCTGGACTTCGGCGGTGGCGCGGGCGAGGTCGGCCTCAAAGGCCGCTTCCTGGGCGCGCACGTACTCAACGAGGCTGATCTCGCCCGCCCTGCGGGCCCGCTCGACGTTCGACAACCGTGCTTTGAGAGCGGCTGCGCGGTCGCGGGCGATCGCCAGGCGCTCGGTCGCGGCTTGGTGAGCCAGCCGGGCTTGCTGGATGTCGGACTCGACCGTGCGGGCCACGTTGGCCTGCTCGGCTTCGGCGCGAACGACCTCGCTCATCGCCTCAGCACGCTTGGGCGCGTTCACCGCGTCGACCGAGAACGGAATTCGGACCGAGACACCCATGATCGTGTCATACCGCTCTCCCCGGGCGTCGCGCTCGCGGCGGGCCATTAGCCCGACCTCCGGGTTGTCGCGGGTCGTCAGGTCCACCAACTGGCGCTGGGCCTGAGCCGAGCGGATGCCCAGCTGCGCCGCCAGCAGCGACGGGTGCTGTTCAAGCGGCGGTTGGCCGATGTCCGGCTCTGGTGCCGCCTTCGGGGGCGCCATGCCGGTCAGCGTGCGGAACGCCTGACGGGCCTCGTTGAGAGCCAGTTCCTCGTCGCGGAGATCCGTGGCAACAGAGAGCGCCTCGGCGCGGGCCAGTTGGTAGTCGGCCTCCGAGGTCTCCCCGGCCCGGGCGGTCCGTTGAGTGTCCGCCTCGAGCTGGCGGGCGACCTTGAGACGCTGGCGGGCCAGTTCGGCGCGCCGCTCGGCGAGCGCGACCTGCCACAGGGCGGTCCGGACCTCCCCGGCAATCGTTAGCTGGCGGGCAGCGATCTCCGCGTCGGTGCGCGCCAGCAGCGCGTCGGCGGCGCGGACGGTCGCCGTACCCTGACCGGGCAGCCAGAGCGGAACGCCGAGCTCGGCCTCGTATTCGCGCCGCCCAACATTCCGATTCAGGTAGTCGGTGGTGTGCCGCAGCGTGACCGCCGGGGCGGCCGGGACCAGCGACTCTCCAGCGCCGCGCTGGGCGGTGGCCACGGCCCGCCGGGCCTCCAGACTCCTGACTTCGGGGTTCAGCCGCCAAGCGCCCTCGACGGCGTCGCGCAACGTCTGCGCCCCGGCGGGGAGCGCCAGCAGGCACACGGCAACGGTCGTTGCCGCCGCCTGCTTCATGAGCTTCAAACCAAAATCACGCACCGAACGACCCTCCCACTCTGGGGTGGTTCGGCCCGTGAGAGGAAAGGCGCGGAATCCAGCCCGGCGTGACGGCCGCGTAGCGCTCGTATTCGGCGCCGAACGCCTGGAGGGCATCGCGTTCCTCGGAGCGGGCGAGCCGCACGTACATCAGGATCAGCAGCGGGAACATCGCTAACGTTAGGACGGTCGGCCACTGGAGCAGGAAGCCGAACAGGATGCCGATGAAGGCGATGTACTGCGGGTGCCGGACATGGGCGTACACGCCCGTTGTGGCGAGCCGGTGCTGCTTCTGCGCCGCGTGAAGCACCTTCCAGGCCGCCGAGAGCAGGACGAAGCCCGCCAGGATCAGCACGTTGCTGAGGATGTGCAGCACGTTGAAGTGCGGGTTGCCCTCCAGGCCGAAGACGGTCGACCAGAGGTGCCCGGCGTCGTGGGACATCAGGTCAAGGCCCGGGTAGCGGGTCTGGAGCCAGCCCGAGAGCAGGTAGATGGTCAGCGGAAAGCCGTACATCTCGGTGAACAGCGCCACGATGAAGGCGCTGAACGCCCCGAAGGACCGCCAGTCCCGGGGCGACTGCGGCTTGCCGAAGCTGAAGGCGAAGATGATGAAGATGGCCGAGTTGAGGGCGACCAGCACCCACAGGCCATAGGCCGAGGCTTCGTGCGTCATGGCGAGCCTCCCTTGTTCGGTCGGTCGTCGTCGCCGTTCCCGCCGTGGCCGCCATGCCCGTGGCCGCCGTGCATGAACAGGTGCATCAGCGGGCACAGGAGCAGGACGAGAAGCGGAAGCGCGTCGAGCACATGGTTGACGTGGAAGAGCGACAGGTACACCGCCGCCAGGGCAGCCGCGCCGAGGCAAGCCAAGCCAGTCCAGGTCCGGTACCAGGGCGTGCGCGCCTCCGGTTCTGGGGTGTGATGAGTGTGTTCGTTGTGCGTCATGGCCGCCTCCTCACATCATGCCCATGGGGCCGGTGAGCAGCTTGTCCGCGAGCTTCTTCTGCTCGTCGGTCAGCACGGCGTAGAGCGGCTTAGCGGCCGCCTCGAGGGCCTTCACGGCATCAAGGCGCATGCCCAGCATCTTCTGCTGCATTGTCAGGCGATCCGGCCACGAAGACGGCAAGCCGCCTTTGGTCATCTGCTCGTGCACCGCCTGATGGGCCTTGGCGTTCGCTCGCAGGGTGTCGGCGAAGGCGATCCACGGCTGTGCCTGGGCGTCCGTGATCTTGAGTTCGGCCTTCAGAAACGCGATGCGGCCCTCGACGTGTTCGAAGGGCAAGCCCATAGCACCCTGCTGCCCCATCATCATCTGTCGCATCATGGACATCATGCCAGACTGGCCGTCCTGCTGGCCCGTCATCGAGCGCATCTGGTCCATGTTCATCATCATGCCGGGCTGGCCGCCCGGTTGCTGGGCACCGGGTTGGACGATGGCCCCGCTGCCGATCCCCTGGCCGATCATCGGCGCATTGACTGCCGGGCCGGGCTTGGCGGTCTGGGCCTGGGGTCCGGGCGCCGGAGCCGGAGCGGACTGGTTCTGCGTGGTCGTGGCGCCATCGGGGTGATGGGCGTCTTCGGCGATGGCGGTGCGGACCTGAGTGGTGACCATCAGGGCGGCAAGCGCGAAGGCCGGGAGCATCGTGCGGGAGAGAGACGACATGGCGTCCTCCATCTGAACATCGGGTTCATGCCATCCCGGACGGACTCCACGCGGGAGCGCCGGGGCGCAAAAGCCAAGCGCACGAAGTCCGGAACCGGCGTCCCACGCTGAGCCATGGCTCAGGTCGGGCGCGGGCGGACTCGTGGCGTCAGATGATCAGAGCGGGGGGCGAAGAGCCGGATCGATGCCGATGCCGTCTGGCGTGGCCAAGGCAGGCAGATGGAGGGAGGCGTTCAGGCGCGGGACGAACGTCTCGAACACCACCGCGGGAAGGCCGCCGTGCATGGTGGCACACTGGGCGACGCTACAGCAGGCGCCGTCGTCGAGCAGTCCGAGATCCCCACACGGGGCCTCCTCGTGCTCGTGGTCGGCGGCCGCGGCAATGGCATCGCCATGGGCGTCGACCAGAACGTGCTCGTGCGGTGCCGGTGCTTGGTGGTGGGGGAGGAGGTTGGCGTGGCTCGGAACGGCGTAGACGAGCAGCGTGGCCAGCATCAGCAGGCTCACCACCACCCTCCTCACCGTCGACCTCGTCGCGCGCCACATGGCGATTGCCTCATCCTCAATGGAGGTCGTGTGACACCGGAGTGCTCTGCGACCTCCCCTAAAACCTAGGACCAATCCTCGGTCCCTGCAACCGTTCTTGCCAGGGATCTGAAGAAGGGTGCGGCATCCTGCCACTCACTCCTTCGATGTCACTGCAAAGGCTACTGCACCACCATCCACCTTCCAGCTGCTGGAAGGTCAACAACAAAATGAGAGGTGGTGGCGCCAGTGACGGACAGCCGCTTGCGTCGGGTCTCAACCCTTGCAACGATGCCCAACTAGAAAAGTGTTCGCCCGCCCTTCCTTGTCCTTCGCCCTGGGCGCCGTCGCGCGGCAGGCCAAGCTGGTTTCAGCGTCAACCCTGGCCTCTTGAACAATTCCACTGTTCCGCATCCTGTATCACCGAACGGTGGTATTTTGCGCCTCAGTGATGATTTATCACCGGTCGGTGATAAAGATGCCCAAAACTTGTAAATATAACCGGTCGGTGATAAATAGGGTTTGGGAGCACATTTATCACCGACCGGTTATATCATGACTGATCTCCTGACGTTGGATGACGTGCGCAAGCTGGTCCGTGCCGAGCGGAAACGCCGTGGCTTGACACAGGGTGACGCAGCCGGGCTGATTGGGCACACGCAAAAATGGCTGTCGGATTTTGAAAACGGCAAGGCCGACCCGCCGACCAGCATGACGTTGAAGTTGCTGGTGCTTCTTGGCATTCCGTTGAGGGCTGGCGTGGCGGCCGAGAGCGCCACGGCACCGCCGGAGGCCGGTCTGGACGAGCGGGAAGTCGACATCGACGAGGGACTGTGACATGTCGGCTTCCGTGCGCTTGTATGGGCTTTCCGTCGGTACGCTGACCGCCTCACGGGATGGTTCCTTGTCCTTCGAGTACCTCCCGAGCTGGATCACCGCAGCGCGCTCTGGCAACGCTCAAGCGCATGGGATTTCGGCGAAGATGCCGGTAGGCGAGGGCGTCTACGGCGAGGACAAGGCGGGCCCGTATTTCGACGGGCTTCTTCCGGACAACACGAACGTCCGGGCGACGCTGGCGCGATACTTCAAGGTGGACGCCAGCGACGACTACGGCCTGCTGACGAAACTGGGGCGGGAGTGCCCGGGCGCCATCTCCATCGTCGCGCCCGAAGCGGAGGTCGTACCAGAGGATCGAGTGCTGCCGGAGTACGATGTTCTGGACGACGCGCGCTTGGCGCAGCACATCCGGGACCTCCCCCGACGCCCTTTGTTCGTGGACGCCGACGGGGAGCTCAGGCTGTCGTTGCCGGGTGTCCACCACAAGACGGCGGTGTTGCTGGCCCAAGGGCAGGTTGCCCTGCCGCGCGGCCGGACACCGACCTCGCACATCCTGAAGGTCGACATCGACGGCCTGCCGGACTCGGTGCGGGTCGAGCACTTCTGCCTGCGCGCCGCCGCAGCCGTCGGCCTCGACGTCCCACGTTCCAGCATCCGGCGGGCGGAGGACATGGTGTACATGCTGATAGCACGCTATGACCGCACGCTCATCGAATCGCAGGGCAAGCGGTATCTGCGCCGTGTGCACCAGGAGGATTTCTGCCAAGCTCTCGGCCGTTACCCGCGTGAGAAGTACGAAAAGGACGGTGGCCCCGGCTGGGCTGAGTGTTTCGAACTGATGGCTCACACGGTAGACCCGGCCGCAGCGCGGCAGGAGCTTCTGGGACGAGCCGTGTTCCAGTTCCTGATCGGCAACCCGGACGCGCACGCCAAGAACTACTCGCTGGTCTACCGCGGCGACCGCATGGCACTGAGCAAGCTGTACGACGTGAACAACGCGGCAGCCTTCCGCAGCCACTACAAGGAACAGCGCCCGCGGTTGGCTATGTTCGTGGGAGGCGAGCGCGATCCGGTGCAGCTGACACTGGACCATTGGGAAGCCTTTGCCGAAGAGGTTGGGGTGCGGAAGAGCATCGTGCAGGAGCGTCTTCAGGACTTGGCCTCGCGCCTGCCGGATCGCATCGCCGAGGTGCGCGAGGCATGCCGCGGGACCGAAGCCGACAGCCCTCTGCTCGACCTCGCCGTCGACGATGTCCGCGAGCGGAGCGCCCGGGTGTCGGCGTGGTTCGCCGGAAACAAGCCGCGCCGTTGATCCGTTCTCCTTGGGTGATTCCAAAAACATTGAGCTGAATCAGGCACTTGCTTGGAGAAAACCGGGAGAATCATTGACTCTAAAGGGTGGTGGCCGATGGGGTTCTGGTTGACGTTGGTCAATGACCGGACCCATTGTATGAGTTATGGCTGGGCTGACCTGGACACACACCCGGGTCGAGCGTAACGACGGCAGACATGAAGCGATTGGGACACATCTTCGCCGTTCTGGTGTTCGCCTTCGCGCTCCTGATGGGCGCGGCGGGCGGAGCCATGGCGCATGTGGACGCTCATGGCCGCTCTGTGGACCACAACTCCCATCACATGCCGTCACCTTCGGCCCCGTCGCATGGTGACTCCCACAAGGCCGCTCTGGTGGTCGTGGCTCCGTGTTGCCCGGCGGCCGAAGCCCCGACGGGCCATGCCATCACCGTCTCCGTGACGACGGTCGAGACGTCCTGGCATCCTCGGCCGGACTACGTCCCGAACGCTCGGGACATCACCCCGGACACGCCCCCTCCGAAGAGCAGCCTCTGATCGGCCGAGTGCTCTGACGTCTGCGTCGGAAGCCCGGCCACGCGCCGCGTTCGCGCGGTGCCGCATGTATTCCCGACTACGCGATCAGAGGACTCTCACCATGTCTGAGAGGCATTTCACGACCCGTCGCGGCTTCATCGCCGGACTGGGCTTCGGCGCCGTCTCCCTGTACGGCGCCTGGGCGGCCTACGGGGCCGCACCGCTTCCCTTTGGCGGCAAGACGGCCGCTGCCCCCGAACCCGACGCTCACGGCGGTGGTCATGGCGGCCACGGCGCCGCGGAGGCGCCCGCCGAGGCCGGTGGCCATGGCGGCCACGGCGCGTCCCCGGGCATGGCACCCGAGGAGTTCCGCTTCGAGCACGACTACTTCGTCCAGCGCTACGCCCAAAAGGACGGCAGCGTGAACCCGCACGTCAGCGAGGACACGCACAGCCACGCAGCCGAGGGGCATGACCACAGCCACGACGCTGGTGGCGAGCCCGTCGACGTCTACCTGATGGCGCAAAAGTTCGCCTACAGCCCCGATGTGCTGCGCCTGAATGCTGGACAGCCCTACCGGTTCCGCATGATGGCCGACGACATCACCCACGGCGCGTCGATCCAGCTGGGCTCCGCCAGCCGCATCATCCGTCTGCGTCCGAACACGGTCACCGAGCAGATCATCACCTTCACCAGGCCGGGCGAGTACCTTGTGTACTGCACCGTCTACTGCGGCCAGGCGCACGACGCCATGATGGGCCGCATTGTCGTCGCCTGAGTGGATGGAGGAGACCATGAACATGATGTCCAAACCCTCCGCCCCGGTCGGCGCCAAGCCTACCCTGACCACGCGGATCGCTGCCTTGCCGACACCCGACAAGGCCCTTCTCAAGCTGCTGTTCGGCGCCGCCCTGCTGGCGCTCGGCCTCGGCCTCGCCGGTGGCTTCGTGACGGCACTGGCCCGCGCTGGTGCGCTGACCTTCTTCCCCGACGATGCCTACCGCCTGCTGACGCTGCACGGCGTGTCCGTGTTCTTCTACTGGCTCTACCTGATCCAAGCGGCGCTGCTGCTGGTGCTGGCGGCCGCTGAAAATGGACGTGGGCTGGCGTTGCGTCCGTTCGCTTGGCTCGGTGCCGCCCTGATGCTTGTGGGCTTCGGTGTCAGCGAGTGGATCTCGGCCACTGGCACGCCGCTGCTCTACGACGGCAGCCCGGAGCTCGCCGCGGACGACCCGCGCTCGGTCGGGTTCTTCGCCCTGGGTTACCTGCTGCTCTCCGGCGGCTTGGTCGCCTCGGCGGTGAGCGGCATCGCCACCGTGCTCCAGCCGCGCCTGCGCGGCGAGGCGGACGAGTTCACCGCCGTTGGGTTCGCCCTGTTCGCCTGGGCGGGGTTCCTGGTGGTCAGCGCCATCGCCGCCACCAACGCCTTCCTGCCGGGCGTGCTGTGGTCGCTGGGCGCCGGACCGTTCCCGGCCGACCACGGCACCGAGTGGCACATCCTGTTCCACAATCTGCATTACCTGCCGCTGATGGCGACGGTGCTGGTGTGGTACGTGCTGACCGAGCACCTGACCGGCGTGACGTCCATCCACGGCGCGCGGCTGTCGAAGATCGTCTTCGCCGCCTACCTGGTCTTCGTGCCGCCCACAAGCCTCTACCACATGTTCCTCGAGCCCAACCTGTCCGAGGGCGTGCGCGTCGTCGGCTCGCTGCTGTCGCTGTTCGTCTCGGTCCCGACCCTGGCGGCCTTCGCCATCATCGTCTCGTCGCTCGAGGCCAGCGCGCGGGCGCGTGGCGCGACCGGCTTCTCCGGCTGGACGCGCGGGTTGCCCTGGGACAACCCGGCCATGGCGAACATGGGCTGGGCGGCCGTGAACATGATGATCGGCATCACCTTCGCCTTCGTCCTGATCCAGGGCGAACTGGCGCCGATGCTGTCCGACACCTTCTTCGTGCCCGGCTACTTCCACTTCTTCGCCGTCGGCGTGCTGACCCAGACTTTCCTGGCGGCCATGATGGTCATGCTTCCGGCGCTTTCCAGCGGCACGCTGTGGCGTCCGGCGGTGCTGAAACGCATGCCCCTGCTGGTGACGATCGGCCTGCTGATCTTCGGCGCCGCGGGCATCACGGCCGGGTTCATGGGCGTGCCGCGCCGGGTGTTCGACGTGAGCTACGGCGGTATGGCCCCGGCGGCGTGGCCGGTGCTGATGGCGCTGGTCGGCGTCGGCGCCACGGTCTTCGCCGTGGCCATCTCGGTCACCGTCTACGGCGTCGTCCGCACGCTGCTGTCGCGGCGGGCGCCGGTCGCGGCCGAAGTGCCGGTGGTCGACTGGCAGGCCGGGGCACGTGGTGTCGGCACGGCACCCGCGTGGACCGGGCCGGTGTCGGTCGCGGCGCTCGTTGCCGCCATGTACGTCTTCACCATCATCGCGTTCCAGCTGATCCAGTCCCTGCCGATCATCGCCATCGGCGGCGGGCATGGGCACTGAGCGCAGGAGAGAAGCCATGAAGAACGACGAACTCTGGCTGACCCTGGCCATCGTCGCCGTGTGGGCGGTGCTGGCCGCCGTCTACGCCTTCGTCCCCAGCCTCGGGATGCCCGGCTACGTCCGGGTCTGGGGCGGCGGTGCCATCGTGTTCCTGGTGCTCGCCGGGATGCTGTTCGCCTTCAGCCGCAAGGCACACCGGAACTGATGGCGCGGGTGAGGTCTGGGCGTCCGCTGCGATGCGGGCGCCCAGACCTCCCATGATATCGAATCATCCCGAAGCGAGACGTACATCATGAACCGCCGACAATTTCTCCTGGCCTCCGCCGCTGTGGCCGCTTCGGGATACAGCGTGGCGTCCCCCTTGCTGGCGCAGACCGGCAAGGCGGAGGCCGATCCCATCCTGCTCCGGCCAGCCCCCGGCGAGGCCGCGCTCCTGGGCACCGGGCGCGCCAAGGTCCCCGTCTGGGCCTACAACGGGTCGGTTCCCGGCCCGGTGCTCCGCGTCCGGCGCGGCGAGGAGCTGCGCGTGCGCCTTCAGAACGGCCTGACGGAGCCGACCACAGTCCACTGGCACGGCCTCCGTGTGCCGAACGCGATGGACGGCGTTGCCGGGCTGACCCAGGCGGCGGTTCCAGCGGGCAGCGCCTTCGACTACGCCTTCACGCCGCCGGACGCGGGCACCTTCTGGTACCACCCGCACCACCGGACCGCCGAGCAGATGGCGCGCGGGCTCTACGGCATGCTGATCGTTGAGGAGGCCGAGGCGCCGGTGGTCGACCGCGACCTGCCGCTCGTTATCGCCGACTGGCGCCTCGACCGAGACGGCCACCTGCACGAGGAGTCCTTGGGCAGCATGGGCGACGGCTCGCACGCCGGTCGGGTCGGCAACGTCCTGACGGTGAACGGTGGGGTGCCCGGCACCGCGACCGTGAAGTCCGGCGAGCGCATCCGGCTCCGGCTGCTGAACGCCTCGAATGCCCGCGTCCTGGTTCTGGATGTCCGCGGACTGGAAGCCCGCGTCGTGGCGCTGGACGGACAGCCGGTGCGCCCGTTCTCCCTGGGCGAAGACGGCATCGTCCTCGGCCCCGCACAGCGCGCCGACGTCATCGCCGACGTGGCGCTCGCCCCCGGAGGTGCGGCCGACATCGTTGAGGTGTCCGGCAACCTGGATTTCCCGGTTCTGCGGCTGAACACGCACGCGACCGAGGTGGCCCGCGGCAACCCGCTCGACGCGCCCGTTGCCCTGCCGGGGAACGGCCTGCCCGACCCGGACTTGCGGGCGCCCCTGGATGTGACCTTGCGCATGGAAGGCGGTGCCATGGGCCGTCTCACGGCCGCGGTCCACAACGGCGTTTCGAAGGACATGCGCACGCTGGTGAACGACGGCATGGTCTGGGCGTTCAACGGTGTCGCGGGCATGGCGGACAAGCCCTTGTTCTCGGTGCCGCGTGGCCGGACGGTGCGCCTCACCATGGAGAACGAGACCGGCTGGCCGCATGCAATGCACGTGCACGGCCATCATTTCCGGACGCTGTCCGGCGGGCTGCCCAACGACGACCAGGCGTGGCGTGACACCGTCCTCATGGGGCGCGGTGGCAAGACGACGGTGGCCTTCGTCGCCGACAACCCGGGCAAGTGGGTTCTGCACTGCCACATGCTCGAGCATCAGGCGACCGGCATGGTCACTTGGTTCGAGGTGACGTAGTGGGTGCACACAGGGCTTGCGGCGTGCTTCTCCGGTCAGCCCGCCCTGGCCTTGCCCGCGTGGACCGCATCCTGGGCCATGCGTTCCACGCACCAACGCGCGTAGGCTCGAGCGAACAGTCGGCCGAGAACGCGCCCTGCCAGGGACGTGGGATGCCTGTAGTCGATGAACACGCGCACCGTCGAGCCGCCACCCTTCGGTTCAATGTCGAAGCCCATGCGATAGGCGCCGATGATCAGAAGGCGGGGCCGCCCGACCGTCTCCCAAACTTTTCGCCGCGGCGGGATGCGCTCGGTGACCACCTCTTCGACCTCGAGCGTCACGCCGAGGACGCTACCGCCCATGCGGATGACCGACCCGACGGCGCGTCCTCCCGTGTCGTCAAAGGCGTACGTCATGTGCCCGCCCATCATCATGGCGGAACGCTTTTCCATATGGGCGGCAAGGCGCTCGTGGTCGTCGAGATGCGCGAAAAGCTGCTCGGGTGTGGCAGCGATCTCAGCGGATGCCATCTCGGTGAACGGATAGTCCATCGTCCGTCCTACCCGGTTCCCGTTATGGACAACGGACCCGCCTTCCCACGGGAAGCCAACGCATTTTAGGACAACAGCAGTCCGAGTCAACGGCGCGCCAAAGGGCACCCAGTCCGCAGCGGTAGACCGTAGCCGTACAGCGTCACCCCCCGTTGGCTTGCTTCAGGCGCTGGAGCGTGGGCGCGAGGCCGCTTGGTTGCATATCCGGACCCCAGGCGCAGCCTAATCGGTCGAATCATTGACATCCCAACCATACGGGTGTCTGCGGTCAACGCAGCGTCACAACATGAAATATTTCGGAAAAACCTGGTTCACGCTGCGCTCTTACAATCGGAGACATGAAAAGTTCACAGCGCGATGTTCCGCGCAAAGAGTGGAGAAAAGCCATGTTGACCCACACTTTTGTAAAGGCGATCGTCCTGTCGTCCGCCATGCTGCTGTCCACCGTCGGTGCTTCAACGGCCGCTACCGCGGTCGAGGACTGCCCCACCCGTGTGCAGGAGCTGAAGGCAGCCCTGGCCAACAGCGTCGTCGCCGATCGTTCCGAGCGTGCGATCGCCAAGCAGTATCTGGCGATCGGTTCGTCGCTGCACGAACAGGGCAAGCACACGCAGGCGCACCAATACCTCGACTTCGCCGTCGGCAAGGTGGCCCGTTGAACGGTCGCCCGCGTTCGGGGCGGGGGCCAGACAGGCGCCCGCCCCGTCTGCCTTGTTCAGGAAGGCACCTTCGGCAACTCGACCGTCACGCACAGGCCGCCCTCGGGTCGGTTCTTCAGGCAAATGTCGCCGCCGTGCGCCCGAATGGTCGAGCGGGCGATGGTGAGGCCCAACCCGAAGCCGCCGATTTCCTGGCTGCGCGAGGCATCGCCGCGATAGAAGGGACTAAAGACCTTTTCCATCTCCTGGTCGGGGATCCCCGGCCCTTCGTCCGTCACGACGATCCGCAGCAGCCGATCCTGCGTCGTCAAGCGGACGTTCGCTCGCCCGCCGTATTTGACGGCGTTCTCCACCAAATTCCCCAATGCGCGCTTCAAGGCCATCGGTCGGCAGCGTAGGGGAGCATGCTCCGTCCCAGCAAACTCCGCTGTGTGACCGGCGTCGGTGAGCATGTCGCAGATCGTCCCGAGCGTGGCGGCCAAGTCGACGACCTCGGTCAAGCTGTGCGCCGCGTCGTCCCTGAGGAAGGCGAGGGTCGAAGCAATCATCGCCTCCATCTCCCCGATGGTCCCCAGCATCTTGGCGTGCTGCTCTTCGTCCTCCACGAACTCGGCATGCAGACGCAGCACCGTCAAAGGAGTTCGCAGATCGTGAGAAATGGCTGCGAGCATTTGCGTACGGTCGGTGAGGAGGCGCTGGATGCGAGCCTGCATCTCGTTGAAGGCGTGGGCCGCTTGGCGGACCTCGGCTGGCCCCTTCTCCGGAAGCGGTGGGGCGGTGACATCAACGCCAAGCCTCTCGGCCGCGGTTGCCATTGCGCGCAAGGGGCCCGTCGCCGATCGCACCAGAACAGCGGACAGGCTGAGCACAGCCAACGCCATCAGGAGAGTGGACGCCATCAATCCCTGAGGCGTATGCGGAGAAACGTCCAGGATTGAATAGCGCAGGTTGAGCCAGCCACCGTCCGACATCTGTGCCGAGACCAGAATCATATGCGCGGCCGACTCCCGATGTCCGGCGCCGTCCTCGGGATCATAAGAGACGCGCAAAGGCAAACCGCGTTGGTCTGGCGCCAGTTCGAGCAACCGCTCCCGCAGGTCGGCGAGTCCCGGTTCTGGCGTCTCCGCTGCGTGCACCAGAGGGATGCGGCTCCAGTGCACTTCGAGCGTGGGGGTGGACAGCAGGTGTGCCGTCCGCTCCCGCTCGTACGACGGCGTGGCCGCGACGGTGGAGCGGACCGAGGCGATGCGGTCGGCAACCTGCTGTTCGACCGCTGTGTCCGTCTGCGCCAGGAGATCGACCCAGTAGGCGCCGAGGCTCACCAAATGCGACAGCGTCAACCCGGCAACCATAACGGTCATTGTCCGAGCGGCCAGGCTGTCCGGGATCAGGCGCCAGCGCATCACAGGCGTTCCACGGCCACGGCAAACACGTAGCCCATCCCCCGCACGGTTTTGACCATCGGCGGACTGTTCCCCGTCTCGATTTTCCGGCGCAGGCGACTGACCTGCACGTCGATGGTCCGGTCGAAAGCGGGCGTGGCCCGGCTGCGGGTGATGTCCAGCAACTGGTCCCTGGTCAGGACCCGTTGCGGGTGCTCCGCGAAGGCCAGAAGGAGGTCGTATTCCCCTGTCGTCAGCTCGACCAAAGCGCCGTCGGGCGACCGGAGTTCCCGTCGTACAAGATCGATGGTCCAACCGGAAAAGCCCAGGATACGTCCTCCGGTGTGTGGCTGGTCCGGATGCGCACCCGCTGCCCCGGTGCGTCGCAGGACGGCTTTGATCCTGGCCAGCAGCTCGCGTGGGTTAAAAGGCTTCGCGACATAGTCGTCGGCGCCCATTTCCAACCCGACAATGCGATCGGTCTCCTCGCCCATGGCTGTGAGCATGATGACGGGGATCGCCGACTTGGCGCGCAACTCCCGGCAGAGCTTGAGGCCGTCGTCGCCGGGGAGCATGAGGTCGAGGACGACGAGGTCGACGGCCTGGGCGTTCAGGCACTCGCGCATTTCATAGCCGTCGCGCGCGGTGGTCACTTTGAACTCGTGCTTGCGCAGGAAGCGCCCGAGCAAGTCGCGGATGTCCTTGTTGTCGTCGACGATCAGGATGTGGTGTTCGGGGTCCATGGCAACCGGGTCTACCGCATTGTCGGGAGCCGGGGCGCTCCGGCGGCCGCGATCATCGCGCGACCGGCTCCGAACGTAAACTCGCAAACAGAGCGGTGGCAGCAATCGAAACACTTTGAAATGTGCCTGACATCCAGGCGCAAAATTCCGAGCCGATCGGGTGCCGGTCCCCACCCGCTGCATGGGATGACCTTCCGACCTCCCCCTCATCGCCTGTAACACTCTGAAATGTTCGCGTCGAATGTCTGCAACCCTGGTGTCCTAAACTAAGGTCATAGGGCACTCGGCGAACACCGCGATGCCGGGCTCTCTGCCGCGGGGGCGGATGACAATGGGGGAGTTGACTTTGCTTGATGCGTGCCGATTACGCAGGGGGCCAATGCGGCTCCTGGGCGCTGTGGTCCTGGCGCTGGGTTTACCGGTGCACCCTGCCTTGGCCGCCGGGCCGGAGGGCACGATCAGCGACTTTGTCCGGATCGCCCGGGAGATGAATCCCGAGGCGGGCGCTATGGCGCTGGAGGCGGAAGCCGCGGCGGCCCGGATCAACTCCGCGGGTGCGCTGGACGATCCCCGCTTCAAGGCGGAGTTCGAGCTGCCCCGCGCCGGTTCCGGCTACCTGCCCAAAACCCGTGTCGGCGAGGAGCTGTACCAGGTCCGCCAGATGTTCCCGTTGTGGGGAAAGCGCGAGTTGAAGCGCGGCATTGCCGAATGGGACAGTCGCAAAGCGCGCTCTCAGCAGGCGGAGATCGAGAACCAGCTGGCCTATCGGGTCAAGGTCGTCTACGCCGAATACCACGCGGCGCATCTGGCGGCCGATGAGACGAAGGCGCTGCTCGGCACCATCCGTCGAATGGCGGAACTGGCGCGTGCGCGATACGCTCAAGGCCCCGGCAAGCAACAGGACGTGACAAGCGCCGAGGCCGAGCGGGGCGTTCTATCGGCGGAGCTGGCCCGAATGGAGGCCGACCGCCGCCGTGCCCAGGTCCGCCTCAATGGCCTTCTCAACCGAATGTCTGATACCCCGCTGCCCGCCCGCCCTCAGCCGCGCCTGATCCCGCCCCTGGAGCTGATGTCGGTGGACGCGCTTGTGGAAAGGGGGCGCACGGACTTCCCGGCCGTCC
Source organism: Azospirillum sp. (assembly GCA_036401175.1). Classification (GTDB taxonomy): domain Bacteria; phylum Pseudomonadota; class Alphaproteobacteria; order Azospirillales; family Azospirillaceae; genus Azospirillum. Next base: position 43,621 of record DASWVP010000203.1, on the reverse strand, counting down.
GCACGCAGGAAGCGCAAATCCAGTCGTCCGAGAAGTCGCGCCAACTGGTTGAACGCGGCTGGTATCCGGACCTGGAAGTGGGCGTTGGCGCCATCCGCCGCGAGGGGCGCTTCGACGGCTACCAGGCGATGGTTGAGTTCAACATCCCCCTCCAGGCAGAGCGGCGGCGGGCGGAGCAGCGCGAGGCGACGCTCATGACCAGCTCGGCGCGCGCCAAGTTGGACCAGATCCGCCTGGAGGTGGCGACGGACATCAACGAGGCGCACGCCATGCTGAAGGCGTTGGGCGAGCGCAAGCGGATCGTCCGCGAAACCACGCTGCCGCAGGCCCGCATCGCGGTGGAGTCGGCGATGCGCGGCTACGAACTCGGCCGCGAGGAATTCTCCAACGTGCTGCTGATGGAGCAGACCCTGCGCCGGGCCCTGATCGAGTTCGTGAACGTGACCTACGAGGAGCAGATCCGGCTCGCCGACATCGAGCGCCTCATTGGAGGTGAATTGTGAGCCGAGCCACCCTCCTTCTGACGGCCGTGCTGGCCGGGTTGCTTCCGGCTGTCAGCGGGGCCTTCGGCCAGTCCGGCCACGCCGGGCATGGGGCGCCAGCCGCCGCGCAGCCGTTGCCGCCCCCGGCGGCCGCCCAGCAGCGTAGAATCATGTACTACCGCGACCCCATGGGCCTGCCGGACACCTCTCCCGTCCCAAAGAAGGACTCCATGGGGATGGACTACATCCCCGTCTACGAGGGGGACGAGGCGCCCGGGGCGTCGGCCAGCGCGGCCAAACCTCCGTTGGGACCGCGCAGGATCCTCTACTACCGCAACCCCATGGGCCTACCGGACACCTCGCCGGTGCCGAAGAAAGACCCCATGGGGATGGATTACGTCCCGGTCTACGAAGGTGAAGACGCGGCCTCGGGCACCGTCACCATCAGCCCGGACAAGGTGCAGAAGCTCGGCGTGCGGACCGATGTGGTGACCCGTCGACCGCTGGCTCGCCAAGTCCGGGCCGTTGGCACGATCCAGGTGGACGAGCGCACCGTGTTTGTCGTTGCGCCGAAGTTCGAGGCCTGGATCGAGAAGCTGCTGGTCGACACCACCGGCGCCCCGGTGCGCAAGGGCCAGCCGCTGATGGAGGTGTACAGCCCCGAACTGGTCCTCGCGCAGCAGGAATACCTGGTTGCCCGCCGCACCGGGGGCTCGGACGGTTTGACGGAAGCCTCGCTCCAGCGCCTGCACAACCTCGACGTTCCCGCGGAGGAGATCGAGCGGCTCAAGAAGACGGGCAAGGTGTCCCGCACCCTCACCGTTCGCGCTGCCAGCGACGGCGTTGTGCTGGAAAAGACCGCGGTGCGTGGCATGCGCTTCATGCCCGGCGAGACCCTCTACCGCATCGCCGACCTGTCCAGGGTCTGGCTGATCGCCGACGTCTTCGAGCAGGACCTGGGCCAAGTGACGGTGGGCCAGGAGGCCGAGGCGGTCGTCAACTCCCTGCCGGGCCGGACTTTCACGGGCGCGGTCAGCTTCCTCTATCCCACGTTGACGGCCGAGAGCCGCACCGGCAAGGTCCGCATCGAATTGGCCAACCTCGACGGCCTGCTCAAGCCGAACCTGTACGCGACCGTCTCGCTGAACAACCAAGCCCTGGTCCAGCCGACCCTGGTGGTGCCGGAAACAGCGCTGCTCGACACCGGCAAACGGCAGATTGTCCTGGTGGAGACCGGGGAAGGCCGCTTCCAGCCTCGCGAAGTCAAGGCCGGGGCGCGCGGTGACGGCTATGTACAGATCCGCGAGGGCTTGGATGAAGGCCAGCGTGTCGTCGTGCGCGCCAACTTCCTGATCGATTCCGAGAGCAATTTGCGTGCGGCTCTGGGCGCCTTCGGCGGCCAGCACCAGCACCAGTAGGCGGGAGCATCGTCATGATCGCCGCCATCATCCGCTGGTCGGCGCGCAACGTCGCGCTGGTCCTGCTGAGCACCCTCTTCCTGATCGGGACCGGGGTCTATTCGGTGTCACGCATCCCGCTGGATGCGCTGCCGGACCTGTCCGACGTGCAGGTCATCCTCTACACCGACTATCCCGGTCAGGCACCGCAGGTGGTCGAGGATCAGGTCACCTACCCACTCACCACCGCCATGCTCAGCGTGCCGAAGTCCAAGGTGGTGCGGGGCTTCTCCTTCTTCGGGGCATCCTTCGTCTACATCATCTTCGAGGACGGCACCGACATCTACTGGGCGCGCTCGCGCGTGCTGGAGTATCTGAACTTCGCCGCCAAGCGCCTGCCGCCCGGCATCACCCCAACATTAGGGCCTGACGCAACGGGCGTGGGCTGGGTCTACCAGTACGTAGTGCTGGCCAAAGACCGCACGCTGGCCGAGCTGCGCACGCTCCAGGACTGGTACCTGCGCTACCAGCTCACCAAGGCCGAGGGCGTGGCCGAGGTGGCCAGCGTGGGCGGTTTCGTTCAGCAGTACCAGGTCGTCGTCGATCCGCAAAAGCTCCAGGCCTACGGCGTGCCGCTGGCCAAGGTCGCCCAGGCGATCCGCACGTCCAACCAGGATGTCGGCGGCCGCGTGGTGGAGATGGCGGAGACCGAATACGTGGTGCGCGGCCGCGGCTATCTGCGCGGCACCAAGGACATCGAAGAGATCGTCCTCAAGGTGGACCGCGGCACGCCGATTCTGCTGCGCGACGTGGCGCGGGTCGAGATCGGCCCGGACGAACGCCGCGGCCTCACCGAGCTGAACGGCGAAGGCGAGGTGGTCAGCGGCATCGCGCTTCAACGGTTCGGTCAGAACGCGCTCGACGTGATCAAGAACGTCAAGGGCAAGCTGGCCGAGCTGTCGGCTGGGCTTCCCGAGGGCGTCACGGTCGAGAGTGTCTACGATCGCTCTGAGCTCATTCAGCGTGCCGTGGACAACCTCAAGGTGACGTTGATCGAGGAAAGCGTCATCGTCGCGCTGGTGTGCATCGTCTTCCTGCTGCACGTGCGCAGCGCCCTGGTGGCCATCGTGACGTTGCCGGTTGGCGTGCTGATCGCCGTCATCGTCATGGACCGGATGGGCATGACCTCGAACATCATGAGCCTGGGCGGCATCGCCATCGCCGTCGGCGCCATGGTCGACGCCTCCATCGTGATGATTGAGAACGCCCACAAGCGCCTCGAGCACGCGCCACCGGATGCCAACCGTGCCAAGGTGCTGATCGACGCGGCCGTGGAGGTCGGCCCGGCGCTGTTCTTCAGCCTGTTGGTCATCACCGTGTCCTTTCTGCCCGTCTTCACGCTGGAGGCGCAGGAGGGACGGCTGTTCAAGCCGCTGGCTTTCACCAAGACATTCGCCATGGCGGGTGCAGCCTTTCTGTCGATCACGCTGGTCCCAGTGCTGATGCTGCTGTTCGTGCGCGGCCGCATCATCCCGGAACGTCGGAACCCGGTGAACCGCCTGCTCATCTGGCTCTACCGCCCGCTCATCCGGCTGGTGCTGCGCGCCAAGATTCCGACAATTGCGGTCGCCGTCGGCGTCTTGGCTTGGTCGGTCGTCCCGGCTTCGCGGCTTGGCAGCGAGTTCATGCCGACGCTGAACGAGGGCACCATCCTCTACATGCCCAGCACACTGCCCGGCCTGTCGATCACCAAGGCGGCCGAGCTGCTCCAGCTTCAGGACCGCATCATCAAGAGCTTCCCCGAGGTGGAGTCGGTCTACGGAAAGGCGGGCCGCGCGGCCACCGCCACCGACCCGGCGCCGACCGAGATGTTCGAGACGGTCATCAATCTCAAGCCCAAGGACCAGTGGCGGGAAGGGATGACGTTCGAGAAGCTGGTGGCCGAGATGGACACCGCCCTCCAGATGCCCGGCATTTCCAACGCCTGGACGATGCCGCTGCGGGCGCGCATCGACATGCTGTCGACCGGCATCCGGACACCGATCGGCATCAAGGTGTTCGGCAAGGACCTCGAGGAGATGGAGCGCTTGGCGCGCGAGATCGAGACCGTGGTCAAGCAGGTCCCCGGCACCACCAGCGCCTACGCCGAGCGCATCGTCGGCGGCTACTATCTGGAAATCGACCCCAGCCGCGAGCAGCTGGCTCGCTACGGCCTGACCGTGGGTGACCTTCAGGACACCATCCTGACCGCGCTCGGCGGCGAGATGGTGACGACCACGGTGGAAGGACGCGAACGCTTCTCCGTCAACGTCCGCTACCCACGCGCGCTGCGCAGCGACCCCGACGCCATCGCCACCCGCATCCTGCTGCACCCGGAGATGGGCGGCGCGGTGCCGCTTGGCCAGCTCGCCTCGGTGCGGCTGACCAAGGGACCGGCGACGGTGCGCACCGAAAACTCGCTGCTGTCGGCCTACATCTACGTCGACATCCGCGACCGCGATATCGGCGGCTACGTCGCCGACGCCCGCAAGGCGGTGCAGGAGCAGGTGAAGATGCCGCCCGGCTACTACGTCACCTGGAGCGGCCAGTTCGAGTACATGGAGCGCGCGGCGGAGAAGCTGAAGATTGTCATCCCGGTGACGATCGCCCTCATCTTTCTGCTGATGTACCTGAACTTCCGTCGGATCACCGAGACGCTGATCGTCATGCTGTCGCTGCCGTTCGCGCTGGTGGGCGGCGTCTGGTACATGGACCTGCTGGGGTTCAACCTGTCGGTCGCGGTGGCGGTCGGTTTCATCGCGCTCGCCGGTGTGGCGGCCGAGACCGGCGTGGTGATGCTGATCTACCTCGACCACGCGCTCGACGAGATGAAGCGCAAGCGCGCCGCCGAGGGCCGGGCAATGACCAGGGCCGACCTCTACGACGCCATCATGGAGGGCGCCGTCGAGCGCGTGCGCCCAAAGATGATGACCGTGGTCGCCATCATGGCCGGGCTGCTGCCGATCATGTGGAGCACCGGCACCGGGTCCGAGGTCATGCAGCGCATTGCCGTGCCGATGATCGGCGGCATGATCTCCTCAACCGTGCTCACGCTGCTCGTCATCCCAGCCATCTACGCCCTCGTGAAGACGCCCGAAATCGGCCGTGCCAAAGCTGCTCAAGAAGTGCAGTCCGGCCGTCCTGGACCCATCGAACCCCAACCGCAGAAGGAACCCATCCATGCGTCGTAACGTCGCCGCTGCCGCGCTCGCCCTGTTAATGACCGTTCCGGCCGCCGCCTGGGCACAGGCGGGCCACGACCACCACGGGACCTCCGCCGACCAGACCGCGGGCACGACGGGAAAGGTCAACGCGGTGGACGCTGCGAAGCGCACGGTGAACCTAAGCCACGGTCCGATCCCGGCGCTCGGCTGGGCGGCCATGACGATGGAATTCGGCGTCGCTCCCGCCGTCAACCTCGGCTCCCTGAAGCCGGGCGATACCGTGCGGTTCACGGTCGTCAAAGATGCCAAGGGCGTCTACCAGATCGGCTCGCTGACGGCCTCCAATTGAGGCGCCGGATGCCAGAGCGGTTCTGCGCGTCCACGGCGCTTCTCCGCCGGACGCCGACCAAACAACGCGAACGTGTCCGGATGCCAGTAGGCTGATGGCAGCCTGGAAAGGAAAATCCAGATGCGGACACGCAGGGCGCGGCGGGGGACGAAGCGGGTCGCACCGCCAAAGCCCCCCGTACGGGCGCGCTCGAGCTACGGGAGCGGGCTTTCCCAGTCCCTTATCGCCAACATGCCCCCCGCTCCCCCGGAGCGGCGGATCGTGTCGAGCACGGTCCCGGCCCGCCAGCCGGGCCGTATGGGGATCCTGGCCATGTCGACGCTGGAATGCGGGCACCAGGTGGAGACCGGGGCGGGTGACCGCAGGCGTGGCTGGTGCCACTGCTTTGAGTGCGCCGACCGCTCGCCTCCGGCCCGACGCTTTCCCGGGCCGAAAGCCGAGTGTACCTGAGCGGCTGCTTGACCGGGCGCCCCCTGCGCCAGTCCTGAGGCCGCTGGATTACTTTCGTCGGCAGTCCCCGCCGATCATCGCCGACGCGGGCGCGCAGCCGCGGAGCGCAGGAGGCTTCCCACGAAAAGCGAAGAGCTCTGGCTGATCAGCCTCTGCATGACGGGCTACGTTCGGGTCTGGGCGGCGGGGGGCGCCGTGTTCCTGGTGCTTGCTGGGGTGCTGATCGCCGTCAGCGGGGCAGGCAGACGCTGATGCGTTCCGTCTGCAAGGACCGCATGGTCGAGGCTTACCCCAACCATGCAGTCCTTTTGCCGAAAAGCGTTTTGCGGCGGTAGACCAGACCGGCCTTCCGATGCTCCTGCGGGATTGTGTGCCGGGCCTGGGGTAACCGGGATGAACTTTGGATCCTACCGACCACCCGCGGAGTTAGCATCTCACCGTTTGCTTAGCGTGGCGATTGGGGCCAGGACAAACGCTGGGGGGGCTGGTGGCTGATTGGGAGGTGGTTCGCGTACAGCGCTGCTTCCGGACGGCGATGGCGAGCCTGTTCATGCTGGCCGCGCTCATCCTGTTCGGAGCGCCTTCGATTGCCCAAGCCTCGCCCGTGGTGCTTGCATCCGATACCGGCTCCAGTGCCCACATCTCCTTGGCGGCCGGAGGCCAAGTCGGTACAGGGTCCCTGTGGTCATCGGTTGCGGCCCCCGCTGACACGGGTGACGGCGACCAGCACGCCGGGTCACGTTGTGCTGGCTGCTGCACCAAGATCAAATGCCCGCTGGCGCATCACGGCATTGTGCCAGCCAGCCCGCTTCCAACACCGCCCTTAGGAACCTTGGCCGTCCCGTTTCCGTCCGGCTTGCTGTCCGAGGGCATCGGCACTCTCCCCGCCCTGCGACCGCCCCGCGCATCCCTCTGAATGGCTTGTGGCCGTGCCTGTGCCGGACCCGGGCTTACGCTCCGGGCGCGGCGTAGAACATGGCCCCGCCGCGGCCATAACCGCCCCATGCCCGGCATGCCGTCTTGGGCGTGCCTTGATGAACACCGAAGGCATGCCGACCGACTGGGTCGCGCCTCGTGATCAAGGGACAGAGCGATGCACATTGCCAATGTTGCTCCGCGGAACGAACCGCCGCTTTCTCGCCGTTCGGCCTTAGCCGTCGCCTGTCATCAGCCGAACTACTTCCCGTGGCTGGGCTACTTCGCCAAGGCGGCCAACGCCGATGTTTTCGTCTTTCTCGACGATGTGCAGCTGCCGCAGGGCCGGAGCTACGTGCACCGGACGAAGATCCATTCGGCGCCCGACGGGACGTGGCTGTCCGCCCCTATCCGTAGGGACGAGCGCCAACTCATCAAGGACGTGCTCTTCGCCGAGGGCGATTGGCGCCGCCGTCATCAGGCGACGCTGTTCCACACCTACCGGAAGGCGCCGTTCTTCGACCCGGTTATGGCCTTGGTGGAAGCGATCTTCGCCTTCGAGGGCAACAGCCTGGCCCAGTTCAACATGCGCGCCATCACCATGATCGCGGGCTTCCTTGGCCTGTCCTGCCGGTTTGAGGTGTCCAGCGCCTATGGCGTGACGTCCAGCAGCGACGACCGCCTCATTGACCTGATCAAGATGGTCGGGGGCAACACCTACATCTCCGGCGCCGGTGGGCAGAACTACCAGCATCCGGAAAAATTCGCCGCGGCTGGTCTTGAGCTCCGTATCCGCGAGTACGCGCCGCGACCGTACTCTCAATGCCAGGGCGGCTTTGTTCCCGGTCTGAGCATCCTCGATGCGTTGTTCAATCTCGGCCCAAGCGCGGCGGAGCGCTTGTCCTACGAGCACAGCGAGGCCGTCCTCAGCCGCGGATAGAGCGGTACGGGGCATCGACGACTGAGCTCACGCTGGCTGGACGAAGCGTGATGCCGCGGCCGCGTAGTCGGTGTTCCTTCAGGGTGCGGAACTGCCCAGGCTCAGGATTCGCTTCCAGGACGCTTGCGGACCTCGGGCGGGCCTCCTGGGGCGGCCCGTTCCTCGCAGTGGGAACCTGGGTGTCTCGGGTCCATGGGGGCATCGGTCCCTCCAAGTGCGGTCACGCCCGTCGGCGCAAGAGCAGGTGAAAAGATCCGACATCGCAACAACGTCTACGTCGCCAGAGGGGCCCGGATCCACGTGACGGTCACGTGGGCCGTCCCCCGTGCCTGTCAAGACCGGTGCCTGCACCTTCGGATCGAGTGGATGCTTACGCCCCAAGGCTTGCGGATGCCCACGCCGGACACGGCCAAGACCTTGTCGATGCGCCGCCCTCAGGCTGCTGACATGCTGACGCCGGGGGCGTCCATCAGGGCAGCTTGACGTGCGCGGGGGTTCGGTTCACATAGGATCAATTGTGCTGGAAGGCGCCGTCGGACCAGAGCAACCAGCGCCGCTTCAATCGTGAGCGGCGCGGCCGCACACAAAGTGATCATGACACGTTTCGGTTCCACAGCGTCACATGGGCCTGGACGGCTCGCCGGACGGCGAGGCGGGGCGTTGTGTGTGGCTTGGATCGCGGCGGTCGCGTTCATCCTGCTCCAGATCTCCATCTCCATGATGCCAATGCCTGCCGTGGCGACGCCGGTGGTCGACGACGGTGCCCCGTGCAAATCCATGATGATGGATGGGGCTCCCATGGACATGGCTATGGGAGATCGGCTGGTCCCGAACCACGGCGCCGACCACGACGGAAAGGCGTCCTGCCCGCTGATGAAGGTGGGCGGCTGTTTTGCCATGTGCGCCACCGTCATGCCATCAACCCCGGTCCTTCCGGCTGTCGAGCGGATGGTCCTGACGCTTCCGTTCATCGAGAGCCAAGGGGCGCCACTCGTCATCTCTCCACCCCAGAGACCACCGCTACCCCTCTGACGACCGCCTCGGAATTGGGCAACCGGCAGGCTCGCGCCCCAAGCGCGTGATCGGCCGCCCCGCGCATGCACGCGGGATGCCCAGCGCACACGTCGTCACAGGTGGCCCCTATGAAATCAGGCACAGTCTTGGCCGTCCTGCTCGCCGTCGCGGCGGGTGTCGGCGGCGGCGTCCTGCTCGAGCGCCAGGTGCTGTCCGCACAGGGTGCCCCTCAGCAGACCAATACGGGTCCTCGCATCCTGTACTGGTGGGATCCGATGATCCCGGACTTCAAGAGCGACAAGCCCGGCAAGTCGCCGATGGGCATGGACATGGTGCCCGTCTACGAGGGCCAGGAGCCCGGTCGGGCCGAGGACAAGGGCACCGTCACCGTTTCGCCCGCCGCCGTCCAGAACCTCGGCGTCCGTACCGCCAGGGCCGAGCGGACGGACCTCGTCCCGGCCATCGAGACCTTCGGCTCCGTCACCTTCGACGAAAGCCGGACCGCCCACCTGCACGTGCGTGGCCGCGGCTGGGTCGAACGGCTCTACACCCGGGTCATGGGCGAGCACGTCGAGCGCGGCCAGTTGCTGATGGAGGTCTTCTCCCCCGAGCTCGTGACCGCCGCCTACGAGTACGTCCGCGAGACCGAGCGTGGGCCGACGGGCAACACCGAGGGCGCCCGGCGCAAGCTGACCGCGTTGGGGGTCTCTGACCGGCAGATCGAGGAGATCCGCCGGACCAAGGCCGTGCCCGAGCGCATCAAGGTCTATGCGCCGCAGCCGGGCATCGTCGAGGCGCTGGGCGTGGCGGAAGGCATGTACGTCGAGTCCGACGTCACGCTCATGTCCATCGTCGACCACGCCTCGGTCTGGGTGATGGCGGAGGTCTTCGAGAGCCAAGTCGGCTTGGTGTCCCGCGGCATGCAGGCCGAGGTGCGGGCGGCGGGCCAGCCCGGCCGGACGTGGACCGGCACGGTCGACTACGTCTACCCGGAACTCAAGCCCGACACCCGGACGGCCCGGCTGCGCATCCGTCTCGACAACGCCGACCACGCCCTTCAGCCCAACATGTTCGCCTCGGTGCGGCTGGCGACCAAGCCGCGGGCGAACGTCCTCGCCATCCCCGGCGACGCCCTCATCCGCACCGGGCAGGCCGAGCGCGTGGTGCTGGCGCTGGGGGATGGGCGGTTCAAGCCGGTGCCGGTCAAGGCGGGACTCGCCGTCGGCGACAAGGTCGAGATCGCGGAGGGGCTGAAGGAAGGCGACCGGGTCGTCACCTCCGCCCAGTTCCTCATCGACAGCGAGAGCAGCCTGTCGGCCGGGCTGGCGCGCATGCAGGACGCCGAGGCGCCGATGGCCAAGGAGGCGGCCGCGCCCGCCATGGGCGAGGGCTCGATCACCGCCGTCACCGCCGACGGGAGCAAGGTCACCATCAGCCACGGGCCGATCCCGGAGTTCTCCTGGCCCTCGATGACGATGGAGTTCGGCGTCGGCTCCGGCGCCTCGGCCCAGGGCCTTTCGCCCGGAGACCGCGTCCGCTTCGGTGTCGTGCAGGCACCCGACGGCACGTACACGGCCGCCACCATCGAGCGCCTCGGCGGTGCCGGGGGGACGCCATGATCGAGGGTCTGATCCGCTGGTCGGTGGGCAACCGCGGCATCGTCCTGCTGCTCGCCGCCATGCTGGCCGGATGGGGCGTCTGGGCGGTGCGCAACACGCCTGTCGACGCCATCCCCGACCTCTCCGACGTCCAGGTGATCATCAAGACCACCTACCCGGGCCAGGCGCCGCAGGTGGTCGAGGACCAGATCACCTACCCGCTGTCCACCGCGCTGCTCGCCGTCCCCGGCGCCATGACCGTGCGCGGCGTCTCGATGTTCGGCGACAGCTACGTCTACGTCCTCTTCCGCGAGGGCACCGATCTCTACTGGGCGCGCTCGCGCGTGCTCGAGTACCTGAGCCAGGTCGCTCCGCGGCTGCCGCCCGGCGCCCGCCCGGCCCTCGGCCCGGACGCCACAGGCGTCGGGTGGATCTTCCAGTACGCCCTGGTGGACCGCAGCGGGCGGCACGACGTCGGCCAGCTGCGCGCCCTCCAGGACTGGTTCCTGAAGTTCGAGCTCCAGGCCACCCCCGGCGTCGCCGAGGTGGCGCCGATCGGCGGCATGGTCCGCCAGTACCAAGTCGTCGTCGATCCCAACGCGCTGCGCGCCTACGGGCTGCCGCTCGCGCAGGTTCGCGAGGCCATCGAGCGCGCCAACCAGGAGTCCGGCGGCTCGGTGCTGGAGATGGCCGAGGCCGAGTACATGGTTCGCGCCAGCGGCTACATCAAAGGCGTGGACGACCTGCGGAACGTGCCGCTCAAGGCCAACCCGGCCGGGGTCCCTATCCTGCTCAAGGACGTGGCCGACATTCGGCTCGGGCCGGAACTGCGGCGTAGCGTCGGCGAACTCGACGGCCAAGGCGAGGCGGTCGGCGGCGTCGTGGTCATGCGCTGGGGCGAGAACGCGCTCACCACCATCGACGCCATCAAGGCGAAGATCGAGCGCCTGCGCCACAGCCTGCCCGAAGGCGTGGAGATCGTCACGACCTACGACCGCTCCGACCTGATCGGGCGCGCCATCGACAACCTCAAGGACAAGCTGACCGAGGAGTCCATCGTCGTCGTGCTGGTGTGCGCGGCGTTCTTGCTGCACCTGCGCTCATCGCTCGTCATCATCCTGACGCTACCGCTCGGCATCCTGGCGGCGTTCGTCGTCATGCACGCCCAAGGCATCAACGCCAACATCATGTCGCTGGGCGGCATCGCCATTGCCATCGGCGCCATGGTCGACGCCGCCATCGTGATGATCGAGAGCCTGCACCGGCGTATCGAGCACGAGCCGCTCACCAAGGAGAACCGCTGGCGGCTGGTCGCCGAAACCGCAGCCGAGGTCGGCCCGGCGCTGTTCTTCTCGCTGGTCATCATTACGCTCAGTTTTCTGCCGGTCTTCGCGCTGGAGTCCCAGGAAGGGCGGATGTTCAAGCCGCTCGCTTTCACCAAGACCTACGCCATGGCCGCTGCCGCGGTGCTGTCGGTGACGCTGGTGCCGGTGCTGATGGGCTATTTCGTGCGCGGCCGGATCGTCGCCGAGCGCCGGAACCCGCTCAACAGCCTACTGATCTGGCTGTACCGGCCTCTGCTGCGCGGCGCCATGGCGGCGCCCTGGGTGACCATCCTGGCCGCCATCCTGCTGGTCGCCAGCATGGCGTGGCCGCTCCAGCGCATCGGCTCGGAGTTCATGCCGGACCTCGACGAGGGCGACCTGCTCTACATGCCGAGCCTGATGCCCGACGTCTCGATCGGCAAGGCGCGCGAAGTGCTCCAGCAGACCGACCGGCTGATCAAGACGGTGCCCGAGGTCGAGGCGGTGTACGGCAAGATCGGCCGCGCCGAGACGGCGACCGACCCGGCGCCGATCTCCATGTTCGAGACGACCATCAAGCTGAAGTCGCGCGACCGGTGGCGGCCGGGCATGGACATGGCGGGCATCCGGACGGAGCTCGACCGGGCGGTGAAGGTACCCGGCGTGACGAACGTCTGGATCATGCCGATCAAGAACCGCATCGACATGCTGGCCACCGGCGTGAAGACCCCGGTGGGCATTAAGGTCGCCGGGCCCGACCTTGGCGAGATCGGCCGCCTCGCCGCGCAGGTTGAGGCGGCGGTCCGCGCGGTCCCGGGCACGGCCTCGGCCTACGCCGAACGTCCCGTCGGCGGGCGCTACGTCGACGTGGACATCAACCGCCGGGCGGCCGCGCGCTACGGCCTGAACATCGCCGACGTGCAGCAGGTGGTGCGCACCGCGGTCGGCGGCGAGGAGGTAACGCAGAGCATCGAGGGCCTCCAGCGCTTCCCGGTCAACGTCCGCTACCCGTGGGAGTGGCGGGACACGCCGGACGCCCTGGCGGCGCTGCCCATCGTGACGCCGAGCGGCGCCCACATCGCCCTGGGCGACGTCGCCCGGGTCCGCATCAAGGACGGCCCCGGCATGATCCGCACGGAGAACGCCCGGCTGAACGGTTGGGTGTTCGTCGACATCGCCGGGCGCGACCTGGGCGGCTACGTAGCGGACGCCCGGGAGGTCATCGCCCGCTCCGTTCGCCTCCCGCCCGGCTACTCGCTCAGCTGGTCGGGGCAGTTCGAGTACCTGGAGCGCGTCCGCGGGCGACTCACGGCCATCGCGCCGCTGACCGTGGCCCTGATCGCCCTGATGCTCTGGTTCACCTTCCAGCGTCTCGGCGAGGTGCTGGTGGTCATGGCGTCCTTGCCAGTGGCCCTGGCGGGCGGTGTCTGGCTGCTCTGGTACCTAGGCTTCAACCTGTCGGTCGCCGTCGGCGTCGGCTTCATCGCGCTGGCGGGCGTTGCCGTCGAGACGGCCATCATCATGCTCGTCTACCTGAACCTCGCCCTGGAGCGCCACCGTGCCGAGGTGGCGGCCGAGGGGCGTGCCCTGACGCCGGAGGACGTCGAGGCCGCCGTGATCGAGGGCGCGCTGCTCCGTCTGCGGCCTAAGGTGATGACGGTGGCGACCATCTTCGCGGGCCTGCTCCCCATCATGGTCGGGGGCGGCACCGGCTCGGAGGTGATGCGCCGGATCGCCGCGCCGATGGTCGGCGGCATGGCGAGCGCCACGGCCCTGACGCTGATCGTCATCCCGGCCGTCTACCTGATCTGGCAGCGGTTCCGCCTGCGGACCCAGGCCGCTGCCGAAGCGGAGCGTCTCCGCACCCACGGGACCGCACACCCAGCCGAATGAGGAAGAGCACCATGACCGTTTCCAAGACCGCCGTTCTCGCCGCCGCCGCCGCCCTCCTGGGCGGACCGGCCCTGGCCCAGTCGAACCAGGGCATGCCGGGAATGCCGGGCATGAACATGGGCGCGCAGGCGAACCAGCCGATCACGGGCAAGGGCGTGGTGAAGAAGGTCGACCCGGCCAAGATGACCGTGAACCTGAACCACGAGCCGATCCCAGCCATCAAGTGGCCCGCCATGACCATGGACTTCCAGGTCGCGCCGAACGTCGACCTGTCGAAGGTCCAGCCGGGCCAGCAGGTCGAGTTCGGGCTCGAAAAGGGAAACGGGAGCAACTACACCGTGACGAGCATCACGCCTGCGGCGAAATGATGGGAACCCCAAGGCCGCGCCGTGGCGTGGGTTCGGCTCCGGGATCCGTTCGCGGTCAAGCTCCTGCTGATTTCGCCGAATCGCCTCAATCCGGCGATTTGGACCGAATGACGCGCTCGAACGCCGCCAAGGTCTCGTCGCTCACATGATGCTCGACGCCTTCGGCGTCGCGCTCCGCCGTTTCCTCGCTCACTCCGATCGCCTTCAGGAACCCCACGACGATCACATGGCGGCGGCGGGACCGCTCGGCCATCGCGCGCCCCGCCCCGGTCAGGAAGATGGAGCGGTAGGGCTGCGTCGCGACCAGACCGTGCCGTTGCAGGCGGGCGATTGTCTTGACCACCGTTGGGTGGGCCACGCCGAGGCGCCGGGCGATGTCGGCGGCGCGCGCCTCGCCGGTCGTGTCGATCAGATCGGCGATGAGCTCGACGTAGTCCTCGGCCACCTCGGTCTGGTGGGCCTCCCGGACCCGCTGGAAGTTCGCCGCCTGCCGGTCCGCATCCGGCATCGCCACCAGCCGCCTGTGCGCCCGCTCTGCGCCCACTGTCCTGCTCCCTTCAGTCCGCCGCGCATTGTGACACAAGGCCCATGGCCGCAGCAGCGGTGCTTCCGGCTCCCCCGAAGGAGACATCGGACGCCGATGCGTTGTTGATAACTATAGCCGATGCTACATGTTATAGCGCAAGGCACATCACCGGCCCGGTGCGGCACCGGCCCCGATGCGGGAGCAGCGACATGAAGTCCCTCCTCGGTCTTCCCGTGACGCGACGGTTGCTGTTGGCAGGCAGCGCGCTGCTGGGCGGCGCCCAGGCCGCCGGACTCGCGCTGCGCAGTGCCGCGGCCCAGCCGCACGGCGCCGGGCACGCGCCCCCCGCCGCGCCCGCTTCCGCAGCCCACGGCCTGCACGGTGGCATGATGACGGTCGGCGAGGTCGACCACGTCCACAACGGCTTCGACCCGCATGCCATGCTGACGGACTGGGACACCGGCACGGTCGTCCAGGATCCCGACGGCCGCCCGTGCCGCGAGTTCGACATCGTCGCCGAGGACAAGGAGATCGAGATCGCGCCGTGCATCCTGTTTCCCGCCTGGACCTACAACGGCCGCGTCCCGGGGCCGACCATCCGCGTCACCGAGGGCGAGCGGGTGCGCGTCCGCTTCCACAACCGCGGCTCCCACGCGCACTCCATCCACTTCCACGGCATCCATTCCGCCCGCATGGACGGCGTGCCGGGCGCCGGGGACATCCAGCCCGGCGGCGCGTTCACCTACGAGTTCACCGCCTTCCCCTTTGGCTGCCACCTGTACCACTGCCACACCGCCCCGCTGAAGCGGCACATCCACAAGGGGCTGTACGGCGCCTTCATCATCGACCCCGACCCGGCGCGCCACCCGGAGCATGAGGCGGCCGCGCGGTCGCGCCTGCTGGGGACGGACGAGAACCGGGGCTGGCAGGAGTTCGTCATGGTGATGAACGCCTTCGACACGAACTTCGACGAGGAGAACGAGGTCTACGCCGCCAACACCGTCGCCCACGCCTACTCCAAGCGGCCCATCGTGATCGACCGCTCCCGGCCGGTGCGGGTCTACCTTGTCAACGTGACGGAATTCGACCCGATCAACAGCTTTCACCTGCACGGCAACTTCTTCGACTACTACGACCATGGCACGACGCTGACGCCGACGCTGCGCACCGTCGACACCGTGACGCAGTGCCAGGGCCAGCGCGGCATCCTGGAGTTCAGCTTCCGCGACCACGAGGCGGGCCTCTACATGTTCCACGCGCACCAGTCCGAGTTCGTCGAGCTCGGCTGGATGAGTCTGTTCGACGTCCGGGAGAGCGTCGCATGACTGCGCCCGGCCGCACCGTCCTCGCCGTCCTGGCACCGCTGCTGCTGATCGTCGCCGTCGCGGCCGCGTTCCTCGCCGCCGACCCGCTGCGCCCGCTGACCGGCTCGGCGCCGCCGGTCGAGCGGATCACCGTCGAGCGGCACGTGCTCGACGGCGACGGCATCGCGCTCCTGGTCCGCGCCGGGGGCACCGAGCCGATGCGGATCGCCCAGGTGCAGGTGGACGGCGCCTACTGGAACTTCGTCCAGGACCCGCCGGGCGAGCTTGGGCGGCTGTCCACGGCGTGGCTGCGCGTCCCGTACCCATGGGTGCTCGGCGAGTCGCACAAGGTCGTCCTGGTCACCCGGACCGGCGTCACCTTCGAGCACGCCATCGACGTTGCCGTGGCGACGCCGGGAAGGAACAGCCTCGGCCTGCTCGGCCTCGTGGGGGTGTTCGTCGGCGTGGTGCCGGTCGCCCTCGGCATGCTGTTCTACCCGGCCCTGCGCGCGGGCGGCTCCAGGACCTTCGGTTTTGCCATTGCGCTCACCGTCGGCCTGCTCGGGTTCCTGCTGGTCGACACGCTTGGGGAGGCGCTGGAACTCGCCGCCGAGGCCGCGCCCGGCTTCAAGGGCGGCGCCATGGTGTGGGTCGCCGCCGCCCTGGCGTTCGCGCTTCTCATGGCGGTCGGCCGCCGCAAGGGCGGCGACATCGGCGGCGTGGCCCTGGCGACCTCCGTCGCGCTCGGGATCGGGCTACACAACCTCGGCGAGGGGCTGGCGATCGGCTCGGCCTTCGCCACCGGCGCCGCGGCGCTCGGCACCTTCCTGGTGCTGGGCTTCACGCTGCACAACGTCACCGAGGGCATCGGCATCGTCGCGCCGCTGGTCGGCGAGCGGCCGCGCTGGCCGGTCTTCGTCGGCTTGGCCGCTCTGGCCGGGCTGCCCGCCGTCGCGGGCATCTGGCTGGGCAGCTACGCCTTCTCGCCGCACTGGGCGGCGCTGGCGCTGGCCGTGGGCGCCGGGGCGATCCTCCAGGTCGTCGTCGAGGTCGGCGGCCTGATGGTCCGCCTGGCGCGCCGACAGGGCGCCTCCTGGGCGACGCCGTCCGCCCTGGCCGGGGTGTTCCTCGGCGTAGCGGTCATGTACGGGACGGCGCTGCTGGTCCAGGCGTGAGGCGCGCATTCGGGGCTTGGGTTGCCGCCGCTACCCGTGTCCGCGCCGGACGGGCCGGGATGCAGGGCATCTGCATCCCAAGACCACATCCGACTCAGCCGCCCTTGGCGGGTGTGGCCCGCGTTGCCCGCACCTCGCTCTCAACGAGGTCGTAGAGTTGCTGGGCGCCGAAGCTCGGCAGGTGCTTGCCGTTGACCAGGAACGTCGGCGTCTTCTGCGCACCGACCGCCACCGAGTCGCTGCGGTCCTGATCCAGGACCGCCGTCACGCCCGGCGCCATCAGCGTGTCGCGCGCCTTGGCGATGTCGAGACCGGCGGCGGCCGCCGCCTCCCACGCCTTGTCGAGACGCGGCGCGCTGTGGCTTGCCCAGAGCGGCTGGGCGCGCAGGATGGCCTCCAGCACGGGTTCGAACTTCCGTTGCTGGCGCGCGGTTTCGAGCAGGCGAACGACTTCGTCGGAGCCCTGGTGGAGCGGGGTGTACCGGATCACCAGACGGACCTGATCGGGGAACTTCGCCATGATCTCCTTGACCACGGGATAGAAGGCCCGGCAGGTCTCGCAGGCCGGATCGAAGAACTCGACGATGGTGACGGGCGCCGTCTTCGGACCGAAGATCGGCGAATGAGGCCGCACGAGCACGGCGGTGTCGGCCACCTTCGCGCTGGCATTCTCCGCCTGCCGGGCGGTGACCCACCAGCCAGCGGCCGCGAACACGGCGATGGATGCGATGGCCGTCAGGACGACAAGGGTTCGTTTGGTCATGGGGAGAGCTTCTTCCGGACGAGGAGCATGAGAACGACGATGGCGCCGAACGCGCCGACCGACAGGAGCGGGAGCGGGATGCCCCTGAGGATGGTCATGTTTTCGCTGGAGCAGGACGGGCCCGCACCGCAGGGTTCCAGCGCGGTCGGCGCCACGCCGGTGAAGACCAGCGTGTGCCAGATGGCGATGACGGCGCCGATGGCGGCCAGCGGCAGGGCGTAGCGCCACACCGCACCATCCGTTCGATAGCAGGCCACGGCGAGGATCACCGCCAGCGGGAACATGAAGGCCCGCTGGTACCAGCACAGCACGCACGGGGTCTGGCCCATGATCTCGCCGATGAAGAGCACGCTCAGGGTTGAGCCCAGCGCGATGACCCACGCCGCAAAGAGCATTGTCCAAAGCGGCTCGCCCTGCGACGCCTCGGCCACGGGAGGCTGAACGGTGCTGTCCTGGCGCCTTTTCGGTCGTGTCTTGTTGTTTGTCATGTTGCCAATTCCGTTTTGCTTCGATGTCACAGGCCGAAAATCGCGACCTACCAGCCCACCGCGGCCGCGGTGCTGCCCGGCGCCCCGGGCGCCAGCGACAGGAGGTGCCGCAGCGGTCTTAACCGAAGTCAGAACCGACGCCTGTGGCAGCATTCGGTTGAAGCGGCCGTTGACGATCCGCTGCACTCGTATCGCTGTGGTGTTGGCTTCATGCGCTCACCGGCCCGAGTGGCCTTCAGGTGCGGGACGGTGGTGCCGGTGCGGGGCCGACGGTGTCGGTGGGGCCGTCCCTTCCGGTCGCTGCCGTATCCGGTGTCTTCGGGGTGCCGCGGGCCGTCCGCAGTGCCGCCAGCACCGCCTCGGAGGTCAGGATCTCCGGCAGCACGAGCCCGTTTGGTGCGCCGGGACCATAGACGGCGTTGAACGGAATCCCGTAGCGGTCGTAGCGCGCCAGGAAGTCGGAGATCCGTCGGTCCGGCCGGGTCCAGTCGGCCCGCATCGGCACGATGCCGGGCCCGGCGAGGGCGGCCGCGACCTCACCCCTGTCGATGACGAGCGACTTGTTCGCCTGGCAGGTGATGCACCATTCGGCGGTCACGTCCACGAACACCGTCTTGCCCTGCGCCACGAGCCGACCGATCTCCGCCTGCTCGAACGGCACCCATGCGGTTGCGGCGGCCGACGCGACCCGGGCTTCGCCGAGGACGGCGGGTGCCACCAGCGCGCCCGACACCGAGGCGACGACGAGAGCCGCGGCCGCCACGCCGCCCACGCGCGTTCGGAGCACCATAGCCGCCGCCAGGAGGCTCAGCGCCGCGGCCACCGCCAGAGCCGCCTGCCAGGAGGTCTGGACCGCCAGGACGGTCAGCAGCCACGCCGTCGTCCCGAGCAGCGCCAGAGCCAGCACCCGGCGCAGGACGCCCATCCATCGGCCGGGGCGCGGCAGCAGGCCGGTCAGCCCGGGGAAGGCGGCCACCAGAAGGTACGGCGAGGCCAGCCCGACGCCGAGCGCGGCGAAGATCGCGAGGATCTCCGCCGGACCGCGGGCGAGCGCGAAGCCGACAGCGGTGCCAACGAACGGGGCGGAGCACGGCGTGGCCAACAGGGTGGCGAACGCCCCCATCGCGAAGTTCCCGGCCAGTCCGTTCCCGCCCGCCCCGCCCAGGGCCGTCGCGATCCGGGACGGCAGCGGGATGTCGAACCCGCCTGCGAGGCTCACCGCAAAGGCCACGAGCACGGACGCCATCAGCACGAGGAAGACGGGCTGCTGGAACTGCACGCCCCAGCCCACGGCCGCGCCCGCGGCCTTGAGGCCGACGAGGGCACCCGCGAGCAGAAGCATGGAGGCGGCGATCCCCGCCGCGGTCGCCAGAAAGCCGAGCCGGACGCGCGCCCGCTCCCGGCCGCGGTGATGGACCACCGACACCAGCTTCAGGCTCAGCACGGGCAGGACGCAGGGCATCAGGTTGAGCACCACGCCGCCGAGCAGGGCGATGCCGAGGACCGGCAGGAGCTCGCCCAGCCAGGACCCGGTGCCGGATCGCCCGGCAGCGACGGCGAGACGCGCCTCGGTCGCCCGCGTCCCGTCGGTCAGGGTCACCGTGATCGTCTTGTCCGGCATCGTCACGACATCCGGCCCGGACACCACCGGCAGCCTTGCCGTAGCCTCACGGCCGTCGACGGCGAACGAGAACTCGGGCTTGCCGAAGGTCCAGCTTCCGCTCTCGACGAAGACGTCCGGATCGGCGAGCGGCCAGGTCGAGGCGATGCGGACGGTCAGGATCCCCGGCGCGCCGGGCTCGATGGAGGCGCTTCCCACGGACAGCCCGGAGCGGCTGCCGTCGTCCGGCACCTGCGCCTCGAAGCGCGCAATCAGGTTGGTCGTCTCCGGATCGGCGGCGGCGGCACCCGCCGGGAGGTCGAGCGAGACATCGAGGCTGGTGGGGATGCAGATGGTGCTGCACACCAGGATGTCGGCCCGCCCGCGCAGAGCCACCGGTGCGCCCGGCCGCTCGACCCGGATGTCCAGCGGGAAGACGACCTCCCCCTCGTAGCCGAAGGTCTCGATCCCGAACAGCGTGAAGCGGCGCGGGGCAGGCCACCGGACGTCCACGCCCGCGACGTTCCCTGAGGCCGACCAGTCCACGGCCGGAGGCGCCCCGGCATCGCCGGGCGAGCGCCAGTACGTCTTCCATCCGTTCGCCAACCGCAGGTGCAGACCGGCCGGAACGGTGTCGCGGACGCCGACCGCCTCCACGGATGCGACCACCCGAGCCTGCACCGTCTCGTGCGTCGCCCAGCCGCCGGTGGCGGCCTGCGCCGCCGCACCGATCCATGTCGCCGCGGCGAGGACCGCCGCGACCACACGCCCGAATGTGCGTCCTCTCATCCAACTGCTCCCGCGGGAATCACCCGTCCCCGCCGGGGCGGCGCCCGAGGGGAGACCTCGTAGCGCCAGCCCGGCTCTCCGTTCCAGGGCCGTCCTCAATGGTTGGCGTAGACCCACATCTTGCCGTCGGGCGTGCCGAAGAGGACGACCTGGTACGGCTGGCCGGTCTTCATATCCATGCCCGGCGCGTCCTGCGGCATACCCGGGGCCGACAGCCCCTTGGCGTTCGGGCGCTCGGTGAGCAGCCGCTTCACGTCCTCCGCGGGGACGTGGCCCTCGATCGCGTAGCCGCCGACGACCGACGTGTGGCAGGAGTGCAGCTGCTCGGGAATGCCGTGCTTCTCCTTGATCGGCTCGACGTCCTCGACCTCGTGGACCTGCACGGTGAACCCGGCGGTGATCATGTGCTTGACCCAACCCGCGCAGCATTCGCAGGTCCTGGATTTCCACGCCTCAACGATCTGCGCCGCCGCCGCCGGGGCGCTGGCGAACAGGGCGGTGCCGACGACGACGGCGCCACCGGCCAGAGCGGTTGCCACGGCCAGGGCGGCCGCAACCTTCTTGGACTTCATGAACATCACTGCATTCCTTGAATTCGGGCTCCGCCCTCCTGGGGCGGACGCAAACTTGGGCTTCGTCGCTCTCGGGTGCGCCGCGGTGCCGGTGCCGGGATTGGTTGCCATTCCGGCATGCCTTCACGTCCGCACGCGCGGACGGCGGAAGAGGCACGGTCCGGCGCAGGTCGGGCGATCAGATGGAGGAGCGCGGCGGTTTCAGCGCGGGATCGACCCCGATGCCATCCAGCAGGACAATGCCAGGCATCGCCGCCGATGCAGGCGGCGGAACGACGAGGGGCAGCGCGCCACCGATGGGCAGGCTGACGTGCATCGCGTGGCAGTCCGCGGCCATGCAGCCGTCGCCGAGACCCGATGCGCCGCCGACATCGGGGGAGCCGCTCCGGTTCGCCGCTTCGGTCGGCGCCGTCCACTCGTTGGTGGATGTGCACGACGGGTCGCTGGCGCAGTTGGGATGAGGGGAGACAGGGCCTAGGACCGGCGATCCGGCGACATGGCCACAGTGGTCGGAGAGGGCGCTGGCCCGAGCCGGGGCGGTCAGCGGGGCCAACGGCGCGACGAGCATGGCCAGCAGAAGCAGGCCAACCGCCACGTACCGAAGAACTGCGCCGAAACCGCGTGTCATACCCTCGAACCTTCTCGGCTACGCGGGGGGCCGCAAAGCCGCCGCCATACTACACCGCCGAACGATCCCAGCGTTGATCTCAGTCAACAGCGGAGATCCCCGGCCCGCGTGCGCATCCGCTCCACGCAATCGACGTGCCGCTCCGAAGCCGAGACGTATCCCACCGGGGTGTCGTTCCACCTTGCCGAAAATTCCCGAATTCGAGAACCGGGTGGTGCTTTCCGGGAAACGCCCTTCCCGCACTGCCCGCCGGGTTCAGGAACGAGCAGAGCCGCCCGGGCGGCACACGGATTGCCTGAGCCCGGAAGCCGTGCGGCTGTCCGTCCGGCCGCCTTCCAAGTTCCTTCCCGGTGACCCTGATGAGACATCTTCCCATGCTCGCCGCTGCCGGTGTCGCGGCCTGCGTGCTGCCGTTCGTCCAGGCCGAGGCCCAAGAGCACGTGCACATGGAGCGCGCGGCGTATCAGGACGCCTGGATCAAGACCACTCCGGCCGATCCGAGCGAGGCTTGGACCCTGGCCTACGGCGGCAGGCTCTACGACCAGTGGGCGGAGATCCTGGACCAGAACCTGCCCGCCCGCACCCACCTGTCCTACCCCAAGACGGCCCAGCAGAAGGGGGCGGACACTTGGCGGTGCGTCGAGTGCCACGGCTGGGACTATAAGGGTGCGTCCGGCGCCTTCGCCACCGGCGAGCACGCGACCGGCATCAAGGGCATCGGCGGCATGGCCGGGGCCGAGCCCGAGCGGATCGTCGCCCTTCTGCGGGACGGCACCCATCGCTACACCTTGGAGATGCTCCCCGACGCGGCGATGCTGCGCATCGACAACCCGGCCTTAGGCGTCGAGGAGATCTCCCGCACCATGGAGCGCGTCGACACCGGCCGGTATGTCCTCCGTGGGCCGGAGTTCGCGGCCCCGGGGCGCTGGCGGGTCAAGATCGAACTGCTGGTCACGGACTTCGAGAAGCGTGCGGCCGGAACGTCGGTCGACATCGGATCGGGACAGGCCCACCCGGAGGGGCGCTGATCCGAGTGCCTTGCGGAACAGGGGCCGTCACACCTACGTCGGTCGTCCATCTAGGCGGGATAGCCCGAAGTGCTATCGAGCCGTCGGATCGCACGTTCCCGAAAATAGAGTATCAAGGATGGGGCAGTCCGGCACATCACCGCCGGTGCAGCGATCCGCGGTCTCGGATAGCGTGCGCTCGAGATGCTGAAGGTCGGCGATCTTTCGCCGGACGGAAACGAGGTGCTCCAACGCGAGGGCCTGCACCTCGGCGCAGGTGTGATGGCCGTCGGCCAAGCGCAACAACGCCCGGACCTCCTCCAGCGTGAACCCGAGGTCGCGGCTGCGCCGGATGAAGCCCAGCCGTTGCAGGTGAGTTCCGTCGTACACCCGGTGGCCGCCCTCCGTCCGCGGCGGCACCGGGACGAGCCCCTGCTTCTCGTAGAACCGGATCGTCTCGATGTTGCAGCCGGTGCGCCGGGACAGCGCGCCGATGGTCAGTCCGGCCGCACGCGATTTCGTGACCTGTTTCACCGGATTCACCCTTGAACCTGTAGTTACTACAGGCCCCATCTTGCCAGGAAAGGCAGGAAGGAGCCAGAGCATGCCAGAGACATCCGTACCCGCTGCGCGCCACACTCAGCAACGCGAGCGGAGCGCTCGGGGCCTACCGCCGGGGCTGCTGGCCGTTGGCGGCCTCCTGGGCGCCCTCGGCGCCTCGTCGTGCTGCGTGCTGCCCCTCGTCTTCTTCGGCCTCGGCGTCAGCGGCGCCTGGATCGGCAACCTGACGGCCCTGGCGCCCTATCAGCCGCTCTTCGTCGCGGCCGCCCTCGGCTGCCTGGGCGCCGGGTTCTGGCGCGTCTACCGCAGGCCGCCCGCCTGCGACGGCCCGGCCTGCACCCGGCCCGCGCCCAACCGCTTGGTGAAGGCGGCCCTCTGGGGAGTGGCCGTCCTCGTCGGCGTGGCCCTGGCCTTCCCCTACACCGCCCCCCTCCTGCTGTCCTGATGGAGACGGCCATGATGACCCGCCTGATCGGAACCGCCCTCGTCGCGCTGACCCTGGCCTCCGGCGGCGCGCTCGCCGCCGAGCGCACCGTCCGGCTGATGATCGAGAACATGACGTGCGAGACCTGCCCCATCGTGGTCCGGCAGTCCCTCAAAGCCGTGCCCGGCGTCGGCGATATCAAGGTCTCCATGGCGGACAAGACCGCCGTCGTCACCTTCGACGACGCCAAGGCCGCGGTCTCCGCTCTGGTCGACGCCACCACGAAGGCCGGATTCCCGTCGGCGCAGCAGCAGTAGGAGCGAGCAGATGCAACTGGAGTCCACCATCACCTGTCCGACGTGCGGGGGCGCATCGACCGAGACAATGCCGACGGATGCCTGCCAGTTCTATTACGATTGCCCGCACTGCGGGGCGCTGCTCCGGCCGAACCCAGGCGACTGCTGCGTCTTCTGCTCCTTCGGCACGGCCCCGTGTCCACCGAAGCAGGCCGAGCGTAATTGCGCGTGCCACGGCGCGGGCGTTGTGGCGGATTAAGGAAGTGCCTCCTACGTGATGGAACGGGGACGCTCCTCCCCCGTCGGAGCACTTCGGGCGGGCCTTCCGGAACCGTACCATGTGACCACACGAGGGAACGGAGGCGTCCATGTGGCGCGGCGTGCTGTTCGTCGGTGCCGTCCTGAGCTTGACCGCTGCGCCGACCACCCTGTGGGCGGCACCGGACCCGGCCGACTTCATCTTCGTGAGCTCGGCGGTGGACCCGGACATCGCGGTCATCGACACCGCGTCGGACACCGTGGTCACGCGCATCCGGCTGCCGGGAGCGCCCCGGCACGTCGTGGCGCTCAGCCGCGGCAAGGAACTGGTGGCCAGTGACGCCGCCGCGTCGAAGCTCTACGTCGTCGATGCGGTCGGCGGCACCGTAACGCGCGTGTTGGAGACCGGAATCGCACCGGTGTTGCTGCAACTCAACCGCGCCGGAACGGTGCTGGCCGTCGCCGACCCCGATGCGGGAGCCGTCGAGTTCGTCCGGCCCGCCGGTGGGCCGACCACGCGCATCTCCGGCTTTGCGGGCATGCGGTCCATGGTTTTCGTCGCGGACGGCCGCCTCCTCGTCGCGCACGGCAGCCGGATCGGCCTCGTGGACCCGGCCGACGGGCGGATCGTTGCCGAGCTTCCCGTCGACGGCAGGGACGGCCCCGTTCTCCAGATCGCGGCCGATCCCGGAGGCGAGACGGCGTTCGCCGTGCAGGGGGACCAGGGTGTCCTGTCGATCTTCGATTTGAAGACGCTGACCCGGGCACCGCGGCTGCGGCTGCCGCCGCCGGTGGGCCGGATGCTGCCGAGCGCGGACAGCCAGTTCATGCTGATCCCGGTGGCGGGCGGTCGCTCGCTGTCGATCGTCTCGACCTGGACGCTGAAGGAAAGCGCGCGCATCCCGATGTTGGCCGAGGTCTCTGGCCTCGGCCTGGGGCTGTTCCAGAGCGTCTCCATCGGCATGAGCCGAGAGACGCGCAGCGTGCAGAACGTCGATCTGCGCGAGCGGCGGCGCTTCGCCCCGCTCCCGCTGCCCGGCGTTCCGGAAGCCGGGGCCGCTTCGCCGGACGGCCTGAAGTCCTACATCGCGCTGAGCGACACCGGACAGGTCGCGGTGGTGGATCTCCGCCACTCCACCGTCAGCCATGTCATCCAGGATGCGGTTCGGGGCGCGTCGAACGCCGTGCCTGCCGTGGGGATCGGCTATTGCCACTGATGAAGGGAGCTCCGCCCGCATCCGTCCCGCGCCGGGGTGCTCCGCGGCTTGTCCTAAGCATGGCTCTGGTAATGGCGGCAGCGGGCCTGCCGGAGCGGGCGGCCGCCGCGGTCATGGAGGTGCCGTCCGACGGGGAGACACTGGTGCGGGCGATCGCCTCCGCGGCGCCCGGCGACGTGCTGCGCCTCAAGCCGGGGCGGCACCAGGGCCCGGTCGTTGTCGACCGGCCTCTGGTGCTGGAAGGCGAGCCGGGCGCCGTGGTCGATGGCCGGAGGCTGGGCAGCGTCATCACGGTCACCG
Source organism: Azospirillum sp. (assembly GCA_036401175.1). Taxonomy (GTDB): domain Bacteria; phylum Pseudomonadota; class Alphaproteobacteria; order Azospirillales; family Azospirillaceae; genus Azospirillum. The sequence continues at coordinate 17,800 of DASWVP010000203.1, read as the reverse complement.
CGCCGAACGTCACGATCCGCGGGCTGGAGATCCGCGACGGCGGCGCGGACCAGGACCAGAAGCCCGCGGGCGTCCACCTGGAGCGGGCGGCGGCTGGCGCGGTCGTGGAGCACAACCGCCTCGTGGACAACCGAAACGGCATCGTCGTCTCGGGCGCGGCGCAGGTCACCATCAGGCGGAACACCGTCATCGGCCGGAAGGACCTCCGGCTCGACCACCAGGGCAACGGCATCCAGGTGACGAGCGCCCCCGGCGCACAGGTCGTGGAGAACGACGTCAGCTTCAGCCACGATGGCATCCTCGCGACGACCGCCCGAAGGGCGCGGCTGGCGGCGAACCGCATCAGCAACGTCCGGTTCGCCGTGCACGTGATGTACGCCAACGACCTCCAGGTCAGCGGCAACGCCTCGTATGGCAACGAGTTCGCCTACGCGCTGATGAACGCCACCGGCCTCGTGGTCCGCCACAACCTGTCGGACGGCGATCGCTACCAGGGCATCGCCATCAACTACGTGAACGGCTCGCTCATCGAGCGGAACGTGGTGCGGGGCGGGCCGGAGCGGTGCCTGTTCATCTTCAACTCGAACGCCAACGGCCTTTCCGAGAACCGGTTCGAGGGCTGCGAGACCGGCGTTCACGTGACCTTCGGCTCGGAAGGCAACCGTCTCACCGGCAACGCCTTCGTGGGCAACCGCACCCAGGTGAAGTACGCGGGCTCGCGCTTGTACGACTGGTCGGTCGCGGGGCGCGGCAACTACTGGTCCGACAACCCCGCCTTCGACCTGAACGGCGACGGCATCGCCGACGCCGCGTACCGGCCCAACGACATCGTCGACCGCGTGGTCTGGGCGGTGCCGCTGGCCAAGCTGCTGCTCAATAGCCCGGCCGTCCAGGTCGTCCGCTGGGCGCAGTCGCAGTTCCCCACCATCTCGCCGGGCGGCGTGGTCGATTCCGCGCCGCTGATGGTTCCACCGTCCGCTCCCGGGGGCTGGCGGAAGGAGCCGCTCGGCGGCGAGGGAAGCTGAAGACGCCGCATGGCCCTTCCCCGCTCCGGCGGCTGGGCCGAGGCCGTTGTGCCAGTGTGCGCGAACGCTCATCACGGGCGCCGACCGTGTCGGGGGACTGGGCCAAGGCGACGGAGGCGCCGATCAACAGGCCCGCGGCGCAGAGGGCGGTAATCACAGCACGGGGCGGGTGGGGAAACGGGGCATGGTCCCCTCGCGGGTTCGGGTGGGGACAGAGGGCGGGTGCAGCCCGCTAGGATCTCGCGGCTGGCTGGGCTTCGCCCTTGAGCAGCAGCTGGACCTTCTCGACGGCGACCTCCGGCTTCTCGTGGACATCCAGGGAACTGCGGAACCGACCGCGGCCGTCGAGAAGGAGCATCGTTGCCGTATGGTCCATGGTGTACCCGCCGTCCTGCGGGACCTTCTTGGAGTAGAGACCAAGATCCTTGGCAGCCTTGGCCACATCCTCTGGCGTGCCGGTCAGCCCGAGGATGCGCCGGTCGAAGAGAGCCACGTACTCGGCCATGACGGCCGCGGTGTCCCGCTCCGGGTCGATCGTCAGGAACAGCGGCCGGACGGCCTCCGCCTGCGGCCCGAGCGCCTCGAGCACGTTGGCGACGTACCCCAGCGACGTCGGGCACACGTCGGGGCAGTGCGTGAAGCCGGACACCAGGAGCGTCGGCCTGCTGTTGAGGTCGGCCGCCGTGAAGGAGCGCCCGGTGTGGTCGGTCAGGGTCCAGTTGGCGGCATTGGCGAGCGGCTGTCCGGACGCAGGTGCCTCCGGCTTCCGCGGTGCGGTCAGGACCGGCCACACCAGGACCGCGAACAGCACGGACGCTAGTGCGACGGCGGCCCAGAGGGCGAAACGGAGCTTCCTCAGCATCGGCGGGTCACTCCGGTCCCATGGCGCCGGGCTTGCCGACCTTCACCGGCACCTCGACCTTCCCGGCCTTCTCGAAGGTGATGGTGAGCGGGAACTCCTGGCCGGGCTTCAGGCCGCCCTCCAGGTCCATCAGCATGACGTGCGTGCCGCCGGGCTTCATGTCGAGCGCGCCGCCCGGCGGGAGCGCCAGCGGCCCAGTTTCGTGCATCTTCAGCACGTCGCCCTCCTGCTTGGTCTCGTGCGCCATCACGTGCCCGGCGACGGGGGCGGCCAGGGAGGCGATGCGGTCCGCCTGGGGCCCGGTGTTCCGGATTGTCAGGTAGGCGGCGCCCGTCTTGGCCGCGGGCGCCGTGGCGCGGGCCCATGCCTGCTCGACGACGATGCCCCCGGCGCGGACAGTCTCGGCGTTGGCCGGGACGGATGCGAGCAGGGCCAGGGCGGCGATGCCTGCTACGCGATGCGGTTTCATGGAAAATCCTCCTCGGATGTCGTTATAGCCAGCGCCGGACGCTGGCACGGTAGCGTTCGTAAGCGTCGCCGTGGAGGCGACGCAGATGGTCCTCTTCAAGGCGCACCTGGACCGGGAAGGCGACCAAGCCGACGGCGAGCAGCGCCAGCGTCGGGGCGGTCGGCAACACCAGGAACAGCCCGGCCAGCGTCCCCAGCATGCCGACGAAGACGGGGTTGCGGCTGAGGCCGAACAGGCCGGTGGTCACGAGGGCGGTGGGCGCCGGATCGACGCCGATCCGCCAGGAACGCCCCATCTGGACCTGGGCCGCGGCGATCCAGGCCGTCGCCGCGCAGAGCAGCACCAAGCCGACCAGCCTTGCTCCGGTCCCGAGCGGCAGGGGCCCCAACGCCTGCGGGACGGCGGGAACGAGCGCCCACGTCAGGGCGAGGGTTACCACAGCGGCGGTCTCGACGCGGAAGACCCGGCCCAGATAGTCGTGGGCGCTGTCCGAGCGCCCGAAGGTGATCGGGTTCACGCCGGTTCGGCGCCGCAGCCACACCGTGCGCCACGCGGAGAAAGCCCCGGTTGCCGACAAACAGACCAGCGTGCCCCAGCGGGCGAACTCGTCCATGTCACGCTCCCCACACCGATACGGGATGGCTCATCGGGCGATCCCCCGGGTCTCACCGGCGGCGGGCGTCCGGCGCCCTTGCATCCAGCCGTGCACCAGCAGCAGGCCGACGCCGCCGGTGATGCCAATGTCGGCCACGTTGAACGTCGGCCAGTGCCAACCGAAGGCGTGCAGGTCCAGGAAGTCGGTCACCGCCCCCTGGCGGATCCGGTCGGCGACGTTGCCGATGGCACCGCCGATGACGGTGCCGAGGGCCGCCGCCTCGCTGCGGCTGTCGGTGCGTCGCGCCCACAAGGCCAAGGCGAAGACGATCGCCAGGGCGAGCCCGCTGAGAAGCCAGGGTCCCGCCGCTCCGCCGCCCAAGAACCCGAAGCTGACGCCTCGGTTGAAGCCAAGCGTGAGGTTGAGGAACGGGGTGACCTCGACGAGGCGCGGGGGATCCATGACGTGCTCGAGGATCACCCACTTCGTTGCTTGGTCGGCCACCGCGGTGACCAGGGTCACCACCAGCGCCAGCCGGAGGCCCGACCACCCGTTCGATGCAGTTCCGGGATTGGACATGGTTGCTTCCTTCACTTCCCCTGGCGGAGCAGGCGCAGCGCGTTCAGGGTGACGATGACGGTGGCCCCGGTGTCCGCCAGGATCGCCAGCCAAAGGTCTGTCATGCCGGTCAATGTGGTCACTAGGAAGACCGCCTTCAGCCCGAGGGCGATGGCGACGTTCTGGTGGATGGTGGCCATCGTCGCCCGCGACAGGCGGACCAGCGCGGCGACGTCGGCAACCCGGTTGCCCAGCAGCGCGGCGTCGGCGGTCTCCAGCGCCACGTCCGTGCCGCCGCCCATGGCGACGCCGACGTCGGCGGCGGCCAGGGCGGGAGCGTCGTTGATGCCGTCGCCGACCATGGCGACCGGGCCCTGCGCCCGCAGCGCCGCGATCTCCCGGAGCTTGTCCTCGGGCAGCAGGTCGGCCTTCACGTCGACGCCGAGGCCCCGGCCGATGGCCTGTCCGGTCCGGCCGTTGTCGCCGGTCAGCATGACGCTGCGGACGCCGAGCCCGCGTAGCGCGGCGACGCCGTCGGCGGCGTCGGGCCGCGGCTCGTCGCGCAGGGCGATGAGGCCGATCGGTTGACCGTCCTCGAGAACGACGACCACGGTCTTGCCCTCGTTCTCCAGGGCGGCGATGCGGTCGGACGGGATGCCCTCCGGACCGCTGCGCTCGACGGCATGGCGCGGTGAGGCGACCTCGACGAGCTTCCCGGTCACGACGCCTTGCGCCGCCTTCCCCGGAACTGCCCTCTGGTCACGGGCCGGGCGGAGCGGCACGCCGTCGACCGCGGCCCGGTCCAGGATGGCCTTGGCGATCGGGTGGCTGGAGCCGTTCTCCACGGCGGCGGCTAGGCCGAGCATGGAGCGTTCGGTTCCGACGAGCGGAACAAGGTCGGTCACCTGCGGCTGACCCTGCGTCAGCGTGCCGGTCTTGTCGAAGGCGATGATGCGGACGCGGCCGATGGCCTCCAGCGCGGCGCCGCCCTTGATGAGGAGGCCGCGCCGGGCACCGGCGGCGATCCCCGACGCGATCGCGGCCGGGGTCGACAGGACCAGAGCGCAGGGGCAGCCGATCAGCAGCAGGGCGAGGCCGCGGTAGATCCAGGTGTGCCAGTCCGCTCCGAAGGCGAGCGGCGGCACCAGGACGGTGAGGACCGCCACCGCGATCACCGCGGGCGTGTAGCGCGCGCTGAACCGCTCGATCCACCGGGCCGTGGGCGACTTGCTGGCCTGCGCCTCCTCGACGAGGTGGATGATGCGGGCGATGGTGTTGTCGGCCGCCGTCCGCGTGACCCGGACCCGCAGCGCGCCGGTGGCGTTGATGCCGCCCGCGAAGACGGACGAGCCGACCTGCTTGGGAACCGGGACGGACTCGCCGGTGACCGGGGACTCGTCGACGTCGGACTCGCCCTCGACGACCTCGCCATCGGCGGGCACCCGGTCGCCGGGGCGGACCAGGACCACTTGGCCGACTTCCAGGCGGGATGCTGGGACCTCGCGGGCGGCCTCGCCGTCGATGAGCAGCGCGGTCCTGGGAACTAGGCTCGAGAGCGCCTTGATGCCGGACCGGGCGGTGCCCGCGGCCACGCCCTCCAGGAGTTCGCCGACGGCAAAGAGGAGGACGACGACCGCCGCCTCGGCGGTCTCGCCGATGAACAGGGCGCCCACCGTGGCCGCCGACATCAGCATCTCGATGCTGAAGGGGGATCCCACGCGGGCCAGCGTGAGGGCGCGGCGGCCGAACACCGCCAAGCCGACCAGCGCGGCGGGGGCGAGGGCGTAGGCGTCCAGAGCCGGGGCAAGCCACGACGCCAGGTAGCCCGCCGAGACAAGGATGCCGATGAGGATGGTCAGCCTGCCCTTGGGTGTGCTCCACCACGGTCGCTCTTCGTACGCCGCTGCCCCGTCCACCTCACCGGCGGCGCCGTCGGCGACGACGCGCAGATCGCCGACGGCCTCGACCCCGTAACCGAGATTGCGGATGGTGTCCTCGAGCTTCGCCCGGGGTGTCGTCGCCTCGTCCAGCTTCAGCCGCAGGATCTGCGTATGGTAGTTGAGGCCGATATCGTCGGCGCCCGGAACGCGGCGCAGCGCGGCCTCGACCTTGGTGACGCAGCTGGGGCAGTCCATGCCCGCCACTTTGTAGCGCAAGCTCTGCTTGTCCGCGTCCGCGATCAGCGCCGAGGTCTTCTCCTGCATGACGAACTCCAACGCACAGGGGCGGCACGCAGCATTGGATGCTGCGGTCGCGCCTTCCGTTCTGTAAGATGGACCTTCTAGCAACTAGAGGGTCAAGGGGTAATGTCGGGAAAAACCGGGCTGACGATCGGGGCGTTGGGCAAGGCGGCTGGCACGAAGCCGGAGACCATCCGCTTCTACGAGCAGATCGGCATCCTACCGGAGCCCGCGCGCACGTCGGGGAACTACCGGACCTACGGCGCGGAGCATGTTCGGCGGCTGAGCTTTGTCCGGCGCGCCAGGGACCTCGGGTTCCCGCTCGAGACGGTACGGGCGATGCTCGACTTGGCCGACCAACCCGACCGACCGTGTGGCGAGGTCGATGCGCTGGTGCTCGAGCAGCTGCACGAGGTGGAGCGGAAGATCGCCGACCTTCAGCGCCTGCGCGAGGAACTCGACCGGCTGGCTCACCAATGCCGTGGGGGGCACCGCATGGCGGATTGCCGCATCATCGAGGCGTTGTCGCCACATGACGCCGATGTGGAAGAACACCCATGAGCGCGCTGGTGGTTTACGCTGCGGCCGCCGTGGGGGAGATCGCGGGGTGCTTCGCCTTCTGGGCGTGGCTGCGCCTGGATCGGTCGCCACTCTGGCTCCTCCCCGGCTTGGCGAGCTTAGCTGTGTTTGCTTGGCTGCTCACCCGCATCGGCGCAGACTTCGCCGGGCGGGCCTACGCGGCCTACGGTGGCGTCTACATTGCGGCTTCGCTGATTTGGCTGTGGGTTGTCGAGGGACAACGGGCAGACCGCTGGGACCTGATCGGAGCGACCGTGTGCCTGCTCGGCACAGCCATCATCCTACTCGGTCCACGTGGACAGAGCGGAGCCTGAGTCGCTCCGACCATCCCCAATAGCTACGAAAGGGTGGAGCGGGCTGTTGGACTCGAACCAACCTGACCAGCCGGGAAGCCGGTGCCCATCCTCTGGACCAAACCCGCATCACACCCAGGATCCTGCATCACCGGGGCAGCCGCCCTCAACGATGCAGAAGGGGCGCCCCATTTGTCCGAGGGCTGGCCTACGGCCCTACCGCCCCTGCCGACGAAGGCGTGAGGCATCCAAGACGCCAATGCTCAGCGGGTCACCTCACCTTCCGTGCTAAGCGTTGGCCGCCGTCGGGTAGCCGTTTCCTTATGTTTCCTTATGGATCTTGGCGACTGGAGACGGTCACGCGGCCATTCTTCCGGCTGATGCGTCCCGCACGTTCCAAGGTGGCTAGAGCCCGATAGATGGCTTCATGCGTTAGCCCGATCTCGGCGGCGATCTCCGTCCACGGCCGGTCGAGCTGCACGGTCGGCGGGTCACCGGACGCCTGGAGCCGTAGCCATGCCAGGATCCGTTCCGGCGCCGACCGGATGTTCCGCAGTTCCAGCCGGGACCGCAGGTCGCGGACGTGGGCGGCAAGCCCGCGGGCCAAAGCCAGCGACGCCTGAGGCTCGCTCTCCAAGGCGGCGAGCAGGTCCGCCTTCGGGATGACCGTGACCTCCGACAGCGCCTCAGCCACGGCGTCGCAGTGGTAGGCGTCGGACCAGAGGGCGGCCTCGGCGAAGGTCTCACCGTCGCGGGCGACGTGCAGCGCGACCGACGAGCCGTCATCGAGGTGCCGGACGAGCCGCACCCGCCCGGCATCGACGCGGTACACCGCAACGGTGGCGTTGCCCTGCCGGAACAGGACCTCGCCGGTTTCCAAACGCCGATGGCGAAGCCGTTCCGGTTCGACGAGTCCGATCCATGCACCCGTTCCCTTGATGCCCAAGGCCCCCTCCGTCCCGAAACCCCGGCCGTATGATCTCAATCATATGGCGGCGCCGAGCGCACGGCTACCGTCGAAGAGATTTCGACAGGAGGACGCCATGCCGATCCGCACCACCGCTGCCGCACTCGCTCTCATGGTCTTGATTGGCATTGGGACTGCCCATGCCCAGACCGCCACGCCGATGGACCACGCCGCACACCATGCCGGGACGCCCACCACGTCCTCCGCTGTGGTCCCGACCATGCCGGGCCAGGACGCCTTCGGCACCGTCCAGGAGATCGTCCGCATTCTGGAAGCAGACCCGTTCACCGACTGGTCCAAGGTGGACGTTGAGGCCCTGCGCCAGCACCTCGTCGACATGAACGAGCTCACGCTGAACGCGAAGGCGGTTGCGACGCCGGTGGATGGCGGTGCCACGTACACGGTCACTGGCGACGGTCGCACCTTGGGCGCGATCCACCGAATGGTCCCAGCCCATTCCCATGAGATCAATGGCGTGAACGGGTGGACGGCCAAAGCAGAGCCGGTGGCGAACGGCGTCGTGCTGACCGTCACCGCGGCGGATCCGAAGCAGACGGCCCGCATCCGGGGGCTCGGTTTCATCGGCATCATGGCCCAGGGCAGCCACCACCAGGCGCACCACCTCGCCATGGCCAAGGGCGGCTTAGTCACTGAGCCATCGGGGCGAACCGCCACCAGCCATCCGTGCGACCATCGGGTGGAGGTGCCCAGCCTCACCCAGGTCGGAAGACGTTAAGCCGCCAGCATCTTCATGCCGGACAAGGCGAGGATCGTCGAGAGCAGGTACCGCAGTGTCGCGGTCGGCAGATGGCGGCTGCCCAACCAAGCCCCAACCGCGCCGCCGACACCGGCGGCGGCCAGCCACCACGGCAGGGCCGACGGCAGCGCGGCGAAAGTCGTCCAGGCCCCGGCCAGCGCCGCCGACGAGTTCAGGAGATTGTAAGCGGCGGACACGGCGGCGGCGCGGCGTGTCTCGACCCACCCCATGAGCAAAATCAACGGGGCGAGGAAAATCCCGCCGCCCGTGCCGGTCATCCCGGACAGAAAACCGATGGCGGCTCCGCTGGCGAGTGCCGGGAAGAACGGGGGCTTGGCCGCTGCCATTCCCCCGGACGCTCCGCGCGCAGCCCACGTTGAACGCGCCAGTTCCAGGGCAGCCATGAGCAGGATGCCGCCGACCACCGGATAGTAGAGATGGGACGGCAGGTGCAGCATGCCGCCAAGAAACGAGAACGGCATCCCGAGAACGCCAAACGGGTAGAAGCTCCGCCACTCGAACAGACCGGCGCGCGCAAAGCGGACCGTGCCGATGGTGGCGACCAGCAGGTTCAGGGCGAGCGCCGTCGGCTTCATCATCGCCGGATCCAGGCCGACGATGCCCATGACGGCCAGATATCCCGACGCACCCGCTTGCCCGACGGCCGCATACAGCGTGGCGACGGCCAAGATCAGGGCGGCCAAATCCACCGTTTCGTTGAACACCAGCCACCGTTCCCAGATTCGTCGCCAAGCGCTTGTAACCCGGCTCCGGGCTGGAGGCCAGCGTGCGGCGGGGCGAGGGCGTCTCTAAACCAACGTCCGCGAGATGGCGTGGATGGCCTTCATGCCGGAGCCGAACCGCGCGATGGACTCTCGGTGGGACTCCAGCTCCCCGTACGGCAGGTAACGCACCTTGAGGTCGGCCACCCGAGAGAACGCAGGCCGGGCGAGCTGCGTACGAACCTCCTCCTCGCGGCCGTTCGGGGCGACCAGGAACATGCCTTCGAGCGCGTGGGCATCGCCACCGAGCGCCAAGTCGAGCATGCGGACAATGCCCGAGTAGATCGAGGTCGAGTGCTCAACCTCATAGGCGGCGACGACCCGGCCAAGCGCCGGGTCCAGCCACAGCACGTCGATCAGGCGCACGGCGTCGACGCCGGGCGCGGCCGCAACAGGGTCCGGCAGGGCGTCCAAACAGCCGTCGCCGAGCTTCCCGTCGCCATAGGCCCGCCCACGGTCGTTGGACGCAATCCAGACATCGTAGTCCAGTGCTTTGCCGAGGTCGCGCAGCCAACCCTGTATCTCGGTGTGAGTACGATCGCCTTCACGCTCGGCGGCACGCGCCTTGGCGGCCTGAGCGGTCTCGTCCCGCACCTTGGCCAAATCAGCTTCCCAGGCGGCGCGGGCACCGGCGTCGTCCGCGCGCGGCGGCGCGGCGTACCGGCCGGAGCCGACGTCGAACAGCAGCCCGCCGAGGGCGCCGAGGTCGTTGGACAGCAGTTCGCGGTACTCGGCGTTCAGCGCCAGGATGCCCTGGCGCATGGCAAGGAACTCGTCCCACTTCCCGAGCTTCACCTTGGCGCCGGTGAGCGCGTTGTAGCCGTTCACGATGGCCGTGTTGAACGGCGGCACGATCGTGGGATGCAGGAAGTACAGCAGGTTCGCAACGGCCGGGCCGAGACCCTTGATCTGCTTGGAGTCGATCTGCCGGATGGCGGCGAGGACCTGGGCCTCAGCGTTGCAGCAGACGCACGTGTCGAGCAGGCGGCCGAAGGCCCGCTGGTTCTCGACGTTTTCGTAGATGTCCGGGATGCGCAGCTTAGGTTTCCAGAGGAAGGCGTGGTCGGCGCCTTTGAAAATCTGCCGCTGTTCCGCGATCGAGTGTACGACCGTCTCCAACGATGAACCACGGTAGGCGTTCCCGAAGGTCCCGGCCTCGATGTCGGCGACGACCTGCTGGATGCCGCGGCGGATCGAGCGGAAGTTCTTCACCCGCTCTTCCCACAGAAACCAAGCCTTGTAGGTGGCGTTCGGGTCTTCCCGCCACCGCTGAACCAGAGTGCGCATCGCGTCGGACAAGGCCGTTCCCCAGAGAAAGTCCCTACCTGGGCAGGGTAGATCACCGGGTCGCCAAGGTGCAATTGCCAAGGGGTGTCCAGCACGCCGCCTGCAACTTTCTCTGCCGCCGCTGGGCTTGAGGCCGCTTGACGGAACGACAGCCTCATGGGGGCCGTTCCCTTGACACGCTTACCACGGCAGGAGTTCTCACGATGGAACGACGTTGGTTTCCGCAGTTCGCGGCTTCGGTTGTGCTCAGCATGGCTCTGGCGTCGTCTCCCGTCCTGGCCCAAGGCCAGAGCGGCCAGCCCGCGCACGGGCACTCCGGCGGCATGATGCAGGGCCAAGGGATGGCCGAGATGCCAAAGGACCCGGCGTCGCGCGCCTACATGCAGACGATGCAGAAGATGAACCAGGACATGGGCAAGCCGATGACCGGCAATGCCGATCGCGACTTCGCCACGATGATGATCGCGCACCACCAGGGCGCCATCGACATGGCCCGTGTGGAACTTGAACACGGCAAGGACCCCGAACTCAAGAAAATGGCCCAGAAGGTCATCGACGATCAGACCAAGGAGATCAAGGAGCTCCAGGACTGGCTCGGCCGCCACCCGCCCCAGGCCGCCCAGAAGTGACGAGCATGAAGAAAGGCAGCGCGCCGCGGTGACACGCTGCTCATGATTGTCGGCGGTCCAACGTGCCGCCCGCCGCCCTTCCAAGGTCAGTGGACGCGGTCGGCACCGGCCCGGCTTGGCGCCGCGAGCGGCGCGACGGCCTGCCGCAGAAGGCCGCCAGCAGGCTCCTCCACGGCGTTGAGGTCGACAGCCTGGAGCAGGATCTGCCGCACGGTGTCGTAGGGCGGAGCATCGTCCGCCTGGAGGTTCTTGGCAGCCCCCCACCAGTTCTCGTCCTTCTCTTGGCCGAGCCGGAACGCAACAAGGTTCGCCAGGAGGCCAACGCCGACCCCTTCAGCGGCAGCGACTTTCTGGACCGCACCTTTCACCCAAGCCATCCGCCCCTTGGCTTCCTTGCTGACCATCTCGTAGAGCACGTCGGCCTTGCCGTTGAGAAGAACGTCGGCCGCGAAGGCATGAGCGCGGAGTTCCTCGTCGGCCAAACGCCTCCCATCCGAAGTTCCATCAGCTTCGATAGCAGCGAACTCCTGGCAGGGACCGGCTTCGGCGAGATGATAGAGCTCATGGACCAAGTCGAAGAGCCACCGCGACGCCGTCTGCATCGGCTGCTTCAGCACCACGGCGCCACGCCAGTCGATGCGCCAGCATGCCCCATGGAACGTCCCTTTGTCGCACAGCGGCAGCACCGGGATGCCGAGCTCCCAGGTGCGGCGGACCGCCATGGCCAGATCCGGACGACCGTCTCTGAACAGCAGCGTCCGCATCGCGCGCCAGTCCAGCGGGAGGTCCCTGTCCACTGGGCCCCGCATCGTCCGGCACAGGGCCGAAGCAAGGAAGTGCGCGTACGCGCTGTAGAACGCGACCGGCTTCTCCTTGGCGGTGGCGCCCAGCTTGTAGCGGGCGTTGGCAACGGCGCGTCCCCACCAGGGATCGTCGTCGTTTATCGCCACCAGGTCCTGGAACGGCTTGCCGAAGATCGCCTCGACGCGGGACGCGAAGAGCTGTGCGCAGTCATGCGTCGACCGCTCGGCGCCCCCTGCCGGTTCGTCCGCCGGGGGCACGAGACGGGAGGTGAGGAACCCCTTGTCGATGCCGACTGCCTTGAGCTTGTCGACGGCGACCGGGATGCTGGGCGCGCTGGGCTGCGGCAGGCTCGCGGTGATCGAGAAGGACAGCCCGAGCGCCTCCGCGACCTCGATGAGGCGCCAGAACGACGCGGTCTGGTAGTCGTCGTCTTCCCATCGCTGGATCTGCTGAGGCTTCACTCCCAGGCGTTCCGCGAGCTTCTCATGCGTCAACCCCGACGCGATCCGCGCCTGGATCAGCAGCTTCGGCAGATCCTCGACCCGGCTGACCTCGAGGGCCTCGATGCCGCCGCTCGCCAGCCGGTCGTAGTCCGCGACCGCCGCTTCGAGGTCCTCAAGCTGGGCCTGGATCGCCGAGGCTTCCGCCTGGACGGACACGGGGTCCCGCCCGGCATGGTTGGCCGCCTGGTGCGCCGCCAGCGCGTCCCTGAAACGCGCCACCGCGGTCTTGGTGACCTTGTATTCCCGTTCATTTTTGATCATGGCAGCGTTCCCAACTCCAGAACCAGCAGACCTTTTGGGCGGTCCTTCTTGTCTTTTTGGAAGAACGAGAGGAACGGTTCTCCGGAGTTGCCTTCGCGCCAGTTGGCCGGAAAGAGGTCGGCCATGTACTTGTCCGCGATCGCCTTCCGGTTCGCCCTGACGTCCTTCAGCAGAGGGTCGACTTTGCTCCAGTCGAGATTGTCCGTGGGGAACAGCCCGTCCCAGTCGTCGGGAACCGGCTTATCCGTTGCGAAGCTGCCGTCGATGTAGAGCACAGACGCACCAGCATCGCGCAGCATCATCCCGGCCTCGCGGATCTTCCCGAGGAGCTTCTGGCGCCGTGACCCCTGCCCGAAACGTGTTCTCAGTTCATCCCACGTGACCTCGTGTTCGCCTTCCGGCAGGACCTTTCGGACGCCCTGAGAAACGAGCTTCGGTACCATAACACCACATATATGTTGTGTTGGCAAGAAATGTCCATGGCTTACCTCCACCGCGTGTGCGTGAGGGATGAATGACCAGTGGGGCGGGCTGACCATAGCAGGCGTGGCGGTATCCATCTACCAGATATTGCGGGCCACCAATGTAGATCCCGCTACCTATCCACAACCCTTGCCGAGCTCGCGCTGGCCGTCCGGTTGATCCCGCTGCATATCCGGCCTGCGGGAAACGCTGACGAAGAAGCGATTGACCTTCCCATGACTGGAAGGTTGAGACTGGCCTCCAGACGAACACGAGCGGTCCTGAGGGACCCCATCCGGAGGACAGGGACATGCAGCAGCACGCCTACCACGCCCATCACGAGCACCATCACCACACCGGTGAGCACGCCGCTCATCAGGGTGGCCAGTCCCTGGTGCGCACGGCCATCAGCGCGACGCTGCACTGCTTGACGGGCTGTGCCATCGGCGAGGTGCTGGGCATGGTGATCGGCACCGCACTGGGCCTGTCGAACGGCGCCACCATCGCGCTGGCAATCGTGCTGGCGTTCCTGTTCGGCTACGCGCTCACCATACGGCCGCTGCTGCGCGCCAAGCTGCCCTTGCGCACGGTGCTTGGGCTGGCGCTGGCCGCGGACACGGCGTCGATCACCATCATGGAGATCGTCGACAACGCGGTGATGCTGGCCATCCCCGGCGCCATGGATGCCCAGCTGTCCGACGGCCTGTTCTGGAGCTCGCTGGTGCTGGCGCTGGCGATCGCCGCGGTGGCCGCCTTCCCGGTGAACCTCTGGCTCATCAGCCGCGGCAAGGGCCACGCCGTCGTTCACGCCCACCATGGCCACCGATGAACACCAGCGTCGAGGCTCTTGACCTTCCCGTTGCTGGAAGCCGGAGCCTCAGCTCATCCCCCCTTTTCTGAAGGAACCGACCCATGTTGCAGTTCACCGTTCCTGGCATGAAGTGCGGCGGTTGCGCCAACTCCATCCGCAAGGCCCTGGTCGCCGTCCCGGGCGTCACGGACATCCAAGCCGACCCGCCCAACCGGCGCCTCGCAGTCGATGGTGACGTCGGCGCCGACCTGATCATCCGCACCCTGGCCGACGCGGGCTACGACGCCGCGCCCGCCGCTTGAGGAATACGCATCATGTCCATGAAGACGAACACGCTGCTGGGCAGCGCTTTGGCCCTCGTCCTGACGATCGCTGCGACCTCGTCCGCCATGGCGGACGGCGGTGGCGCCGGGGACCGGCACGACACCGCCGTCTATGAGATCGACTTGGTCTCGGGCGGCGCGGTGGACCCCGCCGTCGTGAAGGCCGACCTGGATTACGTGACCGGCATGCGCGAGCACCATGCGGGCGCGCTGACGATGTCCGAGGAGTACCTAGCCAAGGGCAAAAACCCGGTTCTGAGGAACATGGCGGGCGCCATCATCACCAACCAGCGCTATGAGATCGCCGTGCTCGACGAGGTGAAGCGCCAGGTCGAGCAGCCGCCCAAGGTGCTGGCCGACTTCGGCGCGACGAAGCTCGTTCGGCGGCCGGTGGCCACCGAAGGGCTGGAGCACCAGCTGGCTTACGTGAAGGCGCCGCCGCCGACGGCCCTCGACCACCTCATGACCCCGGGCGCGGTCAATGAGTACGACGTCCGCTGGGCCAAGGCGATGATCGTGCACCATCAAGGCGCGCTCGACATGGCACGCGCCTACAACGCCGACCCGAAGGGCGAGAACGGGTTCCTGCGGCGGATGAACCTCGACATCGTCCAGGACCAGACCTACGAGATCGGGTTCCTGGAGAGCGTCATCGACCGCTTCCCCGGCGACGCCAACGCCATCCAGCTCGACCCGTCCATGGTGCACGGCATGTCCATGCACGGCGGACACGGCCAGATGGACCACGGCGCGATGAGGCACGATGCCATCGGCCACGGACACATGAACCACAAGGCGATGGCGCGTTGAGAACGCTGGTCGCGCCCGGGCCGGTGCCCGGCGTGACCGGTGGGATCGGGGCACATGGAACAGGGAGGCGGACATGAACATCGGGCAAGCGGCCAAGGCGTCCGGCGTGAACGCCAAGCTCATCCGCTACTACGAGAGCATCGGGCTCATCCCTGAGGCGGGGCGCACCGCCTCAGGGTACCGGGTCTACACGAAGCAGGGGGTGAACATCCTGCGGTTAGTGAAGCGGGCGCGGACGCTGGGCTTCAGCATCGAGCGCATCCAGCACCTGGTCGGGCTGTGGCGGGACAAGGACCGCGCCAGCGCCGAGGTGAAGCGGGTGGCGCTGGACCACGTCGCCGAGCTCGAGGCGAAAATCGCCGAGATGCAGGCGATGGCCGACACGCTGCGCGAGCTCGCCGACGCCTGCCACGGCGACCACCGGCCGGACTGCCCGATCCTGCACGACCTGGAGAACCAAAGCACAACGATCGGCCGTGAACAGGTCCCCGCTCACTGACGGTGCTGCTCTCAACTCCTCCAGTCACACAGGTGAGGATGTCCGGCTTTGTGCAAGATCCCCTTGCACAATTCCCGAGGACGTTGATCCTTTTCCCGGGAACCGGTGGAGGTGGGCTATGGCATCGCATCACGACGACATGGACGACGCGGACTTCCTGGCCGAGGTCCGTGAGAGCATCGACCGGGCCTCGAAGCCACTTCCCGAGATGCAGGCGGCCGCCCACGTTTTTGTGCTGCGCCAAAGCGCCAACGACTGGGTCGAGGTCACGTCTGCGGACTGGCTGGCTCACCGCCACCAGGGCGCTCCACTCGCTGGATTCTGCGGGGACATCCATGTCGCCAGCACCGTCGTCTCCGAGGGGCAAATCGTCAACATCCGCACCTCGTACCGCCGCCTTGACAAGGACGGGCGTCTGGTCGCCTTGCTCGACGACCTGCCGTACGAGGAACAGCAGGAGCGCGACCGGCTCATGGTCGACGCGAACCTCAGCGAAGCCGGTCAGCGCCGTTACCATGAACTCTGCGAGAAGGAGTGGAAGGCGTCCCTGCCGCCCGCCAACCAGATGCGTCGGTTGCTCCGGCACCTGCCCTTGCCGATCGCCACCTGGACGGCGGCATCCCGGCACATTTTCAAAGAGATCGGCCTGGATCCGGCCGGATGGTTGGCCGAAGCCCAAGATGGGCGGGCCAACTGAGCCGTGGTTCTTTCGTCTTGCTGAAGGGTTTTCCGACCTCCTTTGGTTCGGCTCATCGCGTCATCATCCGCGGCACCTGATGACCAAGGAGACGACACCATGGGCTTCCACGATCCGAACTTCACCGGCCACACCGACCACATGGACGACCCCGACGCGCTGTTCACCCCGTCGCCGCAGGAGATCGCCGCGCTGGTCACGGCGTGGCGACGCCTGCGCGGCTGGAAGCAAGAGACCTTGGCGCAGTTCGCGGCCGTGTCCCTGTCGACGGTCGAGCGGATCGAACGCGGCGAGGCGGTGAGCACCGAGTCGCTGGACCGTGTGGCGGTGGCGCTCGAGTTCAAGGAAGGCGATTTCCACCGCCCCCGGTCGCGCCGCGGCTTCGACGAGTCGCTCATGAAGACCATGCGGTTCTTCGAGGGCAAGCTGGCTGTGCCCTGCGCACCGCTGAAGACCCAGCCGCAGGCCGCCACCCTGCTGGGCTGCCACGCCTATCTGGTCGACGACGGCCGGTGCACGCCAGACGCGGCCGAGGCGGTCGCCATCCTGCGCGAGAACCTGGATTTCTACTCGTTCGTGCTCAGCGACTTGGCCGGGCCTGGCGAGCCGGTGAAGAAGCGCGAGATCTACACCTCGCTGCTGGCCGACGTGCAGGCGGTCGAGCGCCGGGGTTACACGGCGCTGCACACCACCTACGACGCCGACTCCCGCTTCGGCCCCGTGAAGGTCGCGGTCATCGGCTTCTTCCCCAAACTCACCGACCCCGGCGCGGCCAAGCGGGAGTTCGTGCTCGTTCCGGCCAACCTGGGCTGACGGAGGTGTGCGGGGCGCCGCATTCACCACTGGGGATCGCAGTTCGGAACGGCTATGATGACCACCCCGATCATGACCGAGGTGCCCATGCGTAAGTTTGAGGTTCTCCACCGCGTCGAGCCCGGCATCCCGTGGCCCGATGCGGACGTTTTGGAACTGCATGCGGACCTTGGGCGCATGTTCATGGACGCTGTCGAGTCAGGTCTGCCGAAGGATGGCTTCATCCCGCAGGAGCACGTCGTGCTGGCTTGGGACAAGGTGTCCTTGCCCAAGAGCATCCTGCTGGTCGCGAACTTCACCGCCTTCTACCGGCCGCCCAACGTCTTCGACGACAAGCACGTCCACGCGAAGTGGAGCGTCTGCACTAAGATGTCGTCAATGACCGGCGCAACGGGCGCAAGCTGGCTGAAGTCCCCGACCGAAAACCCGATGGCGATCTACGGCGAGGTGGTTGCCGACGGCTTCATCGACCGCGGCGAGGCGATCCGCGCACTCGGCGAGATGGCCAAGATCCGCGAGTGCGGGTGGGCGCGCGAACAGCTGGCTGCGGCCGCGCGCAAGGTCCTGGGCGAGCCGCCGGAAGACACGTCGGACAGCGTGCCGCACTGGCTGCCCCGCGATCGGCACGAGGTCGAGGACATCACCTCCCGCCTTATCCCCTGGTTCGAGCCGGTGAACGAAGCCGACGTTCGGCGCCAGCTGGACGAGGCTGTCATGACCGTCCTGCGCCAGCGCGCCGTGCGCGTCGGGGAAGAAGACCGCTTCCCCGAAAGCGTGGCCTGAGACGGGGGACCGATATGGAGGACGGACTGGCGTACGTGTGGCCGGAAGGTG
>DASWVP010000202.1:0-4701 GCA_036401175.1 Azospirillum sp. | reverse complement strand
GCTGGGCGTGGCGGCGGCGGCGCTGTTCGGCGGCGCCTGGGCCTTCGTGCCGGGCTGGCTGCAGGCGCGCCGCGGCAGCCACGTGGTCATCACCACCATCATGTTCAACTTCATCGCGTCGGCGCTGATGACCTGGCTGCTGGTCGACGTGCTGATCAAGCCGGGGCAGCAGAGCCCGGAATCGCGGGAGTTCGCGCCCGAGACCTGGATGCCGTCGATGGAGCGCGCGCTGGGCTGGCTGGGCATCGGGGCGCCGGCCTCGCCGCTCAACCTGTCGTTCGTAGTGGCGCTGGCGTGCTGCGCGCTGGTCTATGGGTTCGTCTGGCACACCCGCTGGGGCTATGCGCTGCGCGTGGTGGGGCGGAACGAGCGCGCCGCCGTCTACGCCGGAATTTCCCCGGCGCGCGCCGTGATCCTTGCCATGATGCTGTCCGGGGCGCTGGCCGGGCTGGCCGGCGTCAACGAGGTGCTGGGCGTGCAGCACCGCCTGATCCTGAACTTTACCGGCGGGGTGGGGTTCGTGGGCATCGCGGTGGCGCTGATGGGGCGCAACCACCCGGCGGGCATCGTGCCGGCGGCGCTGCTGTTCGGCGCGCTGTACCAGGGCGGGTCCGAGCTGTCGTTCGAGTTCCAGACGATCAACCGCGAGATGGTGGTGGTGATCCAGGGCCTTGTCATCCTCTTCGCCGGCGCCATGGAGAACCTGTTCCGCCCGCGCGTCGAGGCGCTGTTCCGGGGGAGGGCGGCGCATGGATGAGGCGCTTTTTCATCTGCTGGCGCTGGCCGGGGCGACGGTGCGCGTCGCCACGCCGCTGGTGCTGGCGGCGCTGGCCGGCCTGTACTGCGAGCGCGCGGGCGTGGTGGACATCGCGCTGGAGGGCAAGATGCTGGCCGGCGCCTTCTTCGCCGCCGCCGTCGCCTTCCAGACCGGCGATCCGTGGCTGGGCCTGTCCGCCGGGGTGGCGGCCGGGGTGGCGCTGTCGCTGGTGCACGGCTATGCCTGCGTCAGCCACGGCGGCAACCAGGTGGTGTCGGGCATGGCGATCAACATCCTGGCCGCCGGGCTGGCGCCGACGCTGGCCTTCGCGTGGTTCCAGATGGGCGGGCAGACGCCGCTGCTGCCATCCTCGGCGCGGCTGCCCGGCATCGGCGGGGTCAACGTGCTGGTGTGGGCGGCGCTGGCGCTGGTGCCGCTGACGGCGTGGGTGCTGTACCGCACGCGCTTCGGGCTGCGCCTGCGCGCGGTGGGGGAGAACCCGGCGGCGGTCGATACGGCGGGCATCTCCGTGGCCGGGCTGCGTTACCGGGCGCTGGTCATCACCGGGGTGCTGACCGGGGCGGCGGGGGCGTACCTGTCCATCGCGCACGGCGCCGGGTTCGTGCGCGACATGACGGCGGGCAAGGGGTTCCTGGCGCTGGCCGCGCTGATCTTCGGCAAGTGGCGGCCGTGGCCGACGCTGGCCGCGTGCCTGCTGTTCGCCTTCACCGACGCCGTGCAGGTGCGGCTGCAGGGCGTGGAGCTGCCGGTGGTGGGGACGGTGCCCGTGCAGTTCATCCAGATGCTGCCGTACGTGCTGACCGTGCTGCTGCTCGCCGGCTTCGTCGGCCGCGCGGTGGCGCCGAAGGCCAGCGGCGTACCGTATGTGAAGGAGCATTGACGCCCATGGACGCCCTGATGGACGCCCTGATCGATCTGGCCCGCACGGCGCGCGGCAACGCGCACGCGCCCTATTCGCGCTTCCTCGTGGGGGCGGCGGTGGAGGGCGAGTCGGGGCGGCTGTTCGCCGGGGCCAACGTGGAGAACGCCGCCTATCCGCAGGGCCAATGCGCCGAGGCGTCGGCCATCGGCGCGCTGGTCACGGCGGGCGACCGGCGCATCCGGCAAATCGTCGTGATGGGCGGGGAGGCGGGGGACGGCGGCCTGTGCACGCCGTGCGGCGGCTGCCGCCAGCGGCTGCGCGAGTTCGCCGGGCCGGACACGCCGGTGCACGTCTGCGGGCCGGAGGGGCTGCGCCGGACGTTCACGCTGGGCGAGCTGCTGCCGCACTCGTTCGGGCCGGACACTTTGGGTTTTTGAGGGGAACGCCATGAGCGCAGCCGCCGCCGCCGCCGTCATCGAAAGCCGCGCACCTGGACTACGGCCGCGCGTCGGCATCGTGCTGGGCTCCGGTCTGGGCGGCATCGCCGACCGGGTGGAGGAGGCGGTGTCCATCCCCTACGGCGATCTGCCGGGCTTCCCGCAGCCGGGGGTGGAGGGGCACGCCGGGCGGCTGGTGGTCGGGCGGCTGGCCGGCACCGGCGTGGCCGTCATGCAGGGCCGCGTGCACGCCTACGAGGGCACCGGATTCGCGGCGCTGCGCACGGCGGTGCGCGCGCTGAAGCTGGCGGGGGTGGAGACGCTGGTGCTGACCTGCGCCGCCGGATCGCTGCGGACGGAAGTCGGGCCGGGGCGGCTGATGATCGTCGCCGACCACATCAACATGCTGGGCGTGAACCCGCTGGTGGGGCCGAACGACGACGCGTTCGGGCCGCGCTTCCCCAGCCTGACCGACGCCTGGGACCCGGCGCTGCGAGCGCGGCTGTCGGTCGCGGGGGAAGCGCTTGGCATCCCCATGGCCGAAGGGGTATACGCCGCGTGGCTCGGCCCAAGCTTCGAGACGCCGGCCGAGGTCCGCATGTTGAGGCTGCTGGGGGCCGACGCGGTGGGCATGTCGATGGTGCCGGAGTGCATCGTCGCGCGGCATTGCGGCCTGCGGGTCGCGGGGTGCGCGGTGATCACCAACCTGGGCGTCGGGCTGGGGGACGGGCCGGTGGACCACGCGCACACGCTGCGCACCGCCGCCGCCGCCGCCGTGGACCTGGAACGGCTGCTGATCGGTTTTGTCGTGGGATGGACGGAAGGGGACGGGGGCCAGCCATGAAACTTCTCGCCGAACTGCAGCTTGCCGTGGACGCGGCACAGACGGTGCAAGCCAGCGCCGGTGCCGCGAAGCGCGCCGTGTCGCTGCTCGACCTCACCAGCCTGGGCGAAAAGGACACCGAGGCCGGCATCAAGGCGCTGTGCCACCGCGCCGTGACGCCGGTGGGGCCGGTGGCCGCCGTGTGCGTGTGGCCGCGCTTCGTGAAGACGGCGCGCAAGGCGCTGAAAGGGGCGGGCGTGAAGGTCGCCACCGTGGTGAACTTCCCCTCGGGCGAGGCCGACGCCCCGGCGGTGGCCGCCGAGACGCGCGCCGCCGTGAAGGACGGGGCCGACGAGATCGACGTGGTGCTGCCCTACCGCAGCTTCATCGAGGGCGCGCGCACCGCGCCCATGAACGTGCTGCGCGCCTGCCGCGAGGCGTGCGGCGAGGGCGTGGTGATGAAGGTGATCCTGGAGGCCGGCTGTTTCCCCGACGCCGACCTGCTCTCCTGGGCCTGCCGCGACTCCATCAACGCCGGGGCGGACTTCCTCAAGACCTCCACCGGCAAGCTCACTCCGGCGGCGACGCTGGAGACGGCCGCCATCATGCTGCACGCCATCGGACAGGCGGGCCGGCCGGTCGGCTTCAAGGCGGCCGGCGGCATCCGCGACGCGGCGTGCGCGGCGGCGTACCTCAGCCTCGCCGACAAGCTGATGGGCAAGGGCTGGGCCAAGCCGGCGACGTTCCGCTTCGGCGCGTCCGGCCTGCTCGATTCGCTGCTGGCGGTGCTGGGCGAGGCGCCGGTTGCGGGGGCCGACGCCACCGGGGCGTATTGAGGCGGGATGCTACCCCAGGAAATCATCCGCAGGAAACGCGACGGCCATCCGCTCTCGGCCGACGAGATCGGGGCGTTCGTGCGCGGCATCACCGACGGCACGGTCAGCGAGGGGCAGGCCGCCGCCTTCGCCATGGCGGTGTTCTTCAAGGGCATGTGGCTGGACGAGCGGGTGGCGCTGACGCGCGCCATGACCGCGTCCGGCACGGTGATCGACTGGGTGCCCATGAACCTGCCCGGCCCGGTGCTGGACAAGCATTCGACCGGCGGCGTCGGCGACAAGGTCAGCCTGATCCTGGCGCCCGCCGTGGCGGCCTGCGGCGGCTTCGTGCCGATGGTGTCGGGGCGGGGCCTGGGCCACACCGGCGGCACGCTGGACAAGTTCGAGAGCATCCCCGGATACGAGGCCAAGCCGGACCTCGCCACGCTCCAGCGCGTGGTGCGGGAGGTGGGCTGCGCGGTGATCGGCGCCACCGACGCCATCGCCCCGGCCGACCGCCGGCTGTACGCCATCCGCGACGTGACGGCGACGGTGGAGTCCATCGACCTGATCACCGCGTCCATCCTGTCGAAGAAGCTGGCCGCCGGGCTGGATGGGCTGGTGATGGACGTGAAGTTCGGCAACGGCGCCTTCATGGCCAAGCGCAAGGACGCCGAGGCGCTGGCCGAGAGCATCGTCACCGTGGCGGCCGGCGCCGGCCTGCCGGCCGTGGCGCTGCTGACCGACATGAACGAGGTGCTGGGCCGCAGCGCCGGAAACGCGCTGGAGGTGCGCGAATGCCTGGAGGCGCTGCGCGGCGAGCCGGCCGACGCGCGGCTGATGGAGGTGACGCGGGCGCTGACGGCGGAGTTGCTGGTGCTGGCGCAACTGGCGCCGGACGTGGCGGCGGGGCGGGCGATGTTCGACGGGGCGATCCGCAGCGGCGCGGCGGCGGAGCGCTTCGCGCGCATGGTGGCGGCGCTGGG
>DASWVP010000201.1:0-3410 GCA_036401175.1 Azospirillum sp. | reverse complement strand
GCCGGGAAGGAACCGCCCCATGCTGCTTAACCTGGCCGGCTGGCTGCAGACGCTGGGGCCGGAGTTCGGCTTCCTGCGGGTGTTCCAGTACCTCACTTTCCGCGCGGTGATGGCCGCGCTCACGGCGCTGCTGATCGGGCTCGTCGCCGGACCGGCGGTGATCCGCCACCTCACGGCGCTGAAGATCGGCCAGCCGGTGCGCGGCTACGCGATGCAGTCGCACCTGGCCAAGAGCGGCACCCCCACCATGGGCGGGGTGCTGGTGCTGCTGGCGATCGTGATCTCCACGATCCTGTGGTTCGACCTCACCAACCGCTTCGTGTGGATCGTGCTGGCCGTGACGATCGGCTTCGGCGCGATCGGCTGGGCCGACGACTGGCGCAAGGTCGTCAACAAGGACCCGGAGGGCATGCGCTCGCGCGAGAAGTACTTCTGGCAGTCGCTGATCGGCCTGCTGGCGGCGCTGTACCTCGTCTTCAGCATCTCCGAGAGTTCCAACTGGCGCGTGCTGCAGCTGTTCTACACGTGGGTGCGGTCGGGCTTTGACGTCAACCTGCCGCCCAAGGCGGGGCTGCTGCTGCCGTTCTTCAAGGAAGTGAGCTACCCCCTGGGCGTGTTCGGCTTCGTGATCCTCACCTACCTGGTGATCGTCGGCTCGAGCAATGCGGTGAACCTCACCGACGGACTCGACGGGCTCGCGATCATGCCGGTGGTGATGGTCGGCTCGGCGCTGGGCGTCTTCGCCTACGTGACCGGCAGCGCCGTGTATTCGAAATACCTGTTCTTCCCGCACATTCCCGGTTCGGGCGAGCTGCTGATCTTCTGTTCGGCGCTGGCGGGGGCCGGCCTTGCCTTCCTCTGGTACAACACGCACCCCGCCCAGGTGTTCATGGGCGACGTGGGCGCGCTGGCCCTGGGCGCCGCGCTGGGCACCATCGCCGTGATCGTGCGCCAGGAGATCGTGCTGGCCATCATGGGCGGCATCTTCGTGGTGGAAGCCATCTCCGTGATGGCGCAGGTGATGTACTTCAAGTACACCAAGAAGAAGTACGGCGAAGGCCGGCGCATCCTGAAGATGGCGCCGCTGCACCACCACTTCGAGAAGAGCGGCTGGACCGAGACGCAGGTGGTCGTGCGCTTCTGGATCATCACCATGTTGCTGTGCCTGGTCGGCCTGTCGACGCTGAAGCTGCGCTGATGCCGAACGACCTCCACGACCAGCATGTCCTCGTCCTGGGGCTCGGCGCCTCCGGACTGGCGATGGCGCGCTGGTGCGCCGGCCGCGGGGCGCGCGTGACCGTGGCGGACACCCGCGAGGAGCCACCGCAGCTGCCCGCCCTGCGTGAACACCTCCCGCAGGCGCGCTTCGTTGCAGGCCCGTTCGACGCGGCGCTGGCTGGGGCGGACGTGCAACTGGTGCTGCGCAGTCCCGGCCTCACGCCGCAACAGGTGGCGCCCGCGTGCGACGCCGCGCGCGACCGCGGCGTCGTCATCGGCGGCGAACTGAGCCTGTTCGCGGACGCGCTGGCGCAGCTGAAGCAGGAGGCGGGGTATGCCCCGCAGGTGCTGGCGGTGACCGGCACCAACGGCAAGACGACCGTGACGGCCCTGACCGGGCAGCTCATCGAGCGCGCCGGCAAGGCGGTCGCCGTGGCCGGCAACATCGGCCCGACGCTGGTCGACACGCTGCGCGAGAAGATGGCCGCGGGCGCGTTGCCCCAGGTGTGGGTGCTGGAGCTTTCGAGTTTTCAGCTGGACTGCGCGCAAGGCTTCGAGCCGACGGCGGCGACGGTGCTGAACGTGACGCAGGACCACCTGGACTGGCACGGCACGATGCCCGCCTACGCCGCCGCCAAGGCGCGAGTCT
The DNA here is from genome assembly GCA_036401175.1 of Azospirillum sp. GTDB lineage: Bacteria > Pseudomonadota > Alphaproteobacteria > Azospirillales > Azospirillaceae > Azospirillum. The sequence continues at coordinate 1,543 of DASWVP010000201.1, read as the reverse complement.
TCGGCTCGCGCGCGCTGATGATCCTCAATCGCGACGACGCCGTGGTGATGGACATGTTGCCGCCGCCGGTGCGTCTCAAGGGCGGCAAGATGGAGCAGCGCGAGTTCCAGACCTTCGGCGCCGAGGCGCCGCGCCGCGCCGGCGACTGGGGCATCGAAGTCGTCAACGGCATGGCCTGGCTGGTGCGTGCGCTGCCGGCCGACGAGACGCAAAAGAAGCGTCGCGACGACGAGGAGGAGCTGTTCATCCAGCGCCTGATGCCGGCCGACGCGCTGCGCATCCGCGGCCGCCACAACGCCGTGAACGCCCTGGCCGCTCTGGCGCTGGCGAGCGCCGCCGGCTGCGCGCTGGGACCGATGCTGTACGGACTGCGGGAGTACCGGGGCGAGCCGCACCGGGTCGAGTCGGTCGGCGTGATCGACGGCGTCGAATACTTCGACGACAGCAAGGGAACCAACGTCGGCGCCACCGTCGCCGCGCTGCAGGGCCTCGGCGCGGAACGCTCGCTGGTGGTGATCCTCGGCGGCGACGGCAAGGGGCAGGACTTCTCGCCGCTGGCCGCGCCGGTGGCGCGCCATGCCCGCGCGGCGGTGCTGATCGGCCGCGACGCGCCGCTGATCCGGGCGGTGCTCGAGCCGGCCGGCGTCCCGCTGCTGGATGCCCAGACGATGGAGGAAGCCGTGGTGCTGGCCACCCAGCGGGCGCATGACGGCGACGCCGTGCTGATGTCGCCCGCCTGCGCCAGCTTCGACATGTTTCGCAACTACCCGCACCGGGCCGAGGTGTTCCGGGCCGCCGTGCAATCGATCGCCGACGCTGCCGGCCAGCAGCTGGAGGGCGCCGCATGAGCGCGTTGCTGCGCCTGTCCGGCTGGTTCGGCTCGGCCGGCCGCGCCCGCGACACCGCCATTCCATTGCGCTCGCCGCGGTATGGCGGCGCCACCGCCCCCACCCGCGTGCAGGGCTTCGACCAGGCGTTGCTGTGGGTGACGGTGGCGCTGCTCGCGTTCGGGCTGGTGATGGTCTATTCGGCGTCCATCGCGCTGCCGGACAACCCCAAGTTCGCGCGCTACAGCCACAGCCACTTCCTGCTCCGCCATGCCGGTTTCATGGCGGTCGCGTTCCTCGTGTCGGTGCTGGCCTTCCAGGTGCCGGTGGCCACCTGGGAAAAGGCGGCGCCATGGCTGTTCGTCGGATCGGTCGTGCTGCTGGCGGTGGTGCTGGTTCCCGGCATCGGCAAGGGCGTCAACGGCGCCCGCCGCTGGCTCGGCGTGGGCGGCCTCAGCTTCCAGCCGTCCGAACTGGCCAAGCTGACGGTGCTGCTGTACGCCGCCAACTACATGGTCCGCAAGATGGACGTGAAGGAGCGATTCTTCCGCGCGGTGCTGCCGATGGCGGTGGCCGTCGGCATCGTCGGCATGCTGCTGCTGGCGGAGCCGGACATGGGCGCCTTCATGGTGATCGCGGTGATCGCGATGGGCATCCTGTTCCTGGGCGGCGTGAACGCCCGCATGTTCTTCCTGATCGCCACCGTGATCGTGGTC
>DASWVP010000200.1:0-28878 GCA_036401175.1 Azospirillum sp. | reverse complement strand
GAACCGGTGGGCGACGCGCTCGCCACGCCGATGCGCGGCGCCGCCACCCTGGACATCACCGCGAAAGGGCCGCTGGACGCCATCGAGGCCGAGGTGCGCGCCACCGGCCGCGAACTGGAGGTGCAGGGCCGCCGTTTCGGCGCCACCGAGCTGACGGCCACCGCCGCCGGCCTGCCCGAGGCGCCGCGCGGCCGGGTGCGGGCGACCTCCGCCCTCGCCGGGCTGGGGCTCGACGTTGGTGGCGATTACGCGCTGGAGGGACAGGCGCTGCGCCTCACCAATCTCGCCGTGGCGAGCGGCACCAACCGCGTCGGCGGCGCGGTGACCGTGGCGCTCGACACGCTGCTCGCCACCGGCCGGCTGGAGGGCAAATTGCCGGACCTGAAGGCGCTGTCGGAACTGGCCGGGCTGCCGTTGCGCGGCGACGCCAGCTTCACCGTGGCGCTGGACGGCAAGGGCGGCCGGCAGGCCGCCACGCTGACCGCCGCCGCCGACGGCCTGCGCGCCGAGGGCGAAGACGGCCCCCTCCTCGCCGCCCGCCGCCTGACGGTGAACGCCGAGGTGGCGGACGCGCTGGGCACCCCCACCGGCAAGGCCCGCGTGGAGATGCGCGACGGCGCCGTCGCCGGAACCGAGCTGACCAGCCTGACCGCCAGCGCCGACGGCGGCCTCGCCAAGGCCGGGTTCCAGGCGGCGGCCACCGGGGCCGGGGCCAAACTCGACCTTGCCGGGACCTTCGCCCGCGACGGCACCCTCAACCGCATCCGGCTGGAGCGTTTGCAGGCCACCGCGGCCGGCGAAAGCGTGCGCCTGACCAGTCCGGCCGTCGTCGAGCTGGGCGACCGGCACTATCGCGTCAACGGCCTGACGCTCGCCAGCGGAAGCGCGCGGCTGAGCGCCGACGCCGCGCTGACCGGCAACCAGATCACCGGCGACGTCCGGGTGGACCGGCTGCCCCTGGAGCTGGCCCGCCTGTTCGACCCGACGCTGCGCCTGGACGGCGTCGTCAACGCCAACGCCACGCTGAGCGGCACGCCGGCGGCGCCGCGCGCGGAGGTGACCCTGCGCGCCGACAACGTCCGCGCTGCGCAGCTCACGCAGCAGGGCGTCGGTGGGCTGGACGTCGCCGCCACGGCCCGCTGGCGCGACGCGCGGCTGGCGGTGGACGGCACCGTCACCGCGCGCGGCGGCGCCGGGCGGCTGGCGCTCGATGCCGGGCTGCCGTTGCGCCTCGACCCCGAGACCATGGTGATCGGCGTGCCGGACGGCGGCAGGCTCGACGGCGCGGTGACCGGGAACATCCAGCTTGCCCGCTTCAACGATTTGCTGGCGACCACCGGCGACCGCATGCGGGGCGTGCTGGACCTCGACGTCCGCATCGCCGGCACGGTGGCCGACCCGCAGCTCGGCGGCGCGGTGACGCTGGCCGGCGGGCGCTACGAGAACCGGGCGAGCGGTGCGGTGATCAGCGACATCGCCGCGCGCATCACCGGCACCGGCGACGTCTTCACCATCCAGTCCTTCAGCGGGCGCACACCGAACGGCGGCACCATCACGGCGTCCGGCGTCATCCGCCCGAAGCCGGGCGAGGCCCGCGCGGTGGACGTGCGTCTGCGCGCCGCGAACGCGCGCCTGCTGCAGACCGACATCGTCACCGCGACGCTGGACGCCGACCTGAGCATGGCCGGCAGCTTCCAGCGCGTCACCATCGCCGGCCCGGTGCGCGTGCTGCGGGCGGAGGTGCGCGTGCCCGACCGCATGCCGCCCAACGTCGTCGACCTGGAGGTGGTGGAGGTGGGCGGCGGCCGGTTGGGCAGCACCGGCCCCGCGCCCGCGCGCGCCGACGCCCGCAACACCGGGCGCTCCGCCCCCGGCGCGCCCCGGCCGGGCCGCAAGCCCGGCTCGCCGCCGCCGGCACCCGCAACCGCCGAAAAAGGGGCCGCCGAAGAGGCCGGGCTGGTCCTGGCGCTGGACATCGGCGTTGACGCGCAGAACCAGATCTTCGTGCGCGGACGCGGGCTGGAGGCGGAGTTCGGCGGCCAGCTTCAGGTCACCGGCACGGCGGCGCAGCCCATCGTCACCGGGCGCCTCAGCATGCTCAAGGGCACGCTCGACCTGCTGGCGCGCACCTTCGAGTTCCGCCGCGGCGTCATCGAGTTCGACGGCAACCCCACCATCGACCCGCGCCTGGACTTCCTGGCCGAGGCCACCGCCAACCAGGTGACCGCGCAGGTCCAGGTGTCCGGCACCGCCAAGCAGCCGAAGCTGGAGCTGACCTCGCCGCAGGGCCTGCCGCAGGACGAGGTTCTGGCCCGCGTCCTGTTCGGCAAGCCGGTCAGCCAGCTTGGCGCGGCCGAGGCGGTGCAGCTCGCCCAGTCGGCGGCGACGCTGGCCGGCTATGGCGGCGGCACCGGCATCCTGGACAAGGTGCGCACCACGCTGGGCGTCGACCGGCTGGGCTTCACCCAGGGGGAGAACGGCAAGGGCGGCGCGGTGGAGGCCGGGCGCTATGTCAGCGACCGCGTCTACGTCGGCGTCGAGCAGGGCGTCGGCGGCAGCGCCCAGAGCCGCGCCAAGGTCGAGGTGGACATCACCGACAACATCCAGCTCGAAGCCGGCGTCGGCGCCAACGCCGACACCCGCGTCGGCCTGAAGTTCGAGTGGGATTATTGATGCGCGACCGCCTCCGGCGGGCTGGGCTTACGCCTTCACCCCGACGGCGATCCGCACGTGCGCCGGCAGCGGCACCGTGTCGCCGTGCGCCAGCGCGTCGAAGCGGGCGGCGATGTCGGCCTCCAACTCGGCCCGTTCGCCGGCATCGACGCCGGCCAGCCGGCCGCCGAAGCTCATGTCCAGCGTGGCGCGCCAGAATGGCCGGTCGCGCGGGACCTTGCGCACCGGTTTCAGCGCCGTCTCCCCGGCCTGCGCGAAGCCGGCCCGGGCCAGCGCGGCGGCGAGGCTGCCGGGCTCGGCGAAGCGGAACAGGGGCGCGATGTCGTGCACCGGGTCGTGGCCCAGGCGGGTTTCCACCGCCGTGCCGACCACCTCGAACAGCGCGTTCTCCGCCCGCGCGCCCCACACCATGAAGGCGGCCCGGCCGCCGGGACGCAGCACGCGCAGCGCCTCGCGCAGGGCGCCCACGGCATCGGGCACGAACATGATGCCGAAGCGGCAGGTGACGCGGTCGAAGGCGGCGTCGGCAAAGGGCAGCGCCGTCATGTCGGCGGCGGCGTAGCCAGGATGGTGCGGCGCCCCGGCCGAGCGGCGGACGGCGCCGGCCAGCATAGCGGGCACCAGATCGGTGCCGACGACCAGCCCGGCCGGGCCGGCGCGGCGGGCGGCGCTCAACGCCGGCTCCCCTGCGCCCGACGCGAGGTCGAGCACGCGCTCCCCCGCCGCCACCCCGGCGGCGTCGAGCAGCGGCTGGTTGAACTTGTCGGCGAGGTCGGCCATGGGGTCGGCCCAGCGGTCCCAGGCGTCGGCGCTGGACGACCAGCGGGCGCGTTCCGCCTCGCGGTCTACGGAAGGGGTGGGGTGCATGCGTCCGATCCGGTCAATGCAGCAGCCGGGCCGAACCGCCGGGACGGCGGGCGGCGTCGCCGTCGGACAGACGTTCGCCCAGCGCGGTCAGCTCGTCGGTCAGGCGGCGGTTGGCGTCGGACAGCGCGTCGATGCGCGCCTGCGCGTTCTGCTGCTGGAGGTTGAGGGTCGACACGGTCTCGGCCAGACGCCGGATCTGTTGCGCCTGCTTGAGCGCACCTTCGTTCAGGCTGCGCCGGATCGAGCCGACGGCCACCAGCACGACGACGCTGATGGTCACACCGGCGGCGATGGAAACGATGGCGAGCGCCGTGACCCAGTCCATGAGCCCCAGTCCAAGGCCGAAGCCGTTCATCCGCCGCCACGGACCAGAGGTCGCGCATCGCAACGGACCAAAGGTGCAGCATCGGCCGAAACGGCGGCCCGGTCAAGAACTCGCGGTTTCAGGAATCGCGGTCAAGGCACGCACGTCCTTCGCACGCGGGGGGCCGTTGGCGCCCCCGGCGGCGAAGGGCGTGCGTCAGGCGACGTTGCCGTCGACCGTGCGCTCGGCCGTGGCCTTCATCTCCTTGAGATGATCGCCGAAGGCGCGCACCACGGGCATGATGCGCTGCATCTGCTCGGTCGTGACGTGGGCGTCGGTCTTCAGAACGATGGTCGGCGCCTCGGTCATCAGGCGCTTGGCGCGCATCGGGCCGACCTTGTCGTCGAGGAACATGGACAGGCCCATGAGGACGCCGAGCGTCACGTCGTCCGGCGCCTTGGGCAGGGCCAGCACCTCATGAAGTTCCTTCAGCAGCGTGTAGGCGACGATCGAGGTGCGCTCGATGGTATCGACGTCGGCGGACATGGGCATCAGGCGGTCCTTCGAACCTGGAAGGGGGGAATGTGTACCGCCGTGACCGTACCAAGCTTTTCGTAACCAAAGCATTAACCAACACAAGCTTGGCCGTACCGAGTCGCGACTCGGGAATCGCCCCCTCTACGACGCCGCCTGTTCGTAGGCGTGCTCGATCTGGGCGGCGCGCATGACGCGCTCGATGGCGGCCATCACCGCCTCTGGCCGCGCGTGGTGCGCCATGTGGCCGGCGCCGGCCAGCAGGTGCAGCGTCGATCCGGGCACCGCGTCGTGCAGGCGCACGGCGTGGGCCTGCGGGTCGAGGATGCGGTCCTCGTCGCCGGCCAGGATGGCCAGCGGGCAGCGGATCTCGCCATAACGGTCGGACATCGCCCGCGCCGCCGGAATGAGCGCAGCGATGTCACCGGCCGACGCTTCGAGCTGGCCGGGCCGCAGCAGCATGTCGGCCTGATCCCAATAGGCGTCCGGCACCGGATTGGGCGCGAAGACGTGCTTCAGCAGCGCCGGCAGCAGCGCCCGGTCGATCGGCTGCGCCACCGTGCGGCTCAGCACCGGACCCACGCCGGGAATGGCCGGCACCATGAAGGGCACGAAGTCGGCGCGCGGCGTCGGGAACGCGTAGCCGGAGATGAACACCACGCCGCCCACCTCCTCCGGATATTGCAGCGCGTAGGCCAGCACCACCGCGCCGCCGAAGGAATGGCCGACCAGGATGGGCCGCGACGCGTTCAGCGTGACCAGCCCGGCGTGCAGGATCTCCGCCTGCGCCTGCGGGCTGCCCACGCCCCGCGGGCGGTCGCTGTAGCCGCAGCCCGGCCGGTCGATGGCGATGGCGCGCCAGCGTTCGCCCGCGCGGTCCAGCAGACCGGCGATCGCGAAATCCTCGGCCCAGGCGCCGGCGCCGTGCACGAACACCACCGGCGCCCCCTGGCCCTGTTCCAGCACGTGCAGGTGCACGCCGTCGGCGTTCACGAAGCCGCCGGTCGGCGGGTGTTCCCGTTCGGCGCGCGCCGAGCGTCGGGCGGTGTCGAGCCACAGGCCGGCGAGAATGCCGGCGGCAAGCGTCAGGCCGCTGCGCATGATGGATTCCTTCCCCACGTTGCATCCGGGGGAAGCAACCACCGAAACGCCCAGCGGGTTCCGGAAGGAACGGAAGCGGGTTCTTTTATTCCCGCCCCGCCTTGCGCCGGATCTCCTCCCGCTCGCCCATCTCGTCGAACTTTTCGTTCACCGGCTTGTCGGTGTCGCCGGCGGCCTTGCCGGTTTCCTTGACCAGCTTGTCCTCGATGCGCTGGGCGGCGTCGCTGGGGGCGTCGTGCTTGTGGTCGGCCATGACGGACTCCTGCTCACGGTTGCGCCCCCTCAACAGGCGACGGGCCGCGAAGTCGCAGGCGCAGCGCCGCCACCCGCTCCTCCCGTTCAGGCGGCGCGTAGCGCTCGGCGTGTCCCGAGCCCCACACCGGTCCCGGCCACGCCGGATCGCCCAGGGTGCGGGCGATCACGTGCACGTGCAGCTGCGGAACGATGTTGCCCAGCGCGCCGACGTTGATCTTGTCGGGCCGGAACAGCGCCTCCAGCGCTTCCGACGCGCGGGCGACCTCCTCGATCAGGCGTGCGCGGTCGGCCGGGTCCAGATGGTGGATCTCCACCACGTCCGCGCGGGCCGGCACCAGGATCAGCCAGGGCCACAGGCGGTTGTCCATCAAAAGGACGTGACAGAGGCCGGACGTGCACACAGGCGTGGTGTCGGCCGCCAGTCGCTCATGCAATCGGAACATCGATCCTCGCTTCACGGTGTCGCGGATGCCGAAATAATGCGGGAATACCCCCCCGTGTCCATTTTCGGCGATGGTTGCGGCGCAAGTGAAAATGTATAAAATATGCCGACGGTCTGATATGGATCGCTCGGCGCGGAGTGCTGCGCCGAACGCACCGTGAAGGTCGTTACGCAGGACCCTGTCGAGGGGCGCCGCGTGCGGGTTTCGCGACGGGGGCTCTCCGTTCAGCAAAGAGTAATGGTGCCGGGTTCGGTCCGAGGGTGGTCGGGGCGGTGTATGCGCTCGTTCGGCCCCCGCGGATGGCACTGGAATACGCCGGGGCAACCGAGCTGCCGCGGACGGGTACGTGCGGGGATTGGCATACAGCAATGCGCAAGACAGCCATCGCGGTTCTCTTCCTGGTCATTCTCGGCAACGTCGGGGTCTGGACGCTGTGGAACCGCCCGGTCGCCGAGCGGCCGTGGGCCGGCGTCGTCAGCGGTGTCGGTTATACTCCCTTCCACCCCGACAAGAGCCCCACGAAGGGCGACCGCGCCAGCGCGGACGACATCGAAAAGGACATGGCGGCGCTGGAACGCACCGTGAAGGGTGTGCGCATCTATTCCGCCACCGACGGGTCGGAGCTGGTACCGGAAATCGCCCGTAAGCACGGCATTCCCGTCACCGCCGGCGCCTGGATCCAGGGCAAGCCCGAGATCGACGAGCCGGAAATCGCCGGCATCATCAAGCTGGCGCGCGACAACCCCAACGTGCGCCGCGTCCTGGTCGGCAACGAGGCGATCCTGCGCGCCGACGTCACCGTCCCGCAGGCCGTCGAGTACATCAGGCGCGTCAAGAAGAAGGTCAACGTCCCGGTCTCCACCGCCGAGCCGTGGCACGTCTGGCTGGCCCATCCCGAGCTGGCGGAGACGGTGGACTTCCTCGCCGTGCACCTGCTGCCCTACTGGGAAGGCGTGCCGGTCGACCAGTCCGTCGACTACGCCATGATGCGCTACAACGAGTTGAAGACCAAGTACCCGGGCAAGCACATCCTGATCTCGGAAATCGGCTGGCCGTCGGAGGGTCCGTGGCGGCGCGGCGCCGAGGCCAGCCAGGTCAATCAGGCGAAGTTCCTGCGCAATTTCCTGAACATCGCGGCGCAGAACCGCCTGGACTACTTCATCATGGAGGCGTTCGACCAGCCCTGGAAGCGCGAGATCGAAGGCACCGCCGGCGTGTCGTGGGGCATGTGGGACGCGTGGCGCAACCCCAAGTTCCCGATGACCGGCGAGGTGCAGGAAATCCGCAACTGGCCGTGGATGTGCGGCGCCTCCATCGCCATGGCCTTCCTGCCGCTGGTGTTCTTCCTGTGGCGCCGCGGCGACCTGAAGTTCGGCGGCATGCTGTTCTATGGCGCGCTGATCCAGGCCGTGGCCTCGGTGCTGGTCACCACCATCTACGCGGCCTCGGCCGCCGGCCTCGCCACCACCACGGAAATCGCCTGGGGCATCCTGATCTTCTGCCAGCTCGTGCTGCTCGGCGTCATGCTGATCGACGGGCTGGAACTGACCGAAGTGGTGTGGCAGGACCGCTTCCGCCGCAAGTTCCACCCGTGCTCCGCCGCACCCGCGTCGGACGCACCCAAGGTGTCGATCCACGTGCCGTGCTACAACGAGCCGCCGCACATGGTGATCCAGACGCTGGACGCCCTGGCCCGCCTCGACTACCCCAACTACGAAGTGCTGCTGATCGACAACAACACCAAGGACCCCGAGGTGTGGAAGCCGGTCGAGACGTATTGCCGGCAGCTGGGCGAGAAGTTCCGCTTCTTCCACCTGGACAACTGGCCGGGCTTCAAGGCGGGCGCGCTGAACTTCGGCCTGGAGCAGACCGCGCCCGACGCGCAGTTCGTCGCCGTCATCGACAGCGACTATCAGGTGCACCCGGACTGGCTGAAGGCCACCATCCCGCACTTCGCGCGGCCGGAGGTCGGCTTCGTCCAGTCGCCGCAGGACTACCGCGACTGGGACCACGACCTGTTCCAGCGCATGATCAACTGGGAATACGCCGGCTTCTTCCACATCGGCATGATCCAGCGCAACGAGCGCAACGCGATCATCCAGCACGGCACCATGACGATCATCCGCAAGACGGCGCTGGTCGATGTGGGCCGCTGGGGCGAGTGGTGCATCACCGAGGACGCCGACCTGGGCCTGCGCCTGTTCGAGGCCGGGCTGGAGGCCGTCTACATGCCGGAAAGCTACGGCAAGGGCCTCGTCCCCGACAGCTTCTCGGCCTATAAGACGCAGCGCTTCCGCTGGGCCTATGGTGCCGTGCAGATCCTGAAGCACCATTGGCGCGAGCTGCTGCCCGGTGCCAGGAAGCTGACGACCGGGCAGAAGTACCACTTCATCACCGGCTGGCTGCCGTGGTTCGCCGACGCCGCGCACATGATGTTCGGCATCGCCGGCATCGTCTGGTCGCTGGGGCTGCTGCTGTTCCCGAAGTATTTCGAGTTCCCGCCCAACGCCTTCATGATCCCGACGCTCAGCGCCTTCGCCTTCAAGGTGGCGGCCAGCCTGTGGCTGTACGAGGCGCGGGTGAAGTGCGGCTTCTGGGACAAGGTGGGCGCGGCGATCGCCGGCATGGCACTGACGCACACGGTAGGCCGCGCCATGTGGCAGGGCATGTTCACCTCCGGCCGGCCGTTCGTCCGCACGCCCAAGTGCGAGCACCAGCCCGCCTTCATGCAGGCCCTGCTGATGGCGCGGGAGGAGATTGCGCTGCTGGTGTGCCTGTGGGGCGCGGCGGCGGCCATCGTGGTGGTGTTCGGCCACGAGAACCGCGACGCCTTCATGTGGGCCGGTCTGCTGGTGGTGCAGTCCCTGCCCTATCTGGCGGCGCTGATCACCTCGCTGATCAACGCCTTCCCCGACTTCCACTTCGGCGGACGCCGGCCGCAGCCGGTGGCCACCGTGGGTGCGGCGGACTGATCCACGGCAAGCGAGCGGCGAAACGAACCGGGCCCCACGCGGGGCCCGGTTTTCTTTTGCCCGGGTGGCGGCGCTTGCGCTATCCCCCTAGGGAGCCGGGATCGCCGATGGGAGCGTGTGGGGATGAACAGACCGTTGCGCCGGGGGGAGCCGAAGGGGGCGGCGCTGGCCAACCCGGCCCGTCTCAACGAGGACGGGCTGAAGCTGCTGGCGCGCGGAAGCGCGGCGCAGGCGGCCGAGCTGTTCGCCAAGGCGGTGCGCCTGTCGCCCGAACAGCCGGAGTACCGCGTCAACCTCGGCCGCGCGTACGCCGCGCAGGGCGACACCGCCAGGGCCGGGGCGGCGCTGCGCCGGGCGGTGGCGCTGTTCCCGGCGATGGCCGACCTTTACGGCTCGCTCGGCAACGTGCTGGAGGCGCGGGGCGCCAACGTGCCGGCGCTGACGTGCTACCGCCGCGCCCTGCGCCTGGACCCCGGCCACTACACCGCGCGCAACCTCGACGCGGTGGTGGCGAAGCTGGCACAGGCGGTGCACGGCTGGCACCTGCCGATGCTGGCTGACACGCTGCGCAACGACGCCTTCCAGACGGCCATCGAGGCCGCCGTGCGGCCGGACGACGTGGTGCTGGACATCGGCACGGGCTCCGGCCTGCTCGCCATGATGGCGGCGCGCGCCGGGGCGGGGCGCGTCTACGGCTGCGAGATGCTGACCGATCTGGCCGATCTGGCGGCGATCGTCGTGGCGAAGAACGGCTATGCCGACCGCGTCACGGTCATCCCCAAGCCCTCCACCGAGCTGGAGGTCGGCCGCGACCTGCCGGCGCGCGCCACGTTGCTGGTGACCGAGACCTTCGACAGCCTGGTGATCGGCGAGGGCATCCTGGGCACGCTGCGCCACGCGCACGAGCACCTGCTGGCCCCCGGCGCGCGCGTCGTCCCGGCCGGGGCGACGCTGAAGGGGCAGCTGGTGGCCCTGCCACGCCTGAAGGCGCTGCACCCGCTGAAGACCATCAACGGCTTCGACCTCAGCGCCTTCTCCATCGGCTCGCCGGTGGAGCGGTTCTATCCGGTCTTTCCCGACCACGAGGAGTACACCGCCCTCACCGCGCCCTTCGATCTGCTGGCCTTCGATTTCACGGTCAAGCCGGCGCTGCGCCATTCCTGGTCGGCGCAGGCCGAGGTGGAGGCCGACGGCACGGTGCAGGCGCTGCTGCTGTCCTTCGACCTGCACCTCGACGCCGACACGGTGATCTCGACCACCCGCTTCGGCGCCATCAAGCACTGGAACCCGGTCGTCTTCGTGTTCGACGCCGAACATCCCGTGCGCCGTGGCGACCGCGTGACCATCAACGGCCGCCTCGACGACAAGGCGATGAGTTTCAGCCTTTAGGCCGCCCTCCTACGCCGCCTCGGTCAGGGTGAGCTGCGCGCGCAGGATGGGCAGGGACTGCACGGTGAAGGGCGAGCGCACGCCGCCGCTGAACGTCTCGGCGCAGTCCAGCGCCTTGCGCACGCGCTGCTCGGGCGGCAACCCTTCGGTGGAGGCGAGCGAGCCCAGCGCGTAGTCGGCGCCGCAGCCGATGGCGTGGTAGCCGCGGATCGCCTCGCCCACCTGATAGTCCGACTGCACGGAGAACAGCCGGCCCTCGTAGGCGACGAGGAAGCTGCCGCCGGTTTCCACGTCGTTGGACTTCTGCGCCCAGCCGCCGTCCTTCAGGCAGCCGCGCACGGCGTCCACGAAATCCACGACCATGTAGCGGAAAACGTCGGCGTCCTTGTCGCGCGGCGGCGGCTGGAGCCGGTAGTGCAGCAGCTGCCCCATGCGGAACGAATTGGTGAAACCGATGAGCATGTCGTCGTTGCGAAACACCTTGGTGTCGGCGCGCACGGTGATGTCCAGCCCGGAGACGCCCGCGCTGTCGCCGCCCATCCACACCCGGTCCTTGTCCACCAAGCCTACGATGCAGGTCATAGCCACCCTCGTTCCCAGAAGCGATGCCGCGATGTTTGGCGATTATGGTTAAGGATTGGTTTCTCCGCTGTGAGTTCGCCGACATTCCCGGTCACAGCGCCGGCCATCCATTGCAATTGAGGGAAACACCGGCGCCGCGTCCCTTTTCCTCATCTTCGCTTGATCCACCACAGGACGAGTCGGTTCCTTGACATTCGCATCATCGTTGGTATTCTGAACAGAATGCCGCCGTGCCGGTTTCGTATGGGCCGGCTGCGTATGGAAGGACGTTCGCGCCATGGCCGACGCCCAGATCGGACGCCCCGTTTACCCCGTCCGCCCGACCGGCGTGGTCGAGCGCGCAGGCTCGGCGACCGACCGCCAGCAGCGCCGCCAGCCGCAGCAGGAACACCGCGATCCGGAACGTCGGGACCACGAGCCGCCCAACCCGAAGCGGCGGCGCATCTACGACATGCTGTTCGAGGAGATCGACCAGATCGACGCGCTGGACGAGCGGCAGCGCACGCGCATCAAGGACAACATCCGTTCGCACCTGACCACCGCCCCCCGGCACGAGGCACCGCACGGCCGTCACCCCTACGCCAACGGCTACGCGCCGGCACCGCCAGCCACGGATCCCCACGCCGCCGAACCGTCTCCCCCCGAACTGAGCGCGACCGAGCCGGTCATCGCCAGTCTGGACACCGCCGAACCGGTCGATCACGACCACATCGTGCAGGTCGCGGCCCCGCTCCACCCGCAATTGCCGCCGGAGGAGGCGCAGGAGAACGCGCGCCTCGCCCGCCAACTGCGCGAATGCCTGGCCCTGCACACCGAGCGGGCCCGCAAGGTGGCCGTCTACCTGCACCTGCTGCTGCGGCTCGACGGTTCGCTGCGGCCCCACCTCGTGGTCGATATCTGACCCTTTCCCATCAAACGGGCTATCCCCCCTCCCGATGCGCGTCAGCGTTCAGCTTACGCCTGCGCCACAATGAATGTTGAAGATCGCATGCAGAAGATCGCGGCGCCGTCCGCCGCCGGTCCGCCACCGGGAGAGTCCCCGACATGCCCGACACCCGCCTCGCCGCCGCGCCCGACCCCACCCCCGGCCCCGGCCCGAACGACGCCATCCGCCAGTCCCTCGCCACCCGTTTCCAGAAGGCCCGCGGCCGCACGGCAGAGCTGGTGGCGCCGCTGGGGGTCGAAGACCTGATGGTGCAGTCGCTGCCCGAGGGCGCGCCCGTCAAATGGCATCTGGCCCACACCACCTGGTTCTTCGAGACGCACGCGCTGATGGCCGCCGATCCGGGCTACCGGCCCTTCGATCCGGCGTTCCGCCAGCTCTTCGCCGCGCTCGACGACCGCTTCGGCGCGCACCTGCCGGCGCCCACGCTGCGCCTGCTGTCGCGCCCCACCGCATCGGAGGTCATGCGTTACCGCGACCACGTCAACGGCTCCGTCCTGCACCTGCTCGACCGCATCGGCGACGACGGTCTGGCCGATCTGGCGGAGCGCGTCGAGCTTGGCCTCGTGCACGAGCGCCGGCACCAGGAACGGTTGTTGTCGGAGATCAAGCACGCCTTCTGGTGCAACCCGCTGCGCCCCGCCTATGAACCGATGCCGCCGCCGGCCGCGCAGGCCGAGACGCCGCAGCAGTGGATCGATCTGCACGGCGGCGTGGCGGAGGTCGGCCGCGACGACGGCGCCCCTGGCCGCGACCATGAAGGGCCGCGCCATCAGGTGCTGTTGCGCCCGTATCGTCTCGCTGGCCGGCCGGTGACCTGCGGCGAGTACCTGGCCTTCATCGAGGACGGCGGCTATGCCAAGCCGCGCTACTGGCTGGGCGACGGCTGGGAGGCGGCGCGCGCGGTGGACTGGCAGGCGCCCCTCTATTGGGAGCGGCGGGAGGGCGGCTGGCAGGTCTTCACGCTGTACGGCATGCGCGCCCTCGACCCGGCGGAGCCGGTCTGCCACGTGAGCTGGTACGAGGCCGACGCCTTCGCCCGCTGGGCCGGCAAGCGCCTGCCCGAGGAAGCGGAATGGGAAGCCGTGGCGAGCACCAAGGAGTGCATGGGCAACCTGCTGGGCAACGGCCACCGCCACCCGCGCCCGCACGTCTGCCGCGGCACCGACGGCCCCTGGCAGATGTTCGGCGACGTCTGGGAATGGACGCGCAGCCCCTTCATGCCCTACCCCGGCTACCGCCACCCCGAGGGCGGGGACGAGGCGCTGAGCGGGCGCTTCATGGCGAACCGCATGGTTGTGCGCGGCGGCAGCTGCGTGACGCCCTTCGACTACGCCACCCCCACCACCCGCCACTTCCTGCGCCCGCAGGCGCGCACCGCCTTCACCGGGATCCGGCTGGCCGAGGACGCGTAGGGACGCGCCCGCGATGTTCGCAATGGCGAAGAAAATTAGAAACGTTTCAAAAAGGCGCTGGCATGCGGCGGAACGTCGCGGCAATATCCATAATCGAATTATGGATATTGGAGTCCGCGATGGAATACGAGCTTCCCCAGGTGTTCAAGCACCACGTGTTCGGCTGCGCCCAGCAGCGTCCGCCCGGCCACCCCAAGGGCAGCTGCGCCGCGCGCGGCGCGCACCCGCTGCTCCAGCGCCTCGACCAGATCGTGCAGGCGCGCGGTCTGGCCGACGTCGGCATGGCGTGGACCGGCTGCCTGGGCTTCTGCCAGGCCGGGCCGCTGATGGTGGTCTACCCCGAAGGCATCTGGTACCGCCCCGAGACGGAGGAGGACATCGAGGAGATCGTCCAGTCCCACTTCGTCGACGGCAAGCCGGTGGAACGGCTGATCATGGTGCTGCAACGCTAAGCGTACGCAGGTGGGGTTGAGCCGCGGGCAAAAACCCAACGTCCGGGAATCGCCGACGCGTTGGGCTTTTGCCGGGGGCTAAGAGGAAAAAGGGACGGAGCCGGAGTGTCGGTGGCCGCAAGCCCTCCCGAAAGAGGCCGAAGCGCTGATTCACACCCTCAAGAGATTGGCGGAAAAAAATGTTCGCGTGGACGCGCCATGAACATACGAGGACAGGCTGCCGTCATAGTAACCCACAACCGTCAGATAGTCGGTGCTTCCGTTGAGATAAACGATATCATTGAGCAAGACGGAAACGGAGGATGCATTCAAAACCGCCCATGAGTGCATCGAAAACAATTCGACGCTGCCGCCTTTCATCAATTTGGCATGACACGACGCGGTTGAGCCAACATTGTAATAAGTCAGCGCAGCTTTGATATCATAGTATCCGGCGATGGACGGCTGGAACCGGTGGTTCGTCGTATCGAAGGCATTGCCGAAATTGAAGTCGGTGGCCGAGAAGGCAATGGTGGTCAGGGTGCTGCCGGAGAAAGACTGATTGGCGCCGTTGAGCGTGGCGCGGCACAGCACGGCGGAGCTGGCTGCGTTCGACAGACCGAACATCGCCCGTTCGTCGACGATGGCGGCGTTGGCGATGGCCGTGGTCGTGGTGGTCAGACCGACGCGGGCGACGGGCAGGGTTCCGGGCGGGATGGGCGGGGGAACCGGGGTTGCGGATTCGATCCCGGTGATTACAGCGCTGGCGCCGGTAAGGCCGTTGACGACGATGCGGTCGATGCGGGGATTGCCGGTCGGGGCGGTGATGGTGCCGGTGCTTTGCGCCGCCACCTCGGTCAGAACGGAGCCGTTGAGGAGGTGCCCGGCGTCGAGCGCCACCGTCATATCCGGCATGACCTGCGCGTGCGGCGCGAACGCCCCGACCAGACGGGATGCGACGGACCAGTTGGTGACGCTCTGGTCGACGGGGTCCGGATGGAACATCTGCACAGCCATGGAACTCTCCTTCGGGGATCGTGACGTCGGGGCACGCGCCTAGGAATATGCTTCCTCACCCCACAACTCAAAGAAAAATTGCATACACTCCATTCCGATCGCCGTGGGGTAACGGTAGGATGGCGCCGCATGCGCGGAGCCCTTGGAGCGTGGAGCGGTCGAGCGCGGCAGTTCGCGTCGGGCGACGGCACGGCCCCCCGCCTCGCTGTCGCGCCTTAACGGCGGCTGGCGTTCCTGGATGAGGCCGCCACCAGGATGGACCCGACTGCGCGGGTGGACGGCGTCGTCATGCTCGACAACCCGTCCAGCCACAAGAGCGAAAAGGCCAAGGTCATCCTCAAGAAGAGCAAAAGATCCGGGAGATCCGTGCTCAACCCCGTGCGAATATTGCGTGCAACGCCACGCACCCCCGATCCACCCTCACCCCCGTTTGAACAGGAATTCGCGGCCGACCTTCACGCGCTTTTCGCCGTCGTATTCGATGACGTCGGCGGTGGCGTAGGTCTCGGTCCAGCGTTCGGGCAGGTAGCTGCCGGTGCCGACCACGTCGATGGGGGCGTTGGCCTCGGCCATCAGGCGGCACTTGGCCGGGCCGAAGCCGGACGACGCCACGATCCGCACGGCCGGGAAGCCGGCCTCGTCCAGCTTCTCGCGCATCCAGTGGATGGCGGCGGCCGAGACGCCGGTGCCGATCAGGTAGCGCAGCTGCGTCTCGTCGCGATAGCCGCGGATGGCGTGCGGCGCGTGGCGCTCCAGCACGGCGTAGGAACCGGGCGGGTCCAGCCCCTCGACGAAGCGGCCGCCCGGCGTGTCGAGCCGCACGCCCAGCTTGCCGCTGGCCGCCAGCTTGGGGAATCGGCGGCACACCTCCAGCGCGTCGGTCACCTCGCGGCCGAAGTAATCGACCAGCACGGTCAGCGGTTCGTCCGGGAAGGTTTCGTGGAACATCTCGGCGGCGCGCACGGTGGAGCCGGCGTAGCCGATCAGCGCGTGCGGCATGGTGCCCATGCCCCTGGTCTGTCCGAAGTAGTGGGCGGTGGCGTCGGTGGCGTTGCCGATGAAGCCCTTGGCGCCCACCTTGCGCTTGGCCCGGTCGGAGCCGACGGCCGCCGCATAGGCCATCATCTCGGCCATGTCGCGGCCGGCGCAGTGGCGCGCGTCCATCGCCAGGAAGGCCACCTTCGGCAGGTCGGCGCACATGGTGAAGGCGTTGTAGGCCGCCACGCAGGCCGGCCCCAGCTTCTGGAGCAGGATCGTCTCCAGATCGCACAGGTGGTAGAAGGAGCCGGTGATGTACATCATCGGCTCGCCCGCGCCCACCCACTTGCCCTCGGGGAAGTTCAGCTCGATCTCCACGTCGAAGCCGCGCTCGTCGGCCACGGCGTTCAGCCAGTCGATCATCAGGCGCGGCGCGCACACGACGGGGCGGCGCATGAACACGGCGTAGGTGACGCGCTTGTCGCCGAACTTGCCGACCGCCTCCTTGGTGCGCTTGAAATAGGTGTCGGTCCAGTCGCCGATCGCCTTGACCGAGGGGTGGGTGCCCGCCGGCTTGTTGCTGTCATCCATGGAGGTGTTCCTCGCTTTCACCCGCATCCCTGTCGGTCTGTTCAGCATTATACGGCCCTCGGTGTCGGCGAAAGGGGTTCGAGCGCAACCCTGACCGGAATATGGCCCGGACCTTCCCGCGTATAACGGCGGCGGACACGAAAAAGCCCCTCCCCCGGTGCGCGGGGAAGGGGCTTTTTCGTCGCGGCCCAACGTTGGAGATTCGCCTACTCCGCCGCCGCCGCCCGGCGCTGGGCGTCCTTGGCCAGACGGGCGCGCTTCAGCTCCTCGGCCAGCAGGAAGGCCAGCTCCAGCGACTGGCTGGCGTTGAGGCGCGGGTCGCAGGCGGTGTGATAGCGGTCGGCCAGCGCGTGGTCGGTGATCGCCTGGGCGCCGCCCGTGCACTCGGTCACGTCCTGGCCGGTCAGCTCGAAATGGACGCCGCCGGCGTGCGTGCCCTCCGCCTCATGGACGGCGAAGAAGGCCTTGGCCTCGCCCAGAACCTTGTCGAACGGACGGGTCTTGTAGCCGCTGGCCGACTTGATGGTGTTGCCGTGCATGGGATCGCACGACCACAGCACCACCCGGCCCTCGCGCGTCACCCGCTTCAGCAGCGGCGGGAACTTCTCGGCCACCTTGTCGGCGCCCATACGCACGATCAGCGTCAGGCGCCCCGGCTCGTTGGCCGGGTTGAGGATGTCGATCAGGCGGATCAGCTCGTCCGGGTCGGTGCTGGGGCCGCACTTCAGGCCCAGCGGGTTCTTGACGCCGCGCAGGAACTCGACGTGCGCGCCGTCCGGCTGGCGGGTGCGGTCACCGATCCACAGCATGTGGGCCGACACGTCGTACCAGTCGCCGGTGGTGCTGTCGACGCGGGTCAGCGCCTGCTCCCACGGCAGCAGCAGCGCCTCGTGGCTGGTGAAGAAGTCGGTCTCGCGCAGTTGCGGCGTGGTGGCGCCGGTGATGCCGCAGGCGGCCATGAAGCCCAGCGTCTCGTCCAGGCGGTTGGCGAGGTCCTCGAACTTCTCGCCGGCCGGCGAGCGCTCCAGGAAGCCCAGCGTCCACTGGTGCACCTTGTGCAGGTCGGCATAGCCGCCCTGGGCGAAGGCGCGCAGCAGGTTCAGCGTCGACGCGGCCTGCGTGTAGGCCTGCATCATGCGCTCGGGATCGGGGATGCGGGCCTCGGGCGTGAAGTCGAAGCCGTTGACGATGTCGCCGCGGTAGCTGGGCAGCTCGACGCCGTTCACCTCTTCCATGTCGGCCGAGCGCGGCTTGGCGAACTGGCCGGCCATGCGGCCCACCTTGATCACCGGGATCGCCGCGCCGAAGGTCAGCACGACGGCCATCTGCAGCAGCACGCGGAAGGTGTCGCGGATGTTGTTGGGGTGAAACTCGGCGAAGCTCTCGGCGCAATCGCCGCCCTGCAGCAGGAACGCCTCGCCGGCCGCCGCCTGCGCCAGCGATTCCTTCAGCCGGCGCGCCTCGCCCGCGAAGACCAGCGGCGGATAGGAGGACAGCTTCTCGACGACGGCATCGACCTTGCCCTGGTCGGGGTATGCGGGCAACTGCTTGGCCGGCTTCGCCTTCCAGCTCGTGGGGCTCCAACGCTCCGCCATGACACGCACTCTTCCTGCTCGGGGGGAACCGGTCCGGCCGCAACGCGGCCGGGGGATCAACCCTATACGTCCACGGCCGGCTTTTTTCCACCCCTTACCGAGTCGGAAGCGTGGGAAGTGTGAAGCCGAACACACGGAAGAAGACGGGGGCGGCTTCGAGAAGCCACGCCGGCTCGGCTTGGCCCAGCCTGCCGGAGACGACCCGCTTTTCCAAGGTCACCAACTTGTCGAACCGTACGACCGAAGGAACCTTGAGACCGTTCGCTTCGGTTGGGGCGATGGGCCGGGCATCGGGGCTGGATGCAATGCTCGTGTTCGAGGTGACGAACGCCAGCACGACATCGGCACGCCGGTCGTTCTCGCGCGACACCACCAGAGCCGGCCGCAGCTTGCCGCCGGTCAAGTCGGTGAACGGAAACCGCGTGAAGACGATGCTGCCGAAATCAAACATCGGGCGGCCTGATATCGGCCTCGGTGTAGAGGTCGGGCTCATCCGCGAGGAAGTCGAAGGCGCCACCGGCCTCCGCCATGCGCGCCAGCGGCAGATCCTCGTCCTCGACGGGCTCGAAGACGACGCGCACACGCTGGCGCGGCTGAATACCTCGCCGCTTCATCTCGTCGAAGACACGCTCGGCTTCGATGTTCTCAAGCACCTGACGCATCGCCCGATCCTAACGCAACCATCACGAGGACGCAAAGCGCATCCACCCAGGTTATAGGTGGCGTGCCCCCGCGCAATTGGAAGCGGCCCGAAAAACCACACTGGCCGCGGTACCGGTTGCGTGCCTATAAACACCCCAAGGCTCCGGACCGCAAAAAGGTGTTCGCCCGGTGAAAGCGTCGTCCTGGGGGCAGGCGGCCTCCGTCTACCTGCACCCCCGCATCCTCGCCATCCTGTTCCTGGGCTTTTCCGAAGGGCTGCCGCTGGCGCTCACCGGGGCCACGCTGTCGGTGTGGCTGCGCGAGGGGGGGGTCAGCAAGACCGCCATCGGCCTGTTCGCGCTGGTCACCATGCCCTACGCGCTGAAGTTCCTGTGGGCGCCGTTCATCGATCGGCTGCGCCTACCGGGGATCACCCGCCTGTTCGGGCGGCGTCGCGGCTGGGCGCTGGTGACGCAGGCGGCGCTGGTCTGCGCGCTGATCGGGCTGGGCTCGACCGACCCGGTGGCGGACCTGTGGTGGACGGCGCTGCTGGCGGTGATCGTGTCCTTCTGCTCGGCCAGCCAGGACATCGTCATCGACGCCTTCCGCGTGGAGACGCTGAGCGAGGACCAGCAGGGTGCCGGCGCCGCCATGCTGGTGCTGGGCTACCGTTTCGGCATGCTGGCGTCGGGGGCCGGGGCGCTGTACCTCGCCGAGTTCTTCGGCTGGCAGGTTGCCTATTACGCCATGGCCGGGCTGGTGTCGGTGGGCATGCTGACCATCCTGATGAACCCCGAGCCGGCCGCCGCCACCTCGCGCGAGGCGGAAAAGCGCGAGCGGCACGTGGCCGACTGGCTGGCCGCGCGCCCGCACCTGCGCGGCCGGCGGGCGGAGTTGCTGGCGTGGCTGTACGGCGCCGTGGTGGCGCCGTTCGCGCAGTTCATGACACGCAATGCCTGGGCCGCCATCCTGGCGTTCATCGCGTGCTACAAGCTGGGCGACGTGCTGGCCGGCACCATGGCCTCGCCCTTCTACGTCGACCTGGGCTTCGAGAAGACGGAGATCGCCAACGTCACCAAGGTGTTCGGCCTGTGGGCGACGATCGTCGGCGGGCTGGTCGGCGGCGTGGTGGTCAACCGCTTCGGCGTGCTGAAGGCGCTGCTGCTGGGCGGCGTGATGCAGATGCTGTCCAACCTGGGCTTCGTCATGCTGGCCTGGGCCGGGCACAGCGTGCCGGCGCTGGCGGTGACGGTGGCCATGGAGAACGTGTGCGGCGGCATCGCCACCGCGGCCTTCGTCGCCTACCTGTCCAGCCTGTGCAACGTCGCCTACACGGCCACGCAGTACGCGCTGCTCTCCAGCTTCTACAAGCTGGGCGGCGACCTGCTGGGCGCCCCGTCCGGCTGGCTGGCCGATCACATGGACTGGGCAAGCTTCTTCCTGCTGTCCATGGCCGGCGCCCTGCCGGGCCTGCTGATCCTGACGTGGCTGATCGGACGCGCCCGCGCCGGAGAGCCGGCGGTGGAGGCAGAGCCGGCGCCGGCCGGCTCCGCCCCGTAGCGGTCGGTCAGACCTGCTTGACCTTGCCGGCGCCCGGACCGGCGCCCAGGTCGGCGCCGGTGGTCGGGTTGCCTTCCGGGCGCGACATGGTGCGCTTCGCCACCTTTTCCACCGCCGCCATCTCCTCGGCGGCAAGGCGGACCGTGGCGTTGCCGTCGCCGCCGTCGACCGGCTTCTGGTCGGGGCGCTGCTCGACGAACTCCCACTGGTCGCCCTGGTTCCAGGGGCCGCGCATGTCGCCGGCGCCCTGGCTCATGTTGTAGTACTTGTTCACGTACTCGGGATGGCCCGGCAGCTTGCCCGGCGGGAAGTTGTTCTCGATGGAGTACAGCGCCTTCTCGAAGCTCTTCTGGTGGGCGATCTCGCGCGTCATCAGGAAGGTCAGCGCGTCCTTGACGCCGGGGTCGTCGGTGACGTTGATCAGGCGCTCGTAGATGATCTTGGCGCGCGCTTCCGCGGCGACGTTAGAGCGCAGGTCGGCCGTCGGCTCGCCGATGGAATCGATGTAGCCGCCGGTCCACAGCTGACCGGCCGAATTCGCCAGCGACGGCCCGCCGCCGTAGAGAAGCTGGAGCGTGTGGCTGCCGTTGCCCTGGGTGATGTTGGCGTAGAGGTCGGCGGTCGCCTCCGCGCCCTCGGCCAGCTTGCCCTTGGAGCCCTTGGTCAGCATCGCGACGATGGAGCCGATCACCTCCAGATGGCTCAGCTCCTCGGTGGCGATGTCGATGAGCATGTCCTTGCGGCCCGGATCCTCGTCGGCAAGGGCCTGCGTGAAGTAGCGCATGGCCGCCGCCAATTCGCCCTGCGGTCCGCCGAACTGCTCCAGCATCAGGCTGGCCAGCGCCGGGTTCGGCTCCGATACGCGTACCGTATACATCAGGTTTTTGTTGTGCATGAACATGCTGGTTTCCTCTCGCCCATGACGATGGTGCGGGGTCCCGTCCGCCGGTCGAGGCGGCCAGCGTTTCGATCGGGAAAGCCCGTCAGGCCATCAACTGGAACTCGTTAGAATCGTTCCAGACTGGGGCCGGACCGGAGCTTGAAACCGTCCTCCGGCTAGACGAACCAGCCGGCCTGCACCTGCCCGGCGGTGACGCCGGTCAAGGTGAGCTGCCCGCCGGCGCTGAAGCCGATCACCGCATGCCCCGCGGCGTCGGCGCCGATGGTCCAGGTCACCCCGGCGGCCACCTGGATGCGGTCGCCCTCGGCGACGCTGAAGTCGCTTGCCACATCGGCGCCGGGCCCGGCGACGAAGCGGTCGGCGCCGGCGCCGCCGGCCAGCGTGTCGTTGCCCAGGTTGCCGTTCAGCACGTCGTCGCCCAGGTTGCCGGCGACGAAATCGTCGCCCTGGCCGCCGAACAGGCTGTCGTCGCCCTGCCCGCCGAACAGGCTGTCGTTCGCCATGTTGCCGTACAGCGCGTCGGCCGCCATGTTGCCGAACAGCAGGTCGGCGTCCTGCCCGCCGAACAGCGTGTCCGCCCCCTGCCCGCCGAACAGCGCGTCGACGCCCTGGTTGCCATAGGCGAGGTCGTCGTCCTGGTTGCCGTACAGGCTGTCGTCGCCGACGCCGCCGGTCACCGTGTCGTTGCCCTCGTCGCCGAAGATCAGGTCGTCGCCTTCGCGCGAACCGACGAAGTCGGCGCCGGCCCCGCCGCGCAGCGTGTCGTCGTCCGCGCCCAGCACCATGATCTGGCTGGAGCCGTCGCCCACCGCGTACTGCGCCCCCGCGCCGCCGGTGACCTGCGCGTTGCCGACCACCGCCACGAAGCCGACGTTGTCCACCTGCAGGATGGTGCCGGACGGCAGGTTGCGCGCGTCGATCAGCAGCGCCTCGCCGCCAGTCCCGCCGCCGGTGATGACGATCGGCTCCGTCGGCGCGGTGCCTGTCAGCGTCGGCGTGACGGTGCTCACGGACACCGAAGCCGTCGCCGGCAGCGACGCGGTGTAGGTCGAGAACGCCGAGATCAGCGTGGCCTGCTGCGTCGGGTCGGCGTTCAGCGCCCCGGCCGCCGTGGTCAGCGTGCCCGCCAGCTCGGACGGCCCCACCGGGGCTTGCTGCCCGCTGGCGCCGAGGCTGACGCCGCCCGGCACCTGGGCGTTGAGCGTACCGGCGATCGCCACCTGGACCGGCGCGGTGGTGACGGCCACGGGCGTGCTGGCCGGCGTGGTGGTCGGCGTGGATGTGGACGTGCCGCCTCCGCCGCCTCCCCCACCCCCTCCCCCGCCGCCGCCCGAATCGCCGCTGGTGGTGGGGGTGGACGGTGCCGGGGTGTGGATGATCCGCAAGGTGCCGCCGACGCTGGCGGTCGACAGTGTCGAGGCGGCGTAGCCGGAGCCCTGCAGCGTGAACGTCAGCGACGGACCGCCCTCGTTGACCGTCACCGTGCTGGACGACGAACCGGAGGAGACGCTCAGCGTCGCCGCGCCGCTGTAGCCGCCGACGAGCAGCGTGTCGCCGGACGCGAGGTCGGCGACCGTGTCGCCGGCACCCACATAAAAGACGTCGTCGCCGGCCCCGCCCGACAGCGTGTCGTTGCCGGCGCCGCCGTCCAGGACGTCGGCGGCGTCCATGCCGCTCAGCCGGTCGTCCCCGGCGTCGCCGAAGAGGAACGCCGCGTTGGCGCCGCTCAGCGCCGACAACAGCGTGTCCTCGCCGTCGCCGCCACTCAGCGTGTCGGCGTCGGTGGTGGTGCCGGTGGAATGGCCTTGCAGCCAGTCGCGCCCGGCCCCGCCGACCAGCAGGTCCGACCCGGCGTCGCCCATCAGCGTGTCGCTGTCGTTGCCGGCGGTGCTGCCGCCGTACAGCGTGTCGTTGCCCCCGCCTCCCAGCAGCAGGTCCGACCCGGCCACACCCGACAGGATGTCCGCCGCGCCGCCGCCGGTGATGCTGTCGCCGTCCGCCGTGCCCACGCCCAGCAGCCGCGCGTCGGTCGCCGTCATGCCCGACAGGTCGAGCGTCGTCGTCGCCGCCTGGACGGTGAGCGTCTCGGCGGCGCCGCCGCCGACGCCCTGGACGGTGGTGATGCCGGCGAGCTGGGCGCCGCCCATGGCCAGCGTGACGCCCGACGCGAGGCGCAGCGCCTCGATCCCGTCGAGCGTCCTGGCGGTGAGGTCGGTGTCGAACCCCGCCTCCAGGGTGTCGGTGCCGGCGCCGCCCGACAGCGTGTCGGCCGCCGTGCCGTCCCCCGAGGCCAGCACCAGCACATCGTCCCCCGCCCCGCCGTCGAACAGGTCCGCGCCGGAGCCGCCGTACAGGCTGTCCGCCCCGTCGCCGCCGCTCAGCGTGTCGGCGCCGGCCGCGCCGGACAGGCGGTCGGCGCCGTCGCCGCCGGACAGCCCGTTGTCACCCTGGTTGCCGTTGATCGTATCGGCGCCGGTGCCGCCGGTCGCGTTCTCGATCAGCGAGCGGGTGTCGTCGTTGTACAGCCGCGCGGTGGCGACGTTGCCGATGGCGGCATGGCCGCCGCCCAGGTTGGCAAGCTGGCCGGCAGCCAGCGTGCTCCACGAACCAGGGGCGAGGTCGAGCGCCACGCCCACCGTGTAGGCCGAGGCGTCGTAGGTGTCGGTGCCGCCGCCGTCCCAGATCGTCCGGAAGACCGTCGCCGTCGCCGGGGCGAAGCTGTAGGTCGTGTCGCCGGCATTGGTGGCGAAGTTGGCGCCGTAGAGCTGCTGGATCGCCGAGATGTCGTTCAGCATCGGCCCCGCCGGGTAGGAGCCGGCGGCGACGGTGTAGGCGCTGGGAGGCCCGCCGATGTAGGAGCGGTAGGCCATCACCGTGTATTCCAGCGAATCCTGACTGGCGTCCATCACCGGCCAGGTGGTCGAACCGCTGGTGTAGGTCGTGTGCGGGTGCTTGAGGCCCAGCGCGTGCCCGGCCTCGTGCAGGACGGTGAGGAACGGGTAGCTGCCGGAAGTCCAGGCGTCGGTGCCGCCGATGTTCTGGAACCACACGTCGCCGGACCGGGCGGTGCCGCCGGGCACGTAGGCGTAGGAGGTGTCGGGCAGGCTGCTGACGGCGAAGCGGATGTCCGCCGCCGTCGCCGGCTCGGCAACGAAGGAGAGCGACAGGTCGGCGACGTCGGTCCACAGGGTGACGGCCGAGGTCACCGCCGCCTGCTGGGCGGTGCTGAGCGCGGCGAAGCCGTTGTACGGCTCACCCCCCGGCGCGCTGTAGGCGGACCAGTCCGACCCGGCGGTCGGGAACCCATAGGTCAACGCCTCTGACCATTTGGTACCCAGGAGCAAGGCGTCGATGGCGTTGGTGCCGGTCAGGCTGACGCCGGCGGTGGTGGCCGCGGCCAGCGTTCCCTCGGGCGCGGTGGGCGGCAGCCCCATGTCCGCCTCCGCCGTCGCGCCCCCCAAGGGCACGTCGCCGAACAGCCCGCGCTCGCACAGCCAGCACATCTTCGCCCCCACCCCACGGCGGACAGGAGTCCGCCCACAACCCGCCACCGCCCCTAGGGATTAACCCTTACGGGCGGCAGCGAATTGTGGCGAAACCGTGGGGAGACGACAAGCGGCGTCCCGCGTCCGTCCAACTTGTCACAAAGGGCACCGGGCGTTGGGCCGCGCCTCACACGCCGATGACCGTCAGAGCGTCTGCGGGTCGGCGACCTTCTCGCGCATCAGCACGAACTCCTCGGCGGTCGAGGGGTGCAGCGCGATGGTGCGGTCGAAGTCGGCCTTGGTCGCCCCGCAGTTCATCGCGATGGCAAGGCCCTGCACGATCTCCGGCGCGTCCATGCCCATCATGTGGCAGCCCAGCACGCGCTGGCTCTCGCCGTCGACGACCAGCTTCATCAGCGCCCGCTCCTCGCGGCCGGACATGGTGTGTTTCATCGGCCGGAAGCCGGCGCGGTAGATGTCGACCTTGGCGAACTTGGCGCGCGCCTCGGCTTCCGTCAGGCCGACGGTACCCAGCGGCGGCAGCGAGAACACCCCCGTCGGCACGTTGGCGTAGCTGATCCGCATGGGGTTGTCGTTGTACAGCGTCTCGGCCAGGGCGCGCCCCTCGGCGATGGCGATGGGGGTCAGCGCCATGCGGTCGGTCACGTCGCCGATGGCGTAGACGTTGTCGACGCTGGTGCGCGACCCGTCGTCGACGCGGATCGCCCCGCCCTCGTCCATCGCGATGCCCAGCTCTTCCAGGCCGAGGTCGCGGGTGTTTGGCCGCCGGCCGGTCGCCGCCATGACGACTCCGGCCGAATGCTCGCGCCCCATGTGGTCGGTGACGGTGAAGCCGCCCGGCCCCTCCTCCACCTTGACCGGCTGGGCGCGCGCCAGGATCTCGATGCCGCGCTTGCGCATTTCCTGCGACAGCGCCACGCGGATGTCGTCGTCGAAGCCGTTCAGCAACTCCTCGCCGCGGATCATGATCGTCACCTCGACGCCCAAGCCGCGGAAGATGCTGGCGAACTCCACCGCGATGTAGCCGCCGCCGATGATCAGGATGGAGTGCGGCAGGTGGCCGAGGTGCAGCGCCTCGTTCGACGTGATGGCGTGCTCGATGCCGGCAATGGGCGGCAGTGACGGCCAGCCGCCGGTGGCGATCAGGATGGTCTTCGCCGTGTACCGCTTGCCCGCCACCTCCACCGTGTGGCGGTCGATCAGCCGGCCGAAGTGCGGGAACAGGGTGACGCCCGAGGTCTCCAGCATCTTGATGTAGATGCCGTTGAGCCGGTCGATCTCCTTGTCCTTGTTGGCGATCAGCGTCGGCCAGTCGAAGGCCGGCACGTGGCTGTCCCAGCCGTAGGCGCAGGCGTCCTGGAAAGCGTCGCGGAACTGGCTGGCGTAGACCAGCAGCTTCTTGGGCACGCAGCCGCGAATCACGCAGGTGCCGCCCACCCGGCTGCCCTCGCAGATCGCCACGCGGGCGCCGTAGGACGCGGCGCGCCGGCTGGCGGCCACGCCGCCCGATCCGGCGCCGATGGTGAACAGGTCGAAATCGAACTCGGCCACGGCCGTCTCTCCATCCCATTCTTCGTTCGGCGGCGAAGTGTTCCGCATTCCGCCGGCCGTGTCGAGTGGCCAGACAGCGCAAGCGGCGGTTCGTCGCGCAGGGAGGGGGCGCGTTGCCGGGGGATGGCCGGCGCGGCTCAGCGCACCAGGAAGCGTTGCAGCAGCACCTGACGGATGCGGATGGGCTTCATCTCGCGGTTGACGACGATGCTCACCTGCTCCTTGACAAGACGCGTGCCGGCCGAACCGGTCAGCTCGACGGGGTTCACGTCGATCATGCTGGCGCTCAGCGCGTTGGCGATGCGCGGCGCGTGCTGTTCCACCGTCTTGCGGTCGACCGTGGGGTCGAATTCGAGCAGGACGCGCAACTCCACCTGACGCATGCGGTGGCCATCGGCCAGCGTGAACTCCATGGCCGGCAGCGGCGCCACGGTGCCGAGCGCCTGGACCCGCGGCTCCACCGCCGGCTTGCCGGCGTGCGCCGTGCCCAGCAGGGCGATGCCGCCCGCGCCCATCACGGCCAGCGAACCCAGCGCGGCGGCCAGCAGCAGCGCCCCGCGGGTCAAACGCCGATCCGAGCCCGTTCGTCCGACAGTGATCCGCAGCGCCATGGCCCTCTACCCCTCTGCCCCGCATTTTTTCGGCGCGGCCGGGAAAGTGAAACCATCCCCGCTTCCGCGCCCCCGGGATGAAGTTCCCGTGTCGAGGCAAGTGACAATTTAGGGCGCGCCGGCCGCTTCGTCAAATATTGCAATTTTATACGGTTTACTGGGAATTGAAGTCTTCACAACAAGAAGAGATACTTCAATTCATCTTTGGTTCTGAACTGCTTCGATTTTCGTAGCGCTTTTAAGGAAAATGCCTCCCAACGTCAGGCGCGCTCGGCTCTAAACCGCCAGAACCTTGCGGGCGGCGTGGATGCGCACGGCGATCAGGCCGGATTCCGCGACCAGCCCGTGGCGTTCCAGCATCGTGCCAAGCTCGCGCCCCTGAGCGAGCGCGGCGCGCAGCGTCGCTGGGTCGTGCCCGACATGGCCGATAGCCGTCTGCAAGGTGCCGGCGACCTGCGAGGCCAGCGTGCGAAGGTTGCCGCGCACGCGCTCCTCGATGCCGTCGATCACCGCCGGGCGGGCGCCGTGGCGCAGGTGCGCGGTGAAGCGGAACAGGCAGTCGATCTGCCGCACAAGGCCAGGGAAAAAGCTTTCGGCCTTGCCGG
Source organism: Azospirillum sp. (assembly GCA_036401175.1). Taxonomy (GTDB): domain Bacteria; phylum Pseudomonadota; class Alphaproteobacteria; order Azospirillales; family Azospirillaceae; genus Azospirillum. Next base: position 1,412 of record DASWVP010000200.1, on the reverse strand, counting down.
GCTTTCCGGCGGCGCCGCGCGCCAGGGTGAACAGCGCGTCGGTGAGGCGCGCCAGCGCCGCCGCGAATTCGGCGATCGCCCGCTCGTCGCCGGTCATCACGAAGGCCGTCGCCTCTTCCTCGCCCGCCTCCTGGGCGTCGAGGACGCGCTGGGCCAGCACGATCAGATTGTCGACCTGCGAGATGACCAGCGCGTTGTCGAACAGGGTGAGCAGGTCGCGCGCCTTGACGAACGTCTCGATGGTGGCGGCGGCGCGCGTCAGGCTGAGCCGGGCCAGCCGGCGCGACAGATCGCCGATGACGCGTTGCGCCGGCACGTCCCGCATCACCTCGGCCAGCCAGCGCAGCCCCTCCAGCCGCAGCAGGTCCATGGACAGCGCGTTCAGGTCGGGGACGTCGTCGCTCTCCAGCAACCGTTGCATCGCGTGCATGCTCGCCTTGGCGCGCAGCAGAATCGCCTTGCCGATGTCGATGCCGAGCTTCTGGACCTCCGGCTCGCGCTGCCGCCACGCCGTCCAGCCGCGCAACGCCACGAAGGCGTCGGCGCATTCCAGCAGGTCGGGCCGCCCGTCCGCCACGGGATGCTCGCCCAGCCCTTCGACCATGCCGTCGCGCAGGGCCGGCAGCAGCACCTCCACCACGGCCGGCGCCACCAGGATCCCCAGCCGCTCGCGCCCCGCCGCCGGCGGCAGCCCGCCCAGCGCCGCCATGCCCGTCGGCCCCACCCGCTCCAGCGGCTTCGGCAGGTGCGGGTCGGCGATGTCCGCGATAGCGGCCACGGCGTCGGCGTTCCACGCCCCTGCCAGCCGGCGGGCGACCTCGATCGCTTGGCGGACGCGCTGCACGTCGGACACCGCTCGCTCCCAAGGAATGCCCCAGACCACGCTTGGCACTATAGCCGAACGCCGCCCCGTTGGGCAGGGAAGCTTGCCGTCAGTGCGGCGCCGCCAGTTTCAATCCGATGATCCCGGCCGCGATCAGGCCGATGCAGCCCAGCCGCACGGCGTCCGCCGGCTCCCCGTACAGCGCGATGCCGGCGATGGCCGAGCCCACCGTGCCGATGCCCGTCCACACCGCGTAGGCGGTGCCGAGCGGCAGTTCCTTCAGCGCCACGCCGAGCAGGCCAAGGCTGGCGACGATCGCGGCGACGGTCAGGATCGAGGGGATGGGACGCGTGAAGCCGTCCGAGTGCTTGAGCCCGACGGCCCAGCCGATTTCCAGCAGACCGGCGGCGAAAAGGGCGATCCAGGCCATGACAGACCTCCGGGTCCAGGGCCGGGTCGTCCCGAGGCAAGCTCCCCTGGCGAAGGCGGGGTCGTCCCCACGGAAGCGAATGGCGTGAACGTAAGACCGCCCGCGCCGTTCCGCAAGCCCCTCCGACGTTGGGTTTTCGCTGGGCTCAACCCAACCTAC
>DASWVP010000199.1:0-33692 GCA_036401175.1 Azospirillum sp. | reverse complement strand
GACCGAACCCTATGTGACGACGCGGGCCAAGGGCACCGGCCTGGGGCTGGCGATCGTCAAGAAGATCATGGAAGACCACGGCGGCGAGCTGGTCCTGGAAGACCGCGATGGCGGCGGGGGCCCGCCATCACCACACCCGCGCCATCCTCCGACACCCGCGCGTCCACCACGTTCATCGGCGGCGCGCCGATGAAGCCGGCGACGAACAGGCTGGCCGGGCGCTGGTAGACGTCCAGCGGCGTGCCGACCTGTTCGGCCACGCCGTGGTTCATGACCATGATGCGGTCGGCCAGCGTCATCGCCTCCACCTGATCGTGGGTGACGTACAGGCTGGTGATGCGCAGGCGGTCCTGCAGGCGCTTGATCTCCACGCGCATCTGCGTGCGCAGCTTGGCGTCCAGGTTGGACAGCGGTTCATCGAACAGGAACACGGCCGGCTCGCGCACGATGGCGCGCCCCATGGCGACGCGCTGGCGCTGGCCGCCGGAGAGCTGGTTCGGCCGGCGCTCCAGAAGCGCGCCCAACTCCAGGATATCGGCCGCCTTCGCCACGCGCGCGCGGATCTCCGCCTTGGGCAGACCGCGGATCTTCAGCCCGTAGGCCATGTTGTCGAACACGCTCATGTGCGGGTACAGCGCGTAGTTCTGGAACACCATGGCGATGTCGCGGTCCTTGGGCTCCAGCGCATTCACCACGCGCCCGCCGATGGCGACCTCGCCGCCGGTGATGGTCTCCAGCCCCGCCACCATGCGCAGCAGCGTGGACTTGCCGCAGCCCGAGGGGCCCAGCATCACCAGGAACTCGCCGTCGGCCACCGCAAGGTCGATGCCCTTGATCGCCTGGACGCTGCCATAGGACTTGCGCACGCCGCGCAGATCGACCGTCGCCATTCTTATTTCTCGCTGTCCACAAGCCCTTTGACGAACCAGCGCTGCATCAGCACCACCACGGCCACCGGCGGCAGCAGCGCCATGACCGTGGTCGCCATGATCAGGTTCCAGTCGGTGGCGCTCTCGCCGGTGCCGATCATGCGGGTGATGCCGATGACCAGCGTCTGCATGTCGTGGCTGGTGGTGATCAGCAGCGGCCACAGGTACTGGTTCCAGCCGTAGATGAAGAGGATGACGAACAGCGCCGCGATGTTGGTGCGCGACAGCGGCAGCAGCACGTCGAAGAAGAAGCGCACCGGCCCGGCGCCGTCGATCCTGGCGGCCTCCACCAGCTCGTCCGGGATGGTCAGGAAGAACTGGCGGAACAGCAGCGTCGCCGTGGCCGAGGCGATCAGCGGGATGGTCAGTCCTGCATAGGTGTCGATGAGGCCCAGGTCCGCCACCACCTTGTAGGTGGGGATGATGCGCACCTCGACCGGCAGCATCAGCGTGACGAAGATCATCCAGAAGAACAGCATACGGCCCGGAAAGCGGAAGAACGCCACCGCGTAGGCCGACAGGATGGAGATGACGATCTTCCCCACCGCGATGGTCAGCGCCATGATCAGGCTGTTGACCATCATGACGTTGACCGGCGTGCCGACGACGCGCTCGCCCCGCCCCTCGTTCCACGCCGCGCCATAGTTGAACGCCGCCTCGCCGCCGGGCGTCAGCGGCAGGTTGCCGCGCGCGATGGTCGCGGCGTCCCAGGTCGATCCGACCAGCGTCATGTAGATGGGAAAGGCGAAGATCAGCACACCCAGGATCAGCACGGCGTGCGGCACCAGATCCATAATCCGCCGGGCGGTCATGCGTAGTGCACCTTGCGCTCGATGAAGCGGAATTGCAGCGCGGTCAGCGCCACGACCACCAGCATCAGGATCACCGACTGCGCCGAGGAGCCGCCGAGGTCGTTGTTGATCACCCCATCGACGTACACGCGGTAGATCAGCGTCTCCGTCGCCTTGCCCGGCCCGCCGCGGGTCAGCGCGTGGATGACGCCGAACGTCTCGAAGAAGGCGTAGACGATGTTGACCACCAGCAAAAAGAAGGTCGTCGGCGACAGCAGCGGAAAGGTGATCGTCCAGAACCGCCGCCCCGCCCCGGCGCCGTCGATGGCCGCCGCCTCCAGCAGCGAGCGCGGGATCGCCTGCAGCCCGGCCAGGAAGAAGATGAAGTTGTACGACACCTGCTTCCACGCCGACGCCAGGACCACCATCAAGAGCGCCTGATCGTCGTTCAGCCGATAGTCCCAGGCGATGCCCAGGTCGTTCAGCGCCCGCCCCAGCACGCCGATGTCCGGGTTGAAGATGAACATCCACAGCACCGCCGCCACCGCCGGCGCCAGCGCGTAGGGCCAGATCAGCAGCGTCCGGTAGACGTTGCGCCCGCGGATGCCGGCGTCGGCCAGCACGGCGAACAGCAGCGCCAGAACCATGGACAGCACGGTGACGGCAAGGCTGAAGATCACGGTGACGCGCACCGTGTGCCGGTAGTTGGGATCGCCCAGCACCGCCGCGAAGTTCTCGAGCCCGACGAACTGCGAGCGCAGGCCGAAGGCGTCCTGCAGCAGCATCGACTGCTCGATCGCCTGCGCCGCCGGCCAGTGGAAGAAGACAAGCGTCACCGCCACCTGCGGCGCCAGCAGCAGGTAGGGAAGCAGGCGGTTGCCGAACACGACGCGGCGCTGCATGGGGATCCTTCATTCCAACCCCTCCCCCGCCTCCGGCGGGGGCACGGAACCGATGCCGAAGGCAACGAGCGCCGAAGGCGATCGTAGGTGGAGTGCGGTCGCCCGACTTGCGGGCGACCGTGGAGGGACCCGCGAAGCGGGAGGGTGGGGGCAACGGCCTGCCCGAGAATAAGCGGCGTGCCTACGTCGGTTGGGTCGAGACCCAACATCCCTCGCATCGCGGACACGTTGGGTTTTCGCTGAGGCTCAACCCAACCTACGGGCCGCTGATCCTTGGGCAGGCCGTTGCCCCCACCCTTCCCACTTCGTGGGCCCCTTCCCTCCCCCTGCGGAGCAGGGGGAGGGAGAGGTTCACCTCACCCCCGGTTCGCGCGTTCGAAATTGCGCAGGACGGCGTTGCCGCGCTGGGCGGCGCTGTCGAGGGCCTGCTGGGCGGACTGCTGGCCCTGGAACGCCTTTTCCATCTCCTCCTGGATGATGTTGCGGATCTCCGGCAGGTTGCCCAGGCGGAAGCCCTTGGAATTCGCGGTGACCGGCGTGCGGGTGATCTGCTGGTATGGCACGTCGGCGCCCGCGTTCTTCTCGTAAAAGCCCGCCGCCTTGGCCTGCTCGAAGCCCTGGAAGGTGATGGGCAGGTAGCCGGTGTCCATGTGCCACTTGGCGTCCACCGCCGGCTGGCCGATGAATTTGAAGAACTCGGCCACCCCCTTGTACTCCTCGGCCGTGCGCTTGGGCGCGGTCATCACCCAGAACGCCGCACCGCCGATCACGCCGTTCTTCGGCGCGCCCGCCGCGTCGGGCCAGTGCGGCAGCATGGCGGCGCCCCAGTCGAATTTCGCCTCCTTGCCGATGCGCAGGCGCAGGCCGGACGAGGCCGTCTGCATGGCGCATTCGCCGGCCGGGAACAGCGCGTCCGCCGCGTTGTCGCGCCCGCCGTACTTGAACAGCCCCTCCTTCTGCATGTCGATCAGCGTCTGCAGATGTTTCACGTGCAACGGGCTGTTGATCGTCAGCTCCGCGTTCAGGCCCTTGAAACCGTTCTCCTGCGTGGCGAAGGGCAGGTCGTGGATGGCCGAGAACTGCTCGAACTGCACCCAGGTGGGCCAGGAGGTGGTGTAGGGGCAGGCGATGCCGGCCGCCTTCAGCTTTCTCGCCGCGTCGATCAGCGCCGGCCAGGTCTGCGGCGGCGCGTTGGGGTCGAGGCCGGCCTTCCGGAAGGCGTCCTTGTTGTAGAACATGATGGCGGTGGAGCTGTTGAACGGCATGGCCATCATCTTGCCGTCCGCGGTCGAATAATAGCCGCTGACCGCCGGCAGGTACGCCTTGGGATCGATCGGCGTGCCCGTCTCCTCCAGCAGCTTGTAGACAGGCTTGATGGCCGGGCCGGCCGCCATCATGGTGGCGGTGCCGACCTCGAACATCTGCACGATGTGCGGCGCGTTGCCGGCGCGGAAGGCGGCGATGGCGGCCTGCATCGTCTCGGGGTAGGAGCCCTTGAAGGTCGGGTTGACCCGCACCGTGTCCTGGCTTTTGTTGAAGTCCTGGACAAGCTGTTCGAGCTGCCCGCCCAGCGGCTGCGGCAGGCCGTGCCAGAACTCCACCACCGTCTTCGTCTGGGCGTTCGCCGCGCCTCCATTCGCCACCAGCGCCACCAGCGCCACCGCCGTGCCGGCGGCCATCCCGCGGATGCTGTTCATCGGTCCCATCTCCCTGTATTTTTGTTCGGGTCCCGGCGCTTCCCTACCCGGCCCCGGTTTCGCCGCCCCGGTTTCGCCCATGTGTCGTTCCCGTGAAGCGTTGATGACGACGCGTCAGCCCGAGCGCACGCGGGCCAGCGCCGCCCGCCAGCCGGCGGTCAGGCGGTCGCGCGTCGCCGCGTCCATGCCCGGCTCGAACCGCCGCTCGCAGCGCCACGCGGCGGATATGGCGTCCAGCCCGCCGTAGACGCCCACCTGCATGCCGGCCAGATAGGCGGCCCCCAGCGCCGTCGTCTCGGTCACGTCGGGCCGCTCCACCGCCACGCCCAGGATGTCGGCCAGGAACTGGCAGACCCAGTCGTTGACCACCATGCCGCCGTCGACGCGCAACGCCTCCGGCTCGCGGCCGCCGTCCGAGGCCATGGCCTCCATCAGGTCGCGCGTCTGGTAGCCCACCGATTCCAGCGCCGCGCGCACCACGTGCGCCAGCCCGCTGTCGCGCGTCAGGCCCAGGATGGCGCCGCGCGCGTCCGGGTCCCAGTGCGGCGCGCCCAGCCCGGTGAAGGCCGGCACCAGATAGACGCCGCCGGTGTCGGACAGCTCGCGCGCGTGGTACTCGCTGCTGGCGGCGTCGGGGATCAGGCGCAGCCCGTCGCGCAGCCACTGCACCGCCGCCCCGGCCACGAAGATCGACCCCTCGATGGCGTAGGTCGGCTTGCCGTGCAGGCGATAGGCGACGGTCGTCAGCAGCCGGTGCCGGGAGGGCACGAAATTCTCGCCGACGTTCATCAGCGCGAAGCAGCCGGTGCCGTAGGTGGACTTGATCATGCCCGGGGCGAAGCACGCCTGCCCCACCGTGGCCGCCTGCTGGTCGCCGGCCATGCCGGCGATGGGGATGCGCGCACCCAGCACCGACGCCTCCGCCACGCCGAAGTCGGCGGCGTTGTCCAGCACGTGCGGCAGCACGGCGCGCGGCACGCCGAACAGGCGCAGAAGCTCGTCGTCCCAGTCCTGCCGGCGGATGTCGAACAGCAGCGTGCGCGCGGCGTTGGTGGCGTCGGTGGCGTGCACCCGGCCGCCGGTCAGCCGCCACAGCAGGAAGCAATCCACCGTGCCGAAGGCCAGCTCGCCACGCTCCGCCCGCTCCCGCGCGCCGGGGACGGTGTCGAGCAGCCAGCGCAGCTTGGTCGCCGAGAAGTACGGGTCGATCAGCAGCCCCGTCCGCTCGCTCACCATCGGTTCCGCCCCGTCGGCCGTCAGGCGGCGGCAGGCGTCGGCGGTGCGGCGGTCCTGCCAGACGATGGCGTTGTGCACCGGCGCGCCCGTGCGGCGGTCCCACAGGATGGTGGTTTCGCGCTGGTTGGTGATGCCGATGGCGGCGACGGCCTTCGCCTCTAGCCCCGCCTTTTCCAGCGCCGCGCGCATCACGGCGACGGTGTCGTTCCAGATGTCGCCGGGGTCGTGCTCCACCCAGCCGTCGGCCGGGTAGAACTGCCGCAGTTCCCGCTGCGCCGAGGCGACCGGCCGCGCGTCGCGGTCGAACAGGATGGCGCGGGTCGAGGTCGTGCCCTGGTCGATGGCGAGCACGTGCGACGCCGTGTGCATGGCGCTCTCCTCCCTCCATTTTCGCATGAGCGTGCGGGAGGGCGCGGCGCCTGTCAATCGGCGCAAACGCCGATGCGGATCAGTCCACGCACAGGCCGATGACCCGCCCCTGCCGGTCGAGATAGCGGTAGCAGCCGAACCGCGGCCGCGTCGCCTGACACTGCCCGGCGCCGTCGGCCCCCACGATGCAGCGCCCCTGGCAGTCGGCGGCCGTGGTGCACGCCGTGCCGGCGTCGGGATAGTCCTGGAAGCAGAGCGGGGCGCCGCGCATGCCCCCCTTGGCCCACCGCCCGCCGGCCTGCACGCACGCCGCCTCCCCCTCGGGCACCGGCCCGAGCTGCGCGACGGCGGACGGCTTCGGCCCCCCGCTCTCCACGCAGGCGGCGAGCAGCAGGGCGGACAGGGCGAAGAGGACGGTCTTGCGCATGGGTGGGGTTCCTTCTGGGACCGATACAACCACGCCACCGGCGTTGGCGCACGTACGATGATCCGCTACAGTCCAAGCTTGCTCCGGAGGACCGATGCCCGAATACCAGCCAATCGTAGCGGCCGAAAGCACCGCCGTCGCCAAGGAAGAATCTATGCAGGCCCTGTGCGACGCGGTGCTGATGATGCTGGCCCGCATCGATGGCCGGCTGCAGGAGCAGACGGCGACGCTCAAGGCCCTTGCCGCGCACCCGCAGGAGCGCTCGTGACCGCCCCCGACCGCCGCGCCATCGCCGCGTGGTGCCTGTACGACTGGGCCAGTTCGGCCTACAACACGGTCATCACCACCTTCGTCTTCGCCGTCTACTTCACCCGCGCCGTGGCGCGGGACGAGGTGCTGGGCACGGCGGCGTGGAGCCGAGCCATGGCCGCCGCCGGCCTCGCCGTCGCCGTGCTCAGCCCGGTGCTGGGCGCTGTCGCCGATCACACCGGGCGGCGCAAGCCGTGGCTGGCGCTGTTCACCGCGCTGACCGTCGCCTTCACCACGGCGCTGTGGTGGGTGAAGCCCGACCCGTCGGCGATGACGCTGGCGCTGGTCTGCGTGGCGCTGGGCACCATCGCGTTCGAGCTGGCGAACGTCTTCTACAACGCCACCCTGCCGGCGGTGGCGCCGCCGCGCATGCTGGGCCGCGTGTCGGGCTGGGGCTGGGGCACCGGGTATTTCGGCGGGCTGGCCTGCCTGATCGTGGCGCTGTTCGGCTTCGTCAAGAACGACGCCCCCGTCTTCGGGCTGTTCTCCACCGCCGACCAGGAAAATGTGCGCGCCACGGCGCTGCTGGTGGCGGCGTGGTTCGCCGTGTTCGCGCTGCCGCTGTTCCTGTGGGTACCGGACGAGCCGGCCACCGGCAAGCCGCTGGGCCGCGCCGTGCGCGAGGGGCTGGCGACGCTGTGGCAGACCATTCAGCACGCGCGCCAGTACAAGCAGATCGTCCGCTTCCTGATCGCCAGCGCCTTCTACCGCGACGCCATCAACACGATCACCGCGTTCGGCGGCATCTACGCCGCCGGGACCTTCGGCATGAGCTTCGAGGAAATCGTGATGTTCGCCATCGTGCTGAACGTCGTGGCCGGCCTCGGTGCCGTCGGCTTCGCCTGGATCGACGACTGGTTCGGCGCGCGCCGCACCATCCTGATCAGCGTCGCCGGGCTGATCGCGTCGGGCGTGCCGTTGATCCTGGCGACGGACAAGGCGGCGTTCTGGGTGCTGGCGCTGGCGCTGGGCCTGTTCTTCGGGCCGGCGCAGGCGGCCGGGCGGTCGATGATGGCGCGCCTGTCGCCCGAGCACATGCAGGGCGAGATGTTCGGGCTCTACGGCCTGTCCGGCCGGGTGGTGGGCTTCTTCGGGCCACTGGCGCTGGGCCTCGCCACCGAGGCGTTCGCCAGCCAGCGCGCCGGCATGGCCTCCATCCTCGTGTTCTTCGCGGTGGGGTTCGTGCTGATGCTGGGGGTTCGCGATCCGCTACGCCCATCGCGGTAGCGCGGATCTCCTATTCCCACTGGACAATACCATGCTGCGGTGCAACATAGGTACTCTAGACTGTGACGCCGGGTACCCTGCGCAGGATGAGAGCCATGCTCCACATCAAGGACATCGAGGCCTTCGCCTCCATCAACGAGGCACTGGCCCGCAACACCACGCGCTCGCCCTCGACGCCGCCGCACACGCGGCGCGCCGGGTCGGGCCAGGTGGTGCCCTTTCCGGCCAAGGAGCGCGAGGAGGGGACGGACGGTGCCGACACGCTGGGCGGCGCGGGCTACGACTTCGACCTCGTGCCGGCGCCCTCGTCCAACGTGGCAACCCTGCTCACCCGCATGTTCTTCGGCCGGCGGTGAACCGTCGGCTGGCGGATCACATGCCGGTTTAAAACACGAAGATCAAAAGATCAGAAGATCATAAGGACCTTGCCGAAGCCGCAGCTCCTCGCGGAGCCCGCCGTTTCGGCGATTTTTCTTATGATCTTTTGATCTTTTGATCTTCGTGTTTTTGATCAGCCCTTGCCCCGCCAGCCTGTTGGCCGCTGATCCTGGCGGACAACTTGCCCCCACCCTCCCAAGCTTCGCTTGGGCCCCTCCACGGTCGCCCGCAAGTCGGGCGACCGCACTCCACCTATGATCGCCTTCGGCGCTCATTGCCTTCGGCACCGGCTCCACGCCCCCTGCGGAGCAGGGGGAGGGTTCTAATAACGATCAATGGCGGAAGTGGCGCATGCCGGTGAAGACCATCGCCAGCCCCTTTTCGTCGGCGGCGGCGATGACGTCGTTGTCGCGGATCGAGCCGCCGGGCTGGATCACCGCCGTCACGCCGGCCTCGGCCGCCGCCAGCAGACCGTCGGCGAAGGGGAAGAAGGCGTCCGACGCCACCACCGACCCCTTGGTCAGCGGCTCTGCGATGCCGGCGGCCTTCGACGCCTCGGCGGCCTTGATGGCGGCGATGCGGGCTGAATCGACGCGGCTCATCTGACCGGCGCCGATGCCGGCGGTCGCGCCGTCCTTGGCGTAGACGATGGCGTTCGACTTCACGTGCTTGGCGACGCGGAAGGCGAACAGCAGGTCCTTCAGCTCCTGCTCGCTGGGGGCGCGCTTGGTGACGACCTTCAGCTCCGCCGCCGAGACGCGGCCGGCGTCGCGGTTCTGCAGCAGGAAGCCGCCGGACAGCATCTTCATCATCATGCCCGGCGCCGCCGGGTCGGGCATGTCCCGGGTCAGCAGCACGCGCAGGTTCTTCTTGGAGGCCAGCACGGCGCGCGCCGCGTCGTCGGCGTCCGGGGCGATCACCACCTCGGCGAACAGCTTGGAGATTTCCTCGGCCGTCGCGGCGTCCAGCGGGCGGTTCAGGGCGATGATGCCGCCGAAGGCGCTGACCGGGTCGCAGCGCAGCGCCAGCGCGTAGGCGTCCAGCAGGCTCTCGCCCTCGGCGACGCCGCAGGGGTTGGCGTGCTTGATGATGGCGACGGCCGGGCGCTCGAACTCGGCGACCAGCTCGAAGGCGGCGTCGGTGTCGTTCAGGTTGTTGTACGACAGCTCCTTGCCCTGGAGCTGGATGGCGGTGGCGACGCCCGGACGCTTGTCGCCGGTGACGTAGAAGGCCGCCTGCTGGTGCGGGTTCTCGCCATAGCGCAGCGTCTGGCTGAGCTGGCCGGCGATGGCGTGGCGCGGCGGGAACGTCTCGCCCAACTGGCCGGCGAACCACGCGGAGATGGCGGCGTCGTAGGCGGCGGTGCGGGCGTAGGCGCGCTGCGCCAGCGTGCGGCGCAGCCCCAGCGTGGTGGCGCCGTCGTTGCGCTCCAGCTCGGCCAGCAGCGCCTCGTAATCCTCGGGGTCGGTGACGACGGCGACGAAATCGTGGTTCTTGGCGGCGGCGCGGATCATGCCGGGGCCGCCGATGTCGATGTTCTCCACGCAATCCTCGAAGCCCGCGCCCTTCGCCACCGTCGCCTCGAACGGGTAGAGGTTGACGACCACCAGATCGATCGGCGGGATGTCGTGCTGCGCCATGGCGTCGGCGTGCACGTCGCGGCGCGCCAGGATGCCGCCGTGGATGCGCGGGTGCAGCGTCTTGACGCGGCCGTCCATGATCTCGGGAAAGCCGGTGTGGTCGGAGACCTCCTTGACCGGCACGCCGGCCTCGGCGAGGCGCTGCGCCGAGCCGCCGGTGGACAGGATCTCCACGCCGCGCGCCGCCAGCGCCTGTCCAAGCGCCACGAGCCCCGTCTTGTCGGACACGGAGATGAGGGCGCGGGTGATGCGGACGGTGTCGGGGGTCATCTGGCCAAGCTCCATCTGTGCCCCTTCCCCACGGGAGAGGGGCAATGTTCCTCGAAAACCCGGAATGCGCGGGGATTTACGCCCCCTTGCGCCCGCCGCGCAAGGGCGATGTGCGCGTGGCTGCCCCGGCGTCACTGCGGCGACCGTATCCCGCGCACCCGGCGCCAGAGCCGCATCGCCCCCAGCACGAGCCCGCCGGCAAGCAGGCCGGCCGCCCCCAGCGCGGCAAGGCCTAGGGCGGCACCGAACTCCGGAGGCATCTCGCCGATCAGGCGGCCGAATTCGTCGTAATGCTCGGTCGGGAACAGGACGACCAGGACGGCGCCGGCCAGCCCGGCGCACAGCAGGACGGCGCACGCGGTCCAGTACAGCCGCGTCACGCCGCCTTGCGCTCGCGGCGCAAGGCCCATTTGACGGTGGCGCCGTTGATGTCGGCATGGCCGGTCACCACCACCTGCATGGTGCGCCGCGGCTCGTCGCCGTTGCCGACGTAGATGCTTTCCGACAGGTCCAGCAGCCCGCCGGCCGCGTGCAGGCGCCAGCCGGCGCCGCTGGGCAGGCGCAGCAGCACCTGCTGGCCGTTGTGGATCAGCGACGCCTGCACCTGCGGATGCAGGTGGAAGCGCAGGACGAAGGGCTGCGCCGACGGGTTGGCGCCCAGCACCGGCTCCAGCGTGTCCTCGCCGCGCAGATCCTCGCCGTTCTCGGCCAGATAGACGCGGCGGCGGTGCAGATAGCCGAAGCCGCGGGCATAGCCGTTGTGCGTCGCCACCACCAGCACCGCGCCCTCGACCTCCTGGCGCTCGCAGCCGACGTGGCTGGGGCGACGGCCAAGACCGCCCTCCTCCAGCACCTCGGCCGAGTTGGTTTCGGCCAGCACGGCGGTGGAATGGGCGGCCGAGGCCGCCAGCGCGGTGCGCCACGGCCCGCTGGACGAGGCGTGGCTGCCGCAGTTGACGATCAGCCGTTCCTTGCCGACCGACACCTCCAGCGACAGCGTGCCGGCGTGGGCGCGCGCGTCCAGGCCCGGCGGCGGCGGGGTGCCGGTGTCCATCAGCACCAGCGTGCGGCCGGCGATCAGGCGCTCGAAACCGGTGTGCGGCGCGCTCTTCAGCGGCCGGCCGCGGGCGTCGGCCTGGGCCAGCACGGTGTCGACGAAGCCCGGCTCCTCCTCGTGCCCGCCGTTGAACAGCGCCAGCCCGCCGTCGCCGTGGCGGAAGAAGCGCAGCGCCGGCGTCATGCGGTCGATGGCGTGCTGCAGCGCCTCCGGCGTGTCGGCGCGGGCGGCGCGCAGCACGGCGCGGATGTCGATCAGGTGGCGCAGCACCTGCATCTGCACCGACGGGCTGCGCTCCACATGGCCGCCGTCGGGCAGGATCTGGCGGGGCAGCTCGCGCTCCAGCATACGCAGCGCGTCGCCCACCGCCCGCTCGCTGCCCGGCAGGCACAGCCCGCCATACAGCAGGCCCTTGACGGCGGTCAGCAGCGCCGCCCCCTCCAGCGTGCCGGGGGTGACGCGCGCCAGATGGCGGGTCTGCCGGGCCAGGCTGTCGAAGACGCGGGCGCGGAACTCGTCGTCGGCGCTGGCGCAGAAGAAATCGTGCAGGCCGATCCAGGTGGATATCCGGGCGCCCAGCACGTCCGGCGCCCAGGTCCGCGCGTTCCAGGTGCCGTTGCGCTCCAGCCACGACAGCACCAGCGCCCGCGCCCGCCGCCGGGCGGCGTCGCCGCCGGCCGTGCGCAGGTCGCGCATCCATTCGAAGCCGTGCAGCGCATCGACCCAGGCGGCCGGCGCCCCGGCGGGATGCCAGTGCGGCTCGCCGTTCGGGTCGCCCGCCACGCCGTGGCCGGCGAAGCGGTAGACGCCCGACAGCAGCGCCGTCCCGGCCTCCGCGTCGCCCGGCCAGGGGTCGGGCGGCACCACCGACAGCGCGGTCGGCGCGCGACCGCCCAGCGTCAGCGAATAGATCGGGTTCCCGAAGGCGATCTGGGCCACGCCGTCGCGGAAGCGCCCGAAGGTGTCGCGCACGCCGGACATGGGCCTACCTCGCCCCACGGCGGGCGGCGCCGGCCGGGCAATGGGAAGCGGTGGAGGCGCGAACGGTCAAGGACATACCCGTGTGGTAACAATTCGGCGCGCCCACCGCAAGCGAGCGGTACACCTTTAGGGCAAGCGTCGCAGTCTTGCCACAAAGAAGCCGTCGATGCCGCCCAGGTCCGACAGCATTCCGGGCAGCGAGCGCACCTCGCCGCGCTCGTTGATCAGCGCGGCCAGACCGCCCACCTCGTCGGGGGTGACGGGCAGGCGTTCGACGCGGGTGTCCCTGGCCAGCAGGCGGTCGATCTGCGCCTCGCCCTCCTCCGGCTGGATGGAGCAGGTGCAGTAGATCAGCGTGCCGCCCGGCGTCACCAGATCCACCGCGTGCGCCAGCAGCCGGCCCTGCGCGCGAGCCAGCTTCGCCACGTCGTCCGGCTGCTTCAGGCGCTGCACGTCGGGGTGGCGGCGGATGGCGCCGGTGGCGGTGCAGGGCGCGTCCAGCAGCACGGCGTCGGCCGGCGCGCCGGGGTTCCAGGTGGCGACGTCGGCGGTCACCAGCTCGGCCGTCAGGTGCAGGCGGGACAGGTTGTCCTTCACCCGCTCCAGCCGCTTGGCCGAGCGGTCCACCGCCACCACATCGGCCCCCTTGGCGCAGAGCTGCGCCGTCTTGCCGCCCGGCGCCGCGCACAGGTCGTAGACGCGCTTGCCGCGCAGGTCGCCCATCAATTTGGCCGGCAGGGAGGCGGCGAGGTCCTGCACCCACCACGCCCCCTCGGCAAAGCCCGGCAACTCGGTGATGGCGCCGCCCGACGGCCGGCGCAGCGTGCCGGTGGGCAGCACCGTGGCCTCCAGCGGCGCCGCCCAGGCGGCGGGGTCGTCCTTCACGGTGAGGTCGAGCGGCGCCTCGGCCAGATGCGCCTCGACGATGCCGCGGGCGCGCCCGGTGCCGTAGGCCTGCCGCCACGCCAGCCACAGCCAGTCGGGCGTGTTGAGACGGCCGGCGTCCTGCGCCCTGGCCATCTCCACCCCCTCGCGCGCGAGGCGGCGCAGGACGGCGTTGATCAGCCCCTTGTAGGGCGCGTTGTTGCGCGCCGCCGCCAGCTCGACCGAGGTGTCGACCGCCGCGTGCGCCGGCGTGCCGAGGAAGACCAGCTGCGCCGTGCCCAGGCGCAGCACGTCGTGCACCACCGCCTTGGGCAGGCCGGGCTTGGCGAGGCTGGCCTCGATCAGCGCGTCGATCTGCCCCAGCCGGCGGAGCACGGTGGCGACGAGGACCCGCACGAAGCCGCGGTCGCGCGGCTCCAGCGCGCCCAGCTCCGGGTGGGCGTCGAAGGCGTCGTCGAGCGGGACGGACTTGCGGAGCACCTCGCGCACGAGGTCGAGTGCCACCGCGCGGGCAGCCAGGGAAGCGTCGGTCATGCGGGGGATGTAGCGCGATGGACGGGCGGTGTCGATGGGGAAGCGGCCCGCCAACGGCGCTCATGTGGGAGACCGAATTTCGAGACACCGATGAACACGGGCAAAGATTGCTTTCCCTACCCGTCCGCCCGCATCCGCGCGACGATCCCGGCCAGCACCGCCTCGGCCTTGTCGTTGTCGATCTGGCAGGTACCGGCGGCGTGATGGCCGCCGCCGCCGTGCTCCAGCATCAGCGCGCCGATGTTCGTCTTCGACGAACGGTCGAGGATCGACTTGCCGCAGGCCAGCACCGTGTTCTGCTGCTTCAGCCCCCACAGAACGTGGATGGACACGTTGGTTTCCGGGAACAGCGCGTAGATCATGAAGCGGTTGCCGGCGAAGATCGTCTCCTCATTGCGCAGGTCCAGCACCACGACGTTGCCGTGCACGGTGGCGCAGCGCTTGAGCTGTTCGACGAACGGCTCGCGGTGCTGCACATAGAGGTCGACGCGTTCCCGCACGTCGGGCAGGTCGAGGATCTGGTCGATGCTGTGCTGCCGGCAATAGTCGATCAGCTCCATCATCAGCTGATAGTTCGACACGCGGAAGTCGCGGAAGCGGCCCAGCCCGGTGCGCGCGTCCATGAGGAAGTTGAGCAGCGTCCAGCCCACCGGGTTCAGGATGTCGTCGCGGCCGTACTGGGCGCTGTCGGCCTGATCGACGGCGCGCATCATCTCGTCCGACACGCGCGGGAAGCGCGCGGCCCCGCCGAAGTGGTCGTACACCACGCGGGCCGCCGATGGCGCCTCGGGGTGGATGATGTGGTTGGGCTTCTTGCCCACGCGCATCGTCTCCGACAGATGGTGGTCGAAGACGAGGTGCGCGCCCTCCACGTAGGGCAGGTTGGTGGTGATGTCCCGGCCGGTGATCTCGACCTTGCCGTCCTGCATGTCCTTGGGATGGACGAACTTGATGTCGTCCACCAGGTCCAGCTCCTTCAGCAGCACGGCGCAGACCAGCCCGTCGAAATCGGACCGTGTGACCAGACGGTACTTCGCGTTCTCGCTCATTCGATCCACCATATACCCCTTCCGCGGGAGGTGGAGCGTAGTCGCAACCGTCCGCCACCGCAACGTCCGGGTGGAGCGGCGGTTGGACGCGGGGCGCCGCTCAGCCCCACGGCCCGCGCCCTGGACGATTCGGCGGCGGGGCGCCCCAGGGGCTGGCGGGCGGCGGGGCGGGGCGGTGATAGCCGCCCCCCAGACCACCCACCCCGGCCATGTCGCGCAGCGCGGCCACGCGGTTGCGGACGTCGGGGTGCGTCGAGAACAGGTTGTCCATGCCGCCGCCGTGCAGCGGGTTGACGATGAACAGGTGCGCGGTCGCCGGGTGCGCCTCGGCCTGCGGGTCGCGATGATGGGCGACACCCTGGTGGATGCGCTCCAGCGCACCGGCGAGCCACAGCGGACGGCCGCAGATCTCGGCGCCGATGCGGTCGGCTTCGTACTCGCGGGTGCGGCTGATCGCCATCTGCACGACCATCGCCGCCATCGGCGCCAATATCGCCAGCAGCAGCGCCCCCACCCAGCCCAGCGGGCTGCCGCCCCGCCCGTCTTCGCCCGACGCGTGCGAACCGCCGAAAAACATGCCGAAGTTGGCGAGCATGGAAATGGCGCCGGCCACGGTGGCGGTGATCGTCATGATCAGCGTGTCGCGGTTCTTCACGTGCGCCAGCTCGTGCGCCATCACGCCGGCCACCTCCTCGGCGCTCAGCATGTTCAGCAGGCCGGTGGTGGCGGCGACGGCGGCGTTTTCCGGGTTGCGGCCGGTGGCGAAGGCGTTGGGCTGGTCGGAATGGATGATGTAGACGCGCGGCATGGGCAGGCCGGCGCGCTGCGCCAGCCGCGCGACGATGCCGTAGTATTCGGGCGCGCTGTGGGCGTCCACCTCCTGGGCGCCGTACATGGACAGCACCATGGTGCCGGAGTTCCAGTAGGCGAAGGCGTTCATGCCCAGCGCCACGAGGAAGGCGATCATCATGCCGCCCTGCCCGCCCAGCAGATAGCCCATGCCGGCGAACAGCGCGGTGAGGCCGGCAAGCAGGATGGAGGTCTTCAGATAACTGGTCATGGTCCGCGTCGATCCGGGAAAGGTGCCGTGACGGGGGCTTCCCGCCGGGCGCTGGCGGTGATATGGGCTTGGTCGCGCGCCCCGTTCAAGAGGACCCGACATGAGCGACGCCAAACCGGCCCCCGAAGGCAAGTCCCCCGAAACCACCGGCACCGGCACCGAAGCCCCGCCCGGCCCGAAGGGCCCGGAGCAGAAGCCCGGCGAGATCGGCGGCCCGCGGGGGCCAGAGCCGACGCGCTACGGCGACTGGGAGAACAAGGGCCGCTGCACCGACTTCTGATCGGCATGCGATAGGACGGCACTCCCTGCACACGTATGCATGCAGGATATGTTACCTATTTCTAGCTTGATACGTTCCCATTGCAGGGATACCCTCCCAAGCGTGAACCGGGCCGTTGCCCGGTGCGTGGAGGGACCCGCGTGCGCCCCATCCTGTTTGCCGCCGCCCTGCTGACCCTTGCCCTGCCGGCCGTGGCCGAGCGCGCCGTGCTGCCCGGCCCGATCCCGGCGGAGGTGCTGGAGGTGGTGGACGGCGACACGCTGACGGTGCGCGCCACGATCTGGCTGGGCCATTCCGTGGAGACGCGCGTGCGGCTGGACGGCATCGACACGCCGGAACGCCGCGCCCAGTGCCCGCAGGAAAAGCAGCTTGCCGAGGCCGCGCGCGAGCGCCTGCGCGCCCTGGTCGCCGATGGCCACGTGAACCTGCTGGACGTGCAGAACGACAAGTACGGCGGCCGCGTGCGCGCCCGCGTGCTGGCGGCCGGCGGCGCCGACGTGGCCGAGGCGCTGGTCAAGTCCGGCCTCGCCCGCCCCTACCACGGCGAACAGCGCCGCTCCTGGTGCGACGTGGCGGCGCTGCGCTGACGTTCCGCGCCGCGTGGAACGCCGGCAGGGGCGCGCGCGTTCCTCAACGACACGTTCGACAGGAGGGCGGAAATGCGCAACGTCTGGCTGGGCGGCCTGATCGCCGCCGCGGTGGTTCTGGGCTCCATGGCTGCCACGGCGCTGGCCGAGGACAAGGGCAAGGGCGATCTGGGCGAGAAACCGGCGATGCAGGGCGAATCCTGGATGGGCAGCACCGGCGCCCAGGACCCCACCATGGGCGAGCGCCGCACCGACCAGCAGCGCAACGCCATCGAAACCGCGAAGGACGGCCGCTCCGGCACCATCCCCGACGCCGCCAAGGGCGAATCCGGCCTGAAGGACGAACCGCCGGGCGGCAAGAGCGATGGGGGGAAGACGGAGTGAGGCAACGGGACCAACGGCCCCTTTTCCCCGCTATGGCGTAACGCCGGCAGGGTCGATGCCGACATCGCTGATGACGTATTCATGAATCCGCTCGACGCTGGACATCAGCAATGGCGTCAGCTTGACAAGGTCTTCATAGGCCTCGAACAGTTCGTCCACATGTTTGGGATAGTCGTGGACGACCGTGTTGCGGACCTTCCGCATCCGGCTCCAGTCCTCCACGGCCAAATGCAGCCCGTTGCGGCGGAGTTCATCGAGCAGGCGCGGAAAGCTGTCGACCGACAGGTCCTTGTACGTCGCGATGGACCGTAGAGTCGAAGCCGCCATGTCCTGGCAGCGGCCGAAGCGGATGGCCAGCGCGTCCAGCCTTTCGAGATCGCCGCTGGACATGGCGGCAAGCTGC
Source organism: Azospirillum sp. (assembly GCA_036401175.1). Taxonomy (GTDB): domain Bacteria; phylum Pseudomonadota; class Alphaproteobacteria; order Azospirillales; family Azospirillaceae; genus Azospirillum. Next base: position 16,297 of record DASWVP010000199.1, on the reverse strand, counting down.
CGCCGATCGGTGGGCAGGCGTTCCGCCGCCCCCTCGAACGAATAGCGAAGGTGCCCCGCCGCCTTGATCAGGTTGCGGCACTCCTCGATGACGATGTCGCGGTCTTCCGGTTCGCTCATGCCGCCAACAGAACCCCAAGCCGCTTCGCCTTCCGGTCGAAGGCGGTCTTCTCGCCGTTCACGCGGCGAACGATGAGGTCCACCTTCCGGTCCACCAGAACCTCCAACTGCTCGCGCGACCGCGCCTTGGGGATAAGGATCTCCTCCACGTCGTCCGGCACTTCGATATAGAGGTCGATGTCGCCCTGGTCGTCGCCGCGTGCGCGTGAGCCGAAGACCCACACCCGCACGTCCGGACCGAAGTTCCGGCGCAGGACGAACCAGATCGCGTCCTTCTGATCCTCGCTAAGCGCCAACGCCATCGGCGGCCTCCCTTATGACAGCCTTGCCGCTCAAGGTAATGGCGGACCCACGGTGCGTCCAGCGTTCTCCCCAAAACGAAACCAGGGGCCCGAAGGCCCCTGGTCCGTGGTTCACGCGATCGACCGAAGCGGTCAGGCGCGGTTCATGCGGTTCTCGACCAGCTCGGTCACGACGCCCGGATCGGCGAGCGTCGAGGTGTCGCCCAGCGCGTCGTGCTCGTTCGCGGCGATCTTGCGCAGGATGCGGCGCATGATCTTGCCCGAACGGGTCTTCGGCAGGCCCGGCGCCCACTGGATGAGGTCGGGCGAAGCGATCGGGCCGATCTCCTTGCGGACCCAGTTCACCAGCTCCTTGCGCAGCTCTTCCGACGGGTTCTCGCCGGCGTTGAGCGTGACGTAGGCGTAGATGCCCTGGCCCTTGAGGTCGTGCGGGTAACCCACCACGGCGGCCTCGGCCACCTTCGGGTGCGCCACCAGCGCGCTCTCCACCTCGGCCGTGCCCATGCGGTGGCCGGACACGTTGATCACGTCGTCGACGCGGCCGGTGATCCAGTAATAGCCGTCCTCGTCGCGCCGGCAGCCGTCACCGGTGAAGTACTTGCCCTCGAAGGTCGAGAAGTACGTCTGGATAAAGCGCTCGTGATCGCCGTACACCGTGCGCATCTGGCCGGGCCAGGACTCGGTGATGCACAGGTTGCCTTCGGTGGCGCCCTGCAGTTCACCGCCCTCGTTGTCGACGATCATCGGCTTCACGCCGAAGAACGGCTTGGTGGCCGAACCCGGCTTCTGGCCGATGGCGCCGATCAGCGGGCTGATCAGGATGCCGCCGGTCTCCGTCTGCCACCAGGTGTCGACGATGGGGCAGCGGGCGTCGCCCACCACGTTGTAGTACCACAGCCACGCCTCGGGGTTGATCGGCTCGCCGACCGAACCCAGCACGCGCAAGGACGCGCGCGACGTCTTCTTCACCGGGCCCTCGCCTTCGCGCATCAGCGAACGGATGGCGGTCGGGGCGGTGTAGAAGATGTTGACCTTGTGCTTGTCGACGACCTGCCAGAAGCGCGAGACGTCCGGGTAGGTCGGCACGCCTTCGAACATCAGCGTGGTCGCGCCGTTGGCGAGCGGGCCGTAGACGATGTAGCTGTGGCCGGTGACCCAGCCCACGTCGGCCGTGCACCAGTAGACTTCACCGTCCTTGTAGTCGAAGACGTACTGGTGCGTCATCGAGGCATAGACGAGATAGCCGCCGGTGGTGTGCAGCACGCCCTTCGGCTTGCCGGTCGAACCCGAGGTGTAGAGGATGAACAGCGGGTCTTCCGCGTTCATCTCTTCCGGCGGGCAATCGGCGGAAACCGAGGCCATTTCCTCGTGGTACCAGAGGTCGCGGCCGGCGGTCCAGGCGACGTCGCCGCCCGTGTGCTTGACCACCAGGACGTTCTTGACCATCGGCGCCTGCGCCACGGCCTTGTCGGCGTTGGCCTTCAGCGGCACGCGCTTGCCGCCGCGCAGACCCTCGTCCGAGGTGATGACGAAGTGGCTGTCGCAGTCGACGATGCGGTCCTTCAGGCTGTCCGGCGAGAAGCCGCCGAACACGATGGAGTGGATCGCACCGACGCGCGCGCAGGCCAGCATCGCGTAGGCGGCTTCGGGGATCATCGGCAGGTAGATGGTGACGCGGTCGCCTTTCTTGACGCCGTTCTTCTTCATCACGTTGGCGAGGCGGCAGACCTGCTCGTGCAGTTCCTTGTAGGTGATGTGCTTCGAGACGCCGGGGTCGTCGCCTTCGAAGATGATGGCGGTCTGGTCGCCGCGCGTGGCCAGATGGCGATCGATGCAGTTGGCGGAGACGTTCAGCGTGCCGTCGTGGAACCACTTGATGTGGACGTCGCCGGTGTAGCTGACGTCCTTGACCTTCGTGTACGGCTTGATCCAGTCGACGCGCTTGCCGTGCTCGGCCCAGAAGCCCTCGGGGTCATTGATCGACTGCTCGTACATGCGAGCATAGCCGGCCTCGTCCACCCAGGCGGCCTTGGCAACCTCGGGCTTCACGGGAAAGTAGGTGTTGTCCGTCATTTTTTTGCGATTCCCCCGCTAACTTCTGGTTCGTGCCCTAGAGAGGCGTTGTGGGGCGGCCGGGCGCCACCCCGTTTGGGGCGCATTATCCACACATGGCGGCAACTCGACAAGTCACACAGGCACCGTCGGTGTACACGCAAACGGCTGAGAGCGCTTGTTTTGCTGCATTGCAGCGAAAGGATCTTGCGTACGCCTCGCCGGACGGCCGAACATGCGGCGGATTGCCGCAGCCCGTGCCGGCGCCGCCGGCCACCCCGCGCTTAACCCGGCCTTAACCGCGTGGCACGTAGGGTTGCCATACCTGCGTAATCCGGGGGCCAAGAGGGAACGATGTCCAGCACGACGAATGCGGATGGCAAGTCGGGCGGCGACGACGTGGCCGGACGTCTCAGCCAGATGAGCAACCGCACCAACCTGATGGTCATCGACGCCACGTTCCGCGCCCTGCCCAAGACCGGGGACGGCTACGCCGACGCCGCCGCCGAGGTGCGCGCTCTGGCGCGCCGCATGCGTCAGGCGGCGCTGGACTTTCAGGCCACCATCCGGGAGCCGGAACCGGCGGAATGACGGCAAGCCGCGGCGGGGCCGCCGATGCGGCCCCACCCACGTCTTGCGCGATTTCACAACTTCAATGCGACAGCAGCACCGGCACGGTCATCTGGCGCAGGATGTGGCGGGTGTTGGAGCCGCGGTTGAGCCAGGGGAACGGGTGGCTGCCATAGCCGCCGAAGCCGCCCATCACCAGCAGATCCGCGTCCTCGTCCGACACGCGCGACAGCACGGCGTCCATCGGCAGGATGCTTTCCACCGACATGCGGTCGATCTGGGCGGTGACGCCGTGGTCGGCCAGATGCTCGATGATGTCCACCGGCGGCACGCCGCCGATGTCGATCTCCGGGCGCGGCGGGTGCAGCGCCAGCACCAGCACCGACTTGGCCCGGCGCATCAGCGGCAGCGCGTCGTTGATGGCGCGCGCCGCCTCGCGCGAGGCGTTCCAGGCGACGACGACGCGCTCGCCGACGTGCGGCGTGGTGCGGATGTAGGGGATGACCAGGACCGGCCGGCCGCAGTTCAGCACGACCTCCTCGATCAGCTCCTGCGGCACGCGGGCGTCCTCCGGCTCGTGCTGGCCGAGCACGATCAGGTCGCTGTAGCGCGCGCAGATCGCCGTCTCGCCGACCACGTGCGCGTATTCGCCATGGCTGAGCTGCCACCATTTGGCGTCCACGCCGGCGGCCTTGGCCTTCTCCTCGAACACGGCGCGCACGGCGTTTCCGGCCTGCGTCAGGTGCTCGCTGGCGCGGCGCGCGACGAGGCTGGGACCCGACTGCTCGCTTTTGGCGAACAGGCCGACCAGCTTGGCGTCGAAGTCCTTGGCCAGATGGAGCGCGATGTCCAGGCGCGCGTTCGCCCGCTCGCCGTCGTCCAGGTGCACCAGCAGATTCTTGTAGGTCATTTTGTTTCTCTCCCCTTCGCCGTGGCCTCTTCGCGGGCCGACGCGCCGTTACGCGCAGCCGCGGGCGCGCGCCACCTTGGACGCCGTCGGCCGGCCGATCGCTTCGCTGATGAAGGCACCCGCGGCGATGAGGCGGTCGAGGTCGACACCCGTATCGATGCCAAGCCCGTTCAGCATGTATAGCACATCCTCGCTCGCCACATTGCCAGACGCACCTTTGGCATAGGGGCATCCGCCCAGCCCCGCGACCGAGCTGTCGACCACCGCCACGCCCACCTCCAGCGACGCCAGGATGTTGGCCAGCGCCTGCCCGTAGGTGTCGTGGAAGTGCACGGCCAGCTTCTCCACCGGCACGCGCTCCGCCACCGCCGCCAGCATCGCCTGCGCCTTGGCCGGCGTGCCGGTGCCGATGGTGTCGCCCAGCGACACCTCGAAGCAGCCCATCGCGAACAGCGTCGCCGACACCTCGGCCACCGCCGACGGCGCGATCTCGCCCTCGTACGGGCAACCCAGCACGCAACTGACATAGCCGCGCACGGGAACGCCCTTGGCCTTCGCCTCGGCCATGACGGGGGCGAAGCGCTCCAGGCTCTCCGCGATCGAGCAGTTGATGTTCTTCTGCGAGAAGCTTTCCGACGCCGCGCCGAACACCGCCACCTCGTCCGCCCGTGCCGCCAGGGCGCCTTCCAGCCCCTTGGCGTTGGGCGTCAGCGCCGTGTAGACGACGCCCGCCTTGCGGCGGATGCCGGCGAAGACCTCCGGCGAGTCGGCCATCTGCGGCACCCACTTCGGGCTGACGAAGCTGCCGGACTCGATCACCGTCAGGCCGGCGTCGGCCAGGCGCTCGATCAGTTCGATCTTGGTCGCGGTGGGAACGATCTGCTTTTCGTTCTGCAGCCCGTCGCGCGGCCCCACCTCGACGATGCGGACCCTGGATGGCAGGCGCATGTCAGACCTCCGATGCTTCGTAGGTTGGGTTGAAACCCAACATGTTCGCGGTGCCGGCGATGTTGGGTTTTCGCTGGCGCTCAACCCAACCTACGGGCGTCCGTGCCGCCATCTCACGCCTCTTCCACGTCGATGACCAGCAGTTCCATGCCTTCGGACACCTGATCGCCGACCGCGAAATGCACGGCCGACACGGTGCCGGCGGCCGGGGCCTTGATGGTGTGCTCCATCTTCATGGCTTCCAGCAGCATCAGCGGGGCGCCGCGCTCCACCACCTGCCCGGCTTCGACCAGCACGCGGATCACCGTGCCGGGCATCGGCGCCGTCAGGCGGCCCGAGCCGCCCTCCTGCTCCGCCGCGCGCGCCATCGGGTCGTCGAGCTGCAGGCGCCACGTCGCGCCGTCGCTGAGGATGGTCAGGTCCGGCCCCTGGCAGACCACCGTGGCGCGCACCCGCACGCCGTCGATGACGGCGGACAGGGCGCCCTTGTCCAGCGTGGCGCGGGTCACGGTGACCGGCTTCGCGCCGTCGGGCAGGTCCACCTCGTAGCCGTCGGCGCGGAAGTGCACGGTGACCTCGCGCAGGGCGTCGCCGTCCTTCAGGCGCAGGTCGTGGTGGTTGTCGTCGTTCAGGCGCCAGCCGTTGGCGATGTGCCAGGGCGAGAACGGGTCGGACTTGGCGCTGAGCGCCGCGCGCGTCTCGGCGTGGCGGCGCAGCAGCACGGCCAGCGCCCCCAGCACCAGCCCCTTGGCCGGCACCGGCGCGGGCGGCGGCAGCAGGTCGGCGCGGTGGCGTTCGATGAAGCCGGTGTCGATCTCCACCGCCTGGAAGGCGGGGTGGCCGGCGATGGCGCCGAGGAAGCCGACGTTGGTGGTGACGCCCACCACCTCGTAGTCCTTCAGCGCGTTGCGCAGGCGGCGCAGCGCCGCGTCGCGGCTCTCGTCCCAGACGATCAGCTTGGCGATCATCGGGTCGTAATACATGGTCACCGCGTCGCCCTGCCGCACGCCGGTGTCGACGCGGACGTGCGCGTTCTCGGCGGGCGGGCGCAGGTGGACCAGCGTGCCGATGGCCGGCAGGAACTCGCGCTGCGGGTCCTCGGCGTACAGCCGCACCTCGAAGGCGTGACCGGTCCGGGTGAGCTGGTCCTGCAGCAGCGGCAGGCGCTCGCCGCCGGCCACGCGGATCTGCCACTCCACAAGGTCCTGGCCGGTGATCATCTCGGTCACCGGATGCTCGACCTGCAGGCGGGTGTTCATCTCGATGAAGTAGAACCCGCCGTCCTCGTACAGGAATTCCACCGTGCCGGCGCCGACGTAGTCGACGGCCTTGGCCGCCGCCACCGCCGCCTCGCCGATGCGCACGCGCAGATCGTCGGGCAGGTCGGGGGCCGGCGCCTCCTCGATCACCTTCTGGTGGCGGCGCTGGATGGAGCAGTCGCGCTCGAACAGATAGACGCAGTTGCCGTGCGTATCGGCGAAGACCTGGATCTCCACGTGGCGCGGGCGGGTGAGGTACTTTTCCAAGAGCAGGCTGTCGTCGCCGAACGCCGCCTTGGCCTCGCGCTTGGCGCCCTCCACCGCGTCGGCCAGCTCGCCGGCTTCGCGCACCACGCGCATGCCCTTGCCGCCGCCGCCGGCCGACGCCTTGACCAGCACCGGGTAGCCGATCCGCGCCGCCTCGCTGCTGAGCGTCGCGAAGTCCTGCGCCGCGCCGTGGTAACCGGGCACCAGCGGCACCGCCGCGTCGGCCATCACGCGCTTGGATTCGGCCTTGGAGCCCATGACCCGGATCGCCTCGATGGGCGGGCCGATGAACACCACGCCGGCCTCGGCGCAGGCGGCGGCGAAACCGGCGTTCTCCGACAGGAAGCCATAGCCGGGATGCACGGCCTGGGCGCCGGTGCGCTTCGCGACATCCAGGACCACGTCGGCCTTCAGATAGCTTTCCGATGCCGGGGCCGGGCCGATGCACACGGCCTCGTCGGCCATCTCCACATGGCGGGCGCCGGCGTCGGCGTCGGAATAGACGGCGACCGTCTTGATGCCCATGCGCTGGGCGGTGCGGATGACGCGGCAGGCGATCTCGCCGCGGTTGGCGATGAGGATCTTGTCGAACATGCGCCTTACTCCTCCGCCGCGGACAGCCAGCGGGGCTTGCGTTTTTCCAGGAAGGCGCCAAGGCCCTCGCGCCCCTCGTCCGAGGCGCGGATGGTGGCGATGCGCTCGGCGGTGTCGCGGATCACGGCCGCGTCGGTCGGCTTGCGCGCCACGGCGAAGATCAGATCCTTGGCCGCCGCCTGCGCTGCCGGGCCGCACTGCCACAGCGCCTCGATGATGCGGTCGCGCGCGGCCGCCAGCCCGTCCGCCGGCACCACCTCGTGCACCAGCCCCAGCCGGTGCGCCTCGGCCGCCGAAAAGCGTTCGGCCGTCAGGAAATAGCGCCGGCAGGCGCGCTCGCCCATCGCCGCCACCACATAGGGCGAGATCACCGCCGGCAGGATGCCCAGCTTGACCTCCGACAGCGAAAAGGTCGCGGCATCCGACGCCACGGCGATGTCGCAGCAGGCCACCAGCCCGACGCCGCCGCCGTAGCACGCCCCCTGCACCACGCCCACGACGGGCTTGGGGCAGCGGTCGATGGCCTTCATCAGCGCGCCCAGCGCCTCGGCGTCGCGCAGGTTTTCCTCGTAGCCGTGGCCGGACATGCGCTTCATCCAGCCGAGGTCGGCCCCGGCCGAGAAGCTGCGGCCGGAGGATTCCAGCACCACGGCGCGCACGGCCGGGTCGGATCCGACCTTGGTGAACAGCGCGGTCAGTTCGGCGATCAGCGCGTCGTCGAAGACGTTGTGCCGCTCCGGGCGGTTCAGCGTGACGGTGGCGATGCCACCGGTGACGGTGAGAAGGACGTTGTCGCTCATGTTCCTCACCTCACATGCGGAAGACGCCGAACGGCGTCGGCTCGATGGGCGCGTTCAGCGACGCGGACAGGCCGAGGCCCAGCACCATGCGCGTGTCGGCCGGATCGACGATGCCGTCGTCCCACAGCCGCGCCGAGGCGTAGTAGGGATGCCCCTGGTGTTCGTACTGGGCGCGGATGGGCGCCTTGAACGCCTCCTCCTCCTCCGCCGGCCAGCTCTTGCCCTGGGCCTCCAGGTTGTCGCGCTTGACCTGCGCCAGCACGCCCGCCGCCTGCTCGCCGCCCATGACGGAGATGCGGCTGTTCGGCCACATCCACAGGAAGCGGGGCGAGTACGCCCGGCCGCACATGCCGTAGTTGCCGGCGCCGAAGCTGCCGCCGATGATCATGGTGAACTTCGGCACCTTGGCGCAGGCCACCGCCGTCACCAGCTTGGCGCCGTCCTTGGCGATGCCGCCGGCCTCGTACTTGCGGCCGACCATGAAGCCGGTGATGTTCTGCAAGAAGATCAGCGGGATGCCGCGCTGGCAGCACAGCTCCACGAAGTGCGCGCCCTTCAAGGCGCTTTCCGAGAACAGGATGCCGTTGTTGGCGATGATGCCGACCGGATAGCCGAAGATGTGGGCGAAGCCGGTGACCAACGTCGTGCCGTACAGCGGCTTGAACTCGTCGAAGCGGCTGCCGTCCACGACGCGGGCGATCACCTCGCGCACGTCGAAGGGCTTGCGCGGGTCGGCGGGGATGATGCCGTACAGCTCGCGCGCGTCGTACAGCGGCGCCTCCGGCTCGCGGATGTCCAGGCCCACGGCCTTGCGCCGGTTCAGGTTGCCGACGATGCGCCGCGCCGTCGCCAGCGCGTGCGCGTCGTTCATGGCGTAGTGGTCGGTGACGCCGGAGGTGCGGGAGTGCACGTCGGCGCCGCCCAGATCCTCCGCCGACACCACCTCGCCCGTGGCCGCCTTCACCAGCGGCGGGCCGCCCAGGAAGATGGTGCCCTGGTTGCGGACGATCACCGCCTCGTCCGACATGGCCGGGACGTAGGCGCCGCCGGCGGTGCAGCTTCCCATCACCACGGCGATCTGCGGGATGCCCTGGGCCGACATGTTGGCCTGGTTGAAGAAGATGCGGCCGAAGTGGTCGCGGTCGGGGAAGACGTCGTCCTGGTTCGGCAGGTTGGCGCCGCCCGAATCGACCAGATAGATGCACGGCAGGTTGTTCTGCTGGGCGATCTCCTGCGCGCGCAGGTGCTTCTTGACGGTGAGGGGGTAATAGGTGCCGCCCTTCACCGTGGCGTCGTTGACGACGACCATGCACTCCTGGCCCGAAACCGAGCCGATGCCGGTGATGATGCCGGCGGCCGGCACGTCATCCTCGTACACCTTGTAGGCGGCCATCTGGGAGAGTTCCAGGAACGGCGAGCCGACGTCGAGCAGCTGGCGCACCCGCTCGCGCGGCAGCAGCTTGCCGCGGGCGAGGTGCTTGTCGCGCGCCTTGGCGCCGCCACCCTGCTTGATGGATGATACCTTTTCGCGCAGATCGGCCACGAGGCCGGCCATGGCGTCGGCGTTGGCCTGGAAATCGGCCGAGCGCGCGTTGATGGCGCTCTTCAGGACGGTCATAGCCGTCGTCCTCCCCTATCGGTCGTCACGACACGAGCGCGCGGCTGATGACAAGCCGCTGGATATCGCTCGTGCCCTCGTAGATCTGGCAGACCCGGACGTCGCGGTAGATCCGCTCCACCGGGAAATCGTTCAAATAGCCATAGCCGCCGTGGATCTGGATGGCGTCGGAACAGACGCGCTCGGCCATTTCCGAGGCGAACAGCTTCGCCATGGCGGCCTCCTTCAGGCACGGCTCCCCGGCGTCGCGCAAGCTTGCCGCGTGCAGCACGAGCTGGTTCGCCGCCTCCACCTGCGTCGCCATGTCGGCGAGGCGGAAGCTGACCGCCTGATGGTTGATGATCGGCGTGCCGAAGCTCTGCCGCTCCTGCGCGTACGCGATGGCGTGCTCCAGCGCGGCGCGGGCCATGCCGACCGACTGCGCGGCGATGCCGATGCGCCCGCCCTCCAGGTTGGCGAGCGCCACCTTGTAGCCGCCGCCCTCCTCGCCCAGCATCAGGGTCGCCGGGATGCGCACGTCGTCGAAGTTGATCTGGCAGGTGTCGGAGCAGTTCTGCCCCAGCTTGTCCTCCACCCGCGCCACCGAATAGCCGGGCGTGTCGGTGGGGACGATGAAGGCGGTGATGCCCTTCTTGCCCTTGTCCGGGTCGGACACGGCGAAGACGATGGCGTAATCGGCGTTCTTGCCGGACGTGATGAACTGCTTGGTGCCCGACAGGACCCAGTGGTTGCCGTCGCGCCGCGCCCTGGTCTTGATGGCGGCGGCGTCGGAGCCGGCCTGCGGTTCGGTCAGGCAGAAGGCGCCCAGCTTCTCGCCGCGCGCCATGGGCTTGAGGATTTCTTCCCGTTGTTCGGCCGAGCCGAACTTCAGGATGGGCATGCAGCCGACCGAGTTGTGCACGCTCATGATGGTGGAGATGGCGCCGTCGCCCGACGCGATCTCCTGGATGGCGAGCGCGTAGGCGACGTGGTCGGTTCCGGCCCCGTCGAAGGTTTCCGGCACCAGCATGCCCATCAGGCCGAGCTTGCCCATCTCGGCCAGTTCATCCTTCGGGAAGGCGTGCGTGCGGTCACGCTCCGCCGCGGTCGGCGCCAAGCGCTCCCGCGCGAAGGCCCGCGCCATGTCGCGCACCATCTGCTGCTCTTCGGTGAGGCGCATCCTCGTCTCCCTAGACCCGCATTTTTCTTATTCGTCATCCCCGCGCAGGCGGGGATCCATGGTCCCGACGAAGCGCCTGGATCGGTGGATCCCCGCCTGCGCGGGGATGACGGCCAAAAACCTACCGGGATCCAAGGGCCTGCGGCCCTTGGTGGGGTGCGCGAGGGGCAAGGCCCCTCGCATCCCCCCTTGCTCCCCTTACCCCACCCGCTCGACCGCCATGGCGGTGGCTTCGCCGCCGCCGATGCACAGCGAGGCGACGCCGCGCTTCAGCCCGTTCTTTTCCAGCGCCGCCAGCAGCGTGACCAGGATGCGCGCGCCCGAGGCGCCGATCGGGTGGCCCAGCGCGCAGGCGCCGCCGTGCACGTTCACCTTGTCGTGCGGCAGGTCCAGGTCCCGCATCGCCGCCATGGCGACCACGGCGAACGCCTCGTTGATCTCGAACAGGTCGACGTCCTTGGCCGCCCAGCCCGCCTTCTCCAGCACCTTGCGGATGGCGAAGACCGGGGCGGTGGTGAACAGCGCCGGGGCCTGGGCGTGCGTCGCGTGCGCCGTCACCTGGGCCAGGATCGGCAGCCCGCGCTTTTCCGCCAGCGCCCGCGTGGTCAGCACCAGCGCGGCACCACCGTCGGAGATGGAGGAGGAGTTGGCGGCCGTCACCGTGCCGTCCGGGCGGAAGGCGGGCTTCAGGCCGGGGATCTTCTCCGGCGTCGCCTTGCCCGGCTGCTCGTCGATGGTGACCTGGGTCTCTCCCTTGCGGCCCTTGAAGCTCACCGGCGTGATCTCGCCGGCGAAGCTGCCGTCTTCGATGGCGCGCCGCGCGCGGGTCAGGCTCTCGATGGCGTAGGCGTCCTGCGCCTCGCGGGTGAACTGGTAGCTCTGGGCGCAGTCCTCGGCGAAGGTGCCCATCAGGCGGCCCTTGTCGTAGGCGTCCTCCAGCCCGTCCAGGAACATGTGGTCGAGCACCCGCCCGTGCCCCATGCGGTAGCCGCCGCGCGCGCGGTCCAGCAGGTAGGGCGCGTTCGACATGCTCTCCATGCCGCCGGCCACGATGATCTCGGCCGCGCCCGCCTTGATCAGGTCGTGCGCCAGCATGGCCGCCTTCATGCCCGAGCCGCACATCTTGTTGATGGTGGTGCAGCCCACGGCTTCCGGCAGCCCGGCGCCCAGCGCCGCCTGACGCGCCGGGGCCTGCCCCTGCCCGGCCGGCAGCACGCAGCCCATGATCACCTCGCCCACGTCGTCCGGCGCGATGCCGGCGCGCTCGACGGCCGCCTTGACGGCGGCGGCGCCGAGTTGGGAGGCGGTCAGCGGCAGCAGGTCGCCCTGGAAGCCGCCCATCGGCGTGCGGGCGGCGCCGGCGATCACGATGGCGTCGGTCATGGCTTCAGTCCCTTCCCGTTCACTTCGTCTCGTTGAACAGCTCGCGGCCGATCAGCATGCGGCGGATTTCGCTGGTGCCGGCGCCGATCTCGTACAGCTTGGCGTCGCGCAGCAGGCGGCCCGTCGGATACTCGTTGATGTAGCCGTTGCCGCCCAGCGTCTGGATCGCCTCCAGCGCCATCCAGGTCGCCTTCTCGGCCGAGTACAGGATGGCGGCGGCGGCGTCCTTGCGCGTCGTCTCGCCACGGTCGCACGCCTTGGCCACCGTGTACACGTACGCCTTGGCGGCGTTCATGATGGTGTACATGTCCGCCAACTTGCCCTGCATCAGCTGGAACTCGCCGATCGACTGGCCGAACTGCTTGCGGTCGTGCACGTACGGGATGACCACGTCCATGCACGCCTGCATGATGCCCAGCGGGCCGCCGGACAGCACCGCGCGCTCGTAATCCAGGCCGGACATCAGGACGTTGACGCCCTTGCCGACCGTGCCCAGCACGTTCTCTTCCGGCACCTCGCAGTCCTCGAACACCAGTTCGCCGGTGTTGGAGCCGCGCATGCCCAGCTTGTCCAGCTTCTGCGCCACCGAGAAGCCCTTGAAGCCCTTCTCGATGAGGAAGGCGGTGATGCCGCGCGCTCCGGCGGCGACGTCGGTCTTGGCGTAGACCACCAGCGTGTCGGCGTCCGGCCCGTTGGTGATCCACATCTTGGTGCCGTTGAGGACGTACCGGTCGCCCTTCTTTTCGGCGCGCAGCTTCATCGACACGACGTCCGACCCCGCGCCCGGCTCCGACATCGCCAGCGCGCCGACGTGCTCGCCGCTGATGAGCTTGGGCAGGTACTTCGTCTTCTGCGCGGCGTTGCCGTTCTTGCGGATCTGGTTGACGCACAGGTTGGAGTGCGCGCCATAGCTGAGGCCCACCGAGGCCGAGGCGCGGGAGATTTCCTCCATCGCCACGACGTGCTCCAGATAGCCCATGCCGGCGCCGCCGTACTCCTCCTCCGCCGTGATGCCGAGGATGCCGAGGTCGCCCATCTTGCGCCACAGGTCGGCCGGGAAGTCGTTCTCGCGGTCGATGTCCGCGGCGCGCGGCGCGATCTCGTCCTGGGCGAAGTTGCGCACGCTGTCGCGCAGCATGTCGGCGGTCTCGCCAAGGTCGAAGTTCAGCGACGGGTACTGGTTGGAGAGCATGCGGGTCCTCCCCCATGGGGTGTTTTTGTCTGGGCCATACGGTAGCGTATGGATGATCGCGGTGCAATGTTTTTACCCCTCCCCCAGCCCCGCTGGGGGAGGGAGGGGCCCACGACGTGGGAGGGTGGAGGCAAGGTCTTGCCGAGGATCAGCGGCCGGTTTCTTCCGCCTGCCGCGAAGGCCGTTGCCCCCACCCTTCCCAAGCTGCGCTTGGGCCCCTTCCCTCCCCCGGCGGAGCCGGGGGAGGGACTTGGAAAACGTCACTTCATGTTGATGATGATCGTCTTCTTGTGGGTGAAGTGCTCCAGCATCGCTTCCAGCGTCGCTTCCTTGCCCAGGCCCGAGGACTTGACGCCGCCGTAGCTGAGGTTCGGCTGCACGACGAGGTTCTGGTTGACCTGCACGAAGCCCGCTTCCAGCCGCGTCACCGCGTCCATGGCCAGCTTCAGGTCGCGCGTCCAGATGGTGGCGGCGAGGCCGTATTCGGTGTCGTTGGCCTGCGCGATCACCTCTTCGTAGTCGGTCCAGCGGATGATGCAGCAGACCGGGCCGAAGATTTCCTCCTGCGCGATGCGGTCGCTGTTCTTCACGCCGGTGAAGATGTGCGGCTGCACGAACAGGCCCTTGCCCAGCCTGGCATCGTCCGGCATGGCCGAGCAGACGTGCGCCGTGGCGCCGGCTTCCTTGCCCAAGGCGATGTAGCTCTGGACGCGGTCCATCTGCTGGGTCGAGACGATGGTGCCGATGTCGGTCGCCTCGTCCAGCGGATCGCCCATCTTCAGGCTGTTGACCTTTTCCTTCAGCTTCTCGACGAAGGCGTCGTGGATGGCGTCGTGCACGAAGATGCGCGAGGCGGCCGTGCAGCTCTGGCCCTGGCGGGTGAAGCGCATGCCGGCGATGGCGCCGCCCAGCGCCTGATCCAGGTCGGCGTCGGCGCAGACGATCATCGGGCTCTTGCCGCCCAGTTCCAGCGTCACCGGGATCAGCTTGTCGGCGGCGGTCTTGTAGACGATCTTGCCGGTCTCGACCGAGCCGGTGAAGGTCACCTTGTGCACGTCCTTGTGCGCCACCAGCGGGGCGCCGCACTCCGGGCCGTAGCCGGACAGCATGTTGATGACGCCCGGCGGCAGGATGGTGCTGATGAGCTGGATGGCGCGCAGCACGGCCAGCGGCGCCTCCTCGGCCGACTTCACGACGACCGCGTTGCCCGCCACCATGGCCGGCGCGATCTTCAGCGCCATCAGCATCAGCGGCACGTTCCACGGGATGATGGCGCCGACGACGCCGATCGGCTCGCGCACCGTCATGGTCAGCATGGTCGGGTTGAAGGGCACCGTCTCGCCCTTCAGCTCGCCGCCCAGGCCGCCGAAGAAGGTGAAGGCGTCGGACAGCACGCCGGCCTCGACGCGGCTTTCGGTGCGCAGCGCCTTGCCGGTCTCCAGCGCCACCAGCCGGGCGATCTCCTCCTTGTGCGCGTCCAGGATGCGGCCGCACTCGGCGACCAGCTTGCCACGCTCGCGCGCCGGGCGCTTGGCCCATTCCTTCTGCGCGGCCTTGGCGGCGGCCACCGCGGCGTCCACGTCGGCGGCCTCGCCGTAGGCGGCCTCGGCGACCTGTTCGCCGGTCGCCGGGTTGACGACCGGGAAGGTCTTGCCCGACGCGGCGGCGCGGAATTCGCCGTTGATGAAGTGCTTGCCCGAAAGCTCCTTGGCGAGCGCGAAGGGGTCGAGCTGGGGAGCGATGGTGCCGGTCATGTCTCTCGGGTCCTCTGGAATCGGGGTCAGCTTCTGGCGTCTTCGATGACTTTGCCGTCGTTGGGCAGCGTGCCGGGGGCGACGAACTCCACCACACCCTTCAACTTGGTGACGGCGGCCAGCGTCTCGCGCACGGCGGCGGCCAGCGCGTCACCGCCCTCCGCAGCCTCGCACCGCAGGGTCATGGTGTCGTTGGCGTCGGCACGGCCGACGACCAGCCGGGCCCTGGCGATCTGCGGATGGCGGCGCACCACCTCGGCCACCTGCTGCGGGTGGACGAACATGCCCTTGACCTTGGTGGTCTGGTCGGCGCGGCCCATCCAGCCCTTCAGGCGCATGTTGGTGCGCCCGCACGGGCTGGTTCCGGACAGCACCGCCGACAGGTCGCCGGTGGCGAAGCGGATCAGCGGGTAGGCCGGGTTGAAGATGGTGACGACCACCTCGCCGACCTCGCCTTCGGGGACGGGATCGCCGGTGCCGGGGCGGACGATCTCGACGATGGCGCCCTCCTCCACCACCAGCCCCTGGCGGGCCGGCGTCTCGTAGGCAACGAGGCCCAGGTCGGCGGTGCCGTAGCTCTGGTACACGTCGATGCCGCGCCCCTCGTAGAAGGCGCGGGCGTCCGGCAGGTACGGCCCGCCGGTGACGTGGCCGATCTTGACCGAGGAGCAGTCGAGCCCAAGCTCGTCCGCCTTCTCCAGGATGATCTTCAGGAAGTCGGGCGTGCCGACGTAGCCGCGCGGCTTCAGGTGGGCGATGACCTGCGCCTGCATCTCGCTGTTGCCGGTGCCGGCGGGGATCACCGCGCAGCCGATGGCGTGCGCGCCCGTCTCGAACATCGAGCCGGCCGGCGTCAGGTGGTAGGAGAACACGTTGTGCGCCACGTCGCCGGCGCGGAAGCCGGAGGCGAACAGGCCGCGCGCGGTGCGCCAGGGGTCCTTCCCGTGCGGCTCCGGATCATGGATGGGGCCGGGCGAGGCGAAGACGCGGGCGAGGCGCCCGATGGCGACGGCGGCCAGCCCGCCGAACGGCGGCGCGTCCTTTTGCAGCGCGATCAGGTCGGACTTGCGCGTTACCGGCAGCGCGGCCAGGGCGGCGCGGTCGCGCACGGCGGCCGGGTCGACGTCGGCGAGCAGCCGGCCGAAGTACGGCGCGTTCGCCTTGGCGTGACCGAGGTGCGCCGGCAGCGCGGCGAACAGCTCCGCCTCGCGCTGGTCGGGGCTGCGGGTTTCCAGGGTATCGTAGAAATCGGTCATGGCGTCCCTTTCTCCCTCCCCCGCCCCCGGCGGGGGAGGGTCGCGGTGGGGGCAGGGTCTGGCCGGGAGGCTCCGACGTTGGGTTTTCGCTGCGCCCAACCCAACCTACCGGTT
>DASWVP010000198.1:0-5059 GCA_036401175.1 Azospirillum sp. | reverse complement strand
TGGAGGCGCGGGGCAGCGGCGCGGCGCTGCACCTGCTGCTGGCGCTCGGCGACCTGGGCGGGGCGACCCGGCGGCGCGCGGAATCCCTGCGCCGCACCATCGCCGAGGTGCGCGCCTCGCACTTCGACCCGCCGATCCTCGCCGACCTTCAGGAGCTGGACCAGCGCGTGCAGGCCACCCTGGCGCCGCGCCGCGACGGCTGACGCCACCCCGTTTCCTTGGATTTCCTTGGTCCGCGCGGCGGCCGGTGCTAAAAGCCCCGGCATCACGCCACGTTGCCGGAACCCGTTGCCATGCCCGCCCCCAAGCTCTGGCGCATCGCGCTCGCCGTTCCCGAGGCCTTCGCCGCCGCCTTCGCGGACGCCATCGGGGATCACGCCGACGCCGTCTCCACCTTCGAGCTGGAGGAGCACGTCACCTGGCTGGTCGAGGCCACGGTGTACGGCGAGCCGGACCGCCCGCGCCTGACCGCCCGCGTCGCCGTGCTGGCGCAGGCGCTGGGCATGCCCGATCCGGTCCTGGTGATCGAGGAGGTGCCGCCCATCGACTGGGTGTCGCACACCTATCAGGCGTTCCCGCCGATCCGCGCCGGACGCTATTTCGTGCACGGCTCGCACCACGAGGGGGTGGTGCCGGCCGGCTCCATCGGCCTGCAGGTGGATGCCGCCACCGCCTTCGGCACCGGCGAGCACGGCTCGACCAAGGGATGCCTGCTGGCGCTGGACCGGCTGTCGCGCAAACTGCGCCTGGGCGACGGGCCGGGGCGGGGGGCGCTCGACATGGGCTGCGGCTCCGGCATCCTGGCCATCGCCGTCGCCAAGACGTGGCGCGTGCCGGTCGTCGCCGTCGACATCGACCCGGAGGCGGTGCGCGTCACGCTGGAGAACGCCCGCATCAACGGCGTCTCCACCCTGCTGAGCGCCGAGGGCGGCGACGGCTACCACACGCCGGTGGTGCGCCGGCACGGCCCCTTCCGCCTGATCACCGCCAACATCCTGGCCCGCCCGCTGGCCCGCATGGCGCCGCTGCTGGCCCGCAACCTCGTGCCCGGCGGCGTCGCCGTGCTGGCCGGGCTGCTGGGCCGGCAGGAGAACCACGTCCTCCAGGCGCACCGCGCCCAGGGCCTGCGCCTGATCGCCCGCATCCCCATGGGCGAGTGGACGACCCTGGTGGTCGGGCGCTGAGGCGCGGGCATCCCTGCAAATCCCCCTCTCCCTTGACGGGAGAGGGGTAGGGGAGAGGGTGATTCCGCCCGGCAGGGCGGAGGAAAGACTTTTCTATCGCCTGCCGGTGGCCATCCCCCCTCTCCCCAACCCCTCTCCCGCGAGGGGAGAGGGGCTTTTCCGGTGACCCGCCCCCGAACCCCCTACATCCTTCGGCCGTGCCGCGGCATGGGGGCTTGCCGGACGGCGGGACCGGGCCTAGCCTCGCTGGCGGGACCACAGCTTCGGGAACGCGACCGTGCAGGACGGCTATCACGGTGACCAGACCCTGGCGGCGCTGCTGCGCCGCGCCGGCATCGAACGCACGCCGGCCGAGGTGCGCGCGCTGGTGCACGGCGTGCTCGCCGCGCCGGAGGGGCACGACCCGGACGGCTGGCTGACGCTGTTCGCTGCGGAGCTGCCGGAGGAGCTGCGCGGCCAGCTCCGCGCGCTCAAGGCCGATCTGGCCGCCCGCCTGCCGTCCGGCGCGCCCGATTACCCGGCGCGTCTGGCCGCCCTGCGCGGCGAGCTGAAGCGCCGCGGTCTCGACGGCTTCATCGTGCCGCGCGGCGACGAGCACCAGGGCGAGTACGTGCCGCCGCGCGCCCAGCGCCTCGCGTGGCTCACCGGCTTCACCGGTTCGGCCGGCATGGCGGTGGCCGGGCGGGAGCGCGCCGCCGTGTTCGTCGACGGCCGCTACACGCTCCAGGTCCGCGCCGAGGTGCCGGAGGACCTGTACGAATACCGCCATCTGGTCGAGGACCCGCTGCCCGACTGGGCCGCCGCGGCGCTGCCGCACGGCGCCCGGCTGGGCTACGATCCCTGGCTGCACACCATCGGCTGGGTCGAGAAGACGCGCCACGCGCTGGAGCGAGCCGGCGTGGCGCTGGTGCCCTGCCCGGAGAACGTGGTGGACGCCGTGTGGGCGGAGCAGCCGCCGTCGCCGCTGGCCCCGGTGGTGCCGCACCCGCCGGCCTTCGCCGGCGCCACCTCGGCCGAGAAGCGCGCCGAACTGGCGCGGAAGCTGCAAAACGACGGCATCGGCGCCGCCGTGCTGACGCAGCCGGACTCCATCGCCTGGCTGCTCAACATCCGCGGCGCCGACGTGCCCTGCACGCCGCTGCCGCTGTCCTTCGCCATCCTCGCCGACGACGGCGCGGTCGACCTGTTCATCGACCGCCGCAAGCTGGTGCCGGGGCTGGAGGAGCACCTGGGCGACGCCGTGACGGTCCGGCCCGTGGAGGCGCTGGGGCGGGCGCTCGACGACCTGGGGAACGGCGGCGGGAAAGTGCTGGCCGATCCGGCGACGACGGCCGCCTGGGTGTTCGACCGCCTGCACCTCGCCGGTGCCCGCATCGACCGCGAGGCCGACCCCTGCGCGCTGCCCAAGGCGTGCAAGAACCCGGTGGAGCTGGACGGCACCCGCGCCGCGCACCGCCGCGACGGCGTCGCCATGGTGCGCTTCCTCAAGTGGCTGTCCGAATCGGCCGCATCCGGCGTAACGGAGGCCGGCGTAACGGAGGCCGGCGTGACCGAGATCGGCGCGGCCGAGCGGCTGTACGGTTTCCGCGCGGACGGCGAGCACTTCCGCGGCCTGAGCTTCGAGACGATCTCCGGGGCCGGGCCGAACGGCGCCGTCGTGCACTACCGCGTGGCGCCCGAGACCGACCGGCGGCTGGAGCCGGGCAGCCTGTACCTGATCGACAGCGGCGCGCAATACCTGGACGGCACGACCGACGTCACCCGCACGGTCGCCATCGGCGAGTCGACGCCGGAGATGCGCGAACGCTTCACCCTGGTGCTGAAGGGCCACATCGCCGTGGCGACGGCACGCTTCCCGCGCGGCACCAGCGGATCGCAGCTCGACACGTTGGCGCGCGCGCCGCTGTGGAAGGCCGGGCTGGACTACGACCACGGCACCGGCCACGGCGTCGGCAGCTTCCTGTCGGTGCACGAGGGGCCGCAGCGCATCTCCAAGATGCCCAACGCGGTGGCGCTGCTGCCCGGCATGATCCTGTCCAACGAGCCCGGCTACTACAAGGCCGGCGCCTACGGCATCCGCATCGAGAACCTGATCGCCGTGCGGGCCTGCGCCGAAGCGCCGGAGCCGGAGCGGCCGATGCTGAGCTTCGAGACGCTGACGCTGGTGCCCATCGACCTGACGCTGGTCGAACCGACGCTGCTGACCAGCGCCGAGCTGGCGTGGCTCAACGCCTATCACCAGCGCGTGCGGACCGAGCTGACGCCGCTGCTGGACGCGGAGTCCGCCGCCTGGCTCGCCGCCGCCACCGCGCCGGTGATGGCGTGAGGCGAATTCGCCGGGTGCGATTCCAGGGGGCACCCCGGGCATTTTGCCGCGGGGCGGCGGGTGGGCGCCCGGTGGACCGATCCGGTATGATGCGGCGAAACGGTGTGCCCGCGGGGGTATGTGATCGTTGCGTGATCCTGCCCCCGATGCCATCAAGCTAACCCCTTGTTTACACCCCTGCGGCATTGTCTCTCAAAAGGATGACTTTTCGACCCAGTTAAGGCATCACAGTCGGGCCAGCACGCGGCGGCAACGCGGCGGACACGGGCTGTGCCAACGGAGACATGCGGAGACGCCCTAGATGAAGATCCTCGTCGTCGATGACTACGCGACCATGCGCCGTATCGTGCGCAACCTGCTCACCCAGATCGGCTACACCGATATCGACGAGGCGGGTGACGGCGTGCAGGCGCTGGCGAAGCTGCGCGAGGCCAAGTTCGGCCTGGTGATCTCCGACTGGAACATGGAGCCGATGACCGGCTTGCAGCTCCTGAAGGAAATCCGCGCGGACGCCAAGCTGGCGCCCCTGCCGTTCATCATGGTCACGGCCGAAAGCAAGACCGAGAACGTGATCGCCGCCAAGCAGGCGGGCGTCAACAACTACATCGTCAAGCCGTTCAACGCGGAGACGCTGAAGATGAAGATCCAGGCCGTCATCGGTACCGGCGGCTGAGGAGTGGACTGCGGTGGAAACGCTGCCGCAACTCACCGAGGATGAGTTCGACCAGATCGAGGAAGCGATCGCCCGCACCGCCAAGGGGCGCGCTTTCCTGCGGCGAAGCCACCGCCGCGCCATGGGCGCGGCGTCGGAGGAAATCCGCGGCATGCTCCAGGAGTTCAAGAACTCCTGGCGCCAGCAGAGCGAGGTCGCCGAGGCGGCCAAGCACGTGGATGTGCTCCGGCGCGAGTTGATGGAAATGGCGTCGTCGATCGAGCAGGCCCGGCGCGAAGTCGCCGCGCTGCGCCCGCCCGACGGTTCCTCCGACAAGATCCTGTCGGCCACCAACGAACTGGACGCCATCGTCATCTCCACCGAGCGGGCGTCGTTCGAGATCCTGAACGCCGCCGAAGCGCTGATGGAGCTGTCGGGCAAACTGCGCGCCGGCGGCGCCGACGGCGATCTCTGCGGCGGGATCGAGTCGGAGGTGACGAACATCTTCACCGCCTGCTCGTTCCAGGACCTGACCGGCCAGCGCACCAGCAAGGTGGTCAACGCGCTGCGCTACATCGAGCAGCGTATCAACGCGATGATCGGCATCTGGGGCGGCGCCGAAGGGCTCCAGGGCCTTGCGGTCCATCACGAGAACACCGACACCCGGCCCGATTCGCACCTGCTGAACGGCCCGCAGCTCGACGGGCTGGGCGTCAGCCAGGCCGACGTCGACAGCATGTTCGACGGCCCGGCGCCGGCAGCAGCGCCGCCGGCGCCCGAACCGGCCCCGGCGCCCGCGCCCGCCGCTTCGGCCAAGCAGAGTCAGGCCGACATCGACAGCCTGTTCGATAGCCCCGCACCCGCGCCGGCAGCCTCGGCGAAGCAGAGCCAGTCGGA
>DASWVP010000197.1:0-2766 GCA_036401175.1 Azospirillum sp. | reverse complement strand
GCAGCAGCGGCTCGGCCGGGTCGGTGCGGTCCGGCGCGACGACGCGCGCCCGGCCCTCCATCAGCCGGTCGGCCAGCGCGCGCGCCGTCTCGGCCGCCGCATCCTCGGCGGCGACAACCACGTTGGTGCCGGTGTCGAGCGTCACGTCGCGCAGCACCGGCGGCGCCTCGCCGGGGGCCAGACGGCGAAACAGGTCGTGGCCGGGATCGACCGCGACCGCCGTGGGCGTGCCGGTGACCGGCAGCGTCGCCGCCGCCTCGCGCCCCTCCAGCCGGACGAGGTGGCGCTGCGGCCCGGCCGCCGTCTCGACCACCACGGGCACGGACAGCGCGTAGGCCGGCACGTCCTGGCGCAGGCCGATGGCGACGCCGCCCTCCACCACGCGGACCTCCTGCAGGTGCAAGGTCGGCGCGCCGACACGCCCCACCCACTGGGCGAAGAAGCGCTCCAGGTCACGGCCCGCCGCCGCCTCGAACGCGCGGCGCAGGTCGGCCCAGCCGGCTTCCCTGAACCTGTGCGATTCCCAGAAGCGGCGCAGGCCGGCGTCGAACGCCGCCTCGCCCAGTTCGCCGCGCAGCATGTGGAAGACCGCCGCCGCCTTGCCATAGCCGATGACCTGCGCCGCCCCGTGCACCTTGGCGCGGAAGGCACTGAGCGCCGTGTCGCGCTCGCGCGGCAGTGCCGCGTAGTCGCGCAGCCAGTCCAGCCGCGCGCCGCGCGCCGCCTCGGCCCCGCGCGCCTCGGCCGACGCGTAGTCGGACAGGTAGCTGGTCAGCCCCTCGCACCAGTTGCCGGTGGCGTAATCGACGCGCACGCCGTTGCCCCACCAGTTGTGCAGGATCTCGTGCACCAGCGACTGCCCGCGCACGAAGGGCAGCGGCAGCACCCGCCGCCCGATGTAGGTCAGCCCCGGAAAGCCAAGGCCCACCGGCAGCGGCGCCGAGACGATGGCGAAGCCGGCGAAGGGATAGGCGCCGATGCGCCCCGAGAATCCGTCGATGGCGCGCGCGGTGATGTCCAGGGTATCGTCCGACAGGGCCGCCTGCTCGGGATGGAAATAGGTGCGTAGGCGCAGGCCCCCGTGCATCCGCTCGCGCACCTCCCACGCCCCGGCGAAGAGGGAGGGTTCCTCCACCGGCCGGTCCTCGGCGAAGACGGCGCGGTAGCCGGCGGCGTCGCGCGCCTCCTCGACCAGCCGGCCGGTCGCCACGGCGGTGAAGGGGGCCGGCACCCGCACGGCCAGCCGCCATGTCGGCGGCTCCCCCTCCGCCACCGGAATCCAGCCGCCGCCGGGAAGGTAGGCGCCCTCCGGCCCGGCCATCGGCCCGTCGCGCGTCGCGTCCGGATCGAGCGCGGCGAGCGTGCCGGCGTAGCGGACCGTGACCGCGCCGCCCCCCTGCGGGGCGGTCAGCGTCAGGCGCGGCCCGTTGCGCGTGAACGCCAGCGGCCGGCCGCCGGCCGTCACCTCGGCGACCTCCAGCCCCGGCGCCAGCAACAGGCTTTGCGGTCCCGCCGGCAAGGTGAGCCGGTCGGTCACCTCCAGCCGCCGCGACGGCGGGTCGAGCATGACGTCGATGTCGTGATGGACGCCGGCGGCCAGGGCCGGCGCGGCGATCAGGAGCGCCGCAAGGGCGAGGAGGGAGCGAAGCATGGGGGGAATATAGGTCCGCCACCGCCGGCCGTCGCCCCACGAGGTGTGTTGACGTTGGGTTGAGCGCCAGCGAAAACCCAACGTCAGGAACCCGTCAGCCGCCGCACATCGGCCAGCAGGCGGGCCAGCCGGGCGTCGTGGATGCCCAACTGTTCCAGGTGCGCCACGGTGTTGGCGAGGTATTCGACGTTCGGGCCGCGCTCGCCGCAGCAGCCGGCGATGCGCTCGGCCATGTGCGCCTCGTCCAGGCAGCCGCAGTATTGATGGTGGCGGCGATCGACCACGAAGGTGCAGGCGTCCACCGCCGGCCCGCCGCCGGGCAGGCGCACCGGCAGGCGCCGGGGCCGGTAGACCCGCGTGATCATCTCGCGGTCCCACAGGTAATCGAGGGCCGCCGGCACGTCGGGGGCCGCCACGCGGAAGGCCATGCCGCGGCACGAGCCGCCCCGGTCCAGCCCCAGCACCAGCCCCGGCCGCTCCGGCGTGCCCCGGTAGCGGTGCGAGGAGACGCAGAAACGGCGGTGGTAGCCGTGCAGCACGGCCGCGTGCTGCTCCTCGAACGGAAAGCCGGGGTGCCACATCAGCGAACCGTAGGCGAAGACCCAGAGGTCGGCACCGGGCGTCACCGCGATGTCGCCGGACCACGCGGGCGCGGCCGTTTCAGGGGTGTCGGCGGCAGCCAGGCCGGTATCGAAGGAGCGTGTATCGAAGAGCATGGGCGACGGGGACCATGAAGGTGCCACACTGCGGCGCCAACCTGCGCGCCGACCGTGCGAATCCTAGCACGCTCCCCATGTGGGGGCTATAACGGGTGGTTCCCAGCCGGAAAATGACACCATGACGCTCCGCAAGCGCCTCGCCCTCGCCGCCGCCGCCGTCCTCGTCGCCGCGTTCGCCGCCTGGGGGGTGGCGTGGTGGATGGTGGCTGGCGCCGTCGAGCGCGGCATCGTCGCCTGGGCCGACGCGCAACGCGCGCGCGGCGTGGAGGTGCGCTACGGCGACCTTCGCCTCGACGGCTTCCCCTTCACGGTGCGCGCCACCGCCGCCGAGCCGCGCCTGACCGCGCGCGGCGCCGACTGGCAGGGCGCGGCGCTGATCGGCGAGGCGCCGCTGTG
>DASWVP010000196.1:0-1595 GCA_036401175.1 Azospirillum sp. | reverse complement strand
CCCCGGCGGCGGCCGCCCGGGCGATCGCCTCGTCGAGCACCGGCACCAGCGCGTCGGCTCCAAAAGAAATCGTTTTCTCAGATTTCAGCGACTATGATACGGAGTTTCCGCCCATGTCAACCGGCAACAGCGCTTCGGATTCCTGACTCAGAAATGAATGTTTTCTCGATGCGGCAAACGGGCTATAGTTGATAACGTTTTCTGAATCACACAGGCGCCGATGCCCAAGAACGACCGAGACAAGATCAACCTGCTGGATGTCGCCCGGCGGGCCGGCTGCTCCCCCGCCACCGTTTCGCGGGTGATGAACGACAACCAGACCGTCGGCGGCGAAGTGCGGGAGCGTGTGCTGCGCGCGGCGGCCGAACTCGGCTATGTGCCCAACGGCTCCGCCCGCGCCCTGCGCTCGAGCCGGACGCGCCTGATGGGGGCGGTGATCCCCACCGTCGACCATTCCATCTACGCCTCGATGATCGACGGCTTGCAGGTGCGCCTGTCGGAGAAGAAGGTTTCGCTGATCCTCAGCGCCTCGATGTACGATGCCGACCTGGAATTCGAGCAGGTCCGCCAGCTGGTGGAGCGGGGCGCCGAGGCCGTCATCCTGGTGGGTGGCCGGCACAAGCCGGAAACCATCGAGATGCTGGACCAGCGCCGCATCGCGCATGTGGAGACCTATACGGTCAAGGCGTGCGGCGCGGGCGTGGCGATCGGCTTCGACAACGAGAAGGCCGGACGCACCGCGGCGCGCTTCCTGATCGATCTCGGCCATACCCGCCTCGCCATGGTGGCGGGCATCACCCAGGACAACGACCGGGCCGCCGACCGCGTCGCCGGGTTCCTGGCCGAGGCCGCCAGCCAGGGCATCGAGGAGGCGCAGATCCCGGTCGTGGAGGCGCCCTACAGCGTCGCCGCCGGCGCCGACGCCATCCGCTCGCTGCTCGCGGCCGGGCATCGGCCGACGGCGGTGTTCTGCGGCAGCGACACGCTAGCCGCGGGCGTGGTGAAATACTGCCACGAGAACGGCATCGAGGTACCGCGGGAGATGTCGGTCCTCGGCTTCGACAACCTGGAAATCGCCGAGCTGACCACGCCGGAGCTCACGACGCTGGAGGTGCCGGCGCGCGAGATGGGCCTGCTGGCCGCCAACTACCTGACGGCGACGCCGGCGCAGCGCGTGCACCAGCGCGGCCGCGAACTCGCCATCCGCCTCATCGTGCGCGGCAGTACCGGCGCGGCGCCCAGCCAGCGCTGAGGATACCGGCGGGTCCGGCGCGCGACGGCTTGCATCTTTTCCCCAAGAATGTATCTGCTCGCCCCGGGGGCCGGGGCCCGGCCGCCGGGGCCAGTTTTCAGGGGGCAGACCAGGTCCATGGACCGACAGCCGCACCAGACGGTCAAACTGCGCCTGCTCGGGCGCGCGGCCGCCGCGGCCGCCGCAACGCTGATGTGGACGCTCTCTTCCCACGCCCCCGCCACGGCGCAGCCGGCCGCTGCGCCGGACGGCTTCGAGCAGCTGTTCGCGGAACTGGCGCGTGCCCGGGACGACGAGGCCGCCACCCTGCGCGAGATCGCCGAGGGCCAGCGCGGTGCGGCCG
>DASWVP010000195.1:0-4460 GCA_036401175.1 Azospirillum sp. | reverse complement strand
CACCATCGGCACGCCGGAGCCGGCGTGGGGCATCGCCCGGATCCACGCCGCCCTCGGTGCCGGACGGCTGGACGTGGCGGTCGAGGCGCTGGCGCGCCTGCAAGCCCGCCATTCCGGCCACCCGCTCGCGGTGTGGACCGGCGCCGCCGTACGGCTGGCGCAGGGGGACGAGGCCGGCGCCCGCGCCGAGCTCGCCGACGGCTTCCGCGCCCATCCCGACAGCGCCGTGCTGCTGGAATCGCTGGAAGCGATCGACCGGCGGCGCGGCGACACGCAGGCCGTCGTCGCCCACCTGCGCGCGCATGTCGCCGCCGCGCCCGCCAGCGTGCCGGCGACCCTTCGGCTGTCACAGCGGCTGACCGCCGACGGCCGGATGGAGGAGGCGCTGGGGGTGCTTGGCGGCGGTCTGCGGGCGGTGCCCCGCTCGATCCCGCTGTGGCGGGAACGGATCACCCTGTACCGCACCCTGGGCCGCCGCGCCGATCTGGTGGAGGCGGCCAGGACGTTGCGCGTCCTGGCCCTGGACGATCTGGACCTGCTGGGCGAAGCGGCGTTCGCCTACGCCGAAGCGGGGGAGGCCGAACACGCCGCCGAAATGGCCCGCGCCCATCGGCGCGCGCGGGCCGGCCGCGAGCGGTAGCGGTCGAACGTCAGCCCGGCGCCGCTGGCGCGCCGACGCGCTCGTACAGCTCCCGGTAACGCGCGGCGATCTGGGCCATGGCGAAGCGTTCGCCGGCGCGGGCGTGCGCCATCGCGCCGACGCGGCGGCGCAATTCCGGATCGCGCGCCAGCCGGACGATCGTCTCTACGTACTCGTCGGCGCCGTGGATCAGGAAGCCGCTGGCGGCATGCTCGATGAAATAGTCGTTCACCCCCGGCAGGTGCCGGGCCACCACCGGCCGCCCGGCCGCCATCGCTTCGAGGAGCGTGTTGCCGAACCCCTCGTCGCGCGACGCGCCGACGAAGACGTCGCACATCTCGTACAGCAGGCAGGGTTCGGGCTCGAACCCGCGCAGCAGCACGTGCCGCTCCAGCCCCAGGTCCCGGACGCGCGCCCGGACGGCGTCCGCGTAGTCGGGCGCCAGGACCGGCCCCGCCAGCACCAGCACGCATCCGGGGATGGCCGCGACCAGACGCGGCAGGCATTCGACGAGGAACAGGGGATCCTTGCGCGGGATGAAGGAGGTCAGCGCCAGAAGCACGAACGCGTCCTCCGCGATGCCCATCAGGCGGCGAACCGCGGCGCGGTCGAGGCGCGGGCGGTGCGGCTCCACCCCCTGCGGGATCAGCATCAGCCGCGCCCCCGGCAGGACCGGCCGGTTTTCGTGGTGAAGCTTGGGGCTGATGGCCACGAAGGCATCGATGAGGCGCAGAAGCCGCCGCACCAGCGGGCGCTTGTACCACCGGTAGGAGGAAACGATGTCGATCGGCCCGTCGTCCAGCGTGCTGGACAGCACGATCCGGCAGCCGAGCAGCCGCATCAGCAGGTAGCTGAGAAAGGTGCGGTCCACGTGGGCGTGCAGGTGCACGACGCGGTGGCGGCGGCCGTGCCGCAGCAGCCAGCGCAACAGGCCGGCCCGGCCCGGCGTGTCGCCGAGATAGTGGACGGGCAGGTCGGCGAGGGTCACGGGGACACCCGTTTCGCCGGCTGGTCCGCCGTCGGCCCGCGTGAGGGTGGCGAGCACCTCGTGCCCGATGGCACCGCTCCACAGGTGGTGGATCAGCCGCTCGAAATAGATGCCGTCGCCCGTGTAGTCGGGCCGGAAGTAGGCATAGACGTGCAGCACCGTCATGGCCGGGGCCGGGGCATCCAGGGGCGCGGCCGTCCAGCGGCCCGGCGCGAAGGACGCTAGGCGCATGGAGCACCCCCGGCGGCCCGTTCGATGACGCGGCCGATGATGCGGTCCGCGATGCCGTCGCCCAGCATGTCGAGGTACAGCCGGAACCACGGGGTGAAGGCGTTCACACGCACCCGGCACGCCTCGCGCAGGACGTCCACGCTCACCCACTGGAAAGCCGAGCATTCGGCGGGATCGGGCCGCACGGCGCCGCCGTGGATTCCGCCGAACAGGTGCACGTGCTCGTGCTCGCGCAGGCCGCCGCCGACGGGCGCCGCATAGCGGATGGCGCCCAGCGGGACGAGGTGGGGCCGTATGCCCATTTCCTCGGCCAGGCGGCGGCGGGCCGCGTGCAGGGGCGCCTCGCCCGGTGCCGGGTGGCTGCAGCAGGCGTTCGACCATTGCCCGGCGGAATGGTATTTCCCTGCGGCCCGCCGGTGGATCAGCATGCGCCCGCCCCGGTTGACGATGAGGACCGACACCGCCGCGTGCAGCACGCAGCGGCGATGCGCGTCCAGCTTCGGCACGACGCCCACCGGGCCGCCGCTGTCCGGGTCGAGCCGCACGACGCGGTCCCGCCGCCCCTGTCGTGGCATCGTGGTGTTTCCTCCCTTGTTGCCGCCGTCAGCCGACGGCGTGCATGACGTCGCCGTAGACCGCCACGGCGCGGCGCGCCACGTCGGTGTGGCGGAATTCGGCCTCCACCCGCCACCGCGCCGCCGCGCCGAACCGCTGGCGGAGCGACGGATCGCCGATCAGCCGTTCTAGGTTGCGCAGATACCCGTCGGTGTCTCCGGCGCCGCAGAGCAGGCCGGTTTCGCCGTGGACGACGAGGTCGGGCAGGCCGCCGGCGTCGGCGCCGACGATCGGCAGGCCGGCCGCCATCGCCTCCAGCGCCGCATAGGGGCAGGCCTCCCACTGGCTGGGCATGAACAGAATGTCGGCGGCGAACAGGCAGGCCCGCACCTCGCTCTGGTCCAGCGCGCCAAGGTAACGGAAGTCGCCTTTCAGGGTGCGCCGGCGCAGGTCCGGTTCCAACTCGTCCCGGACCGTGTTGAAGAGATCCCGGCCGCTGAACAGGACGGTCACGGCGTGCCGCTCCAGGATGCCGCCGATCACTTGCGGGCACAGGTGGATGCCCTTGCGCCGCTCCATGCGGCCGGAGAACAGGATGACCGTGCGTCCCGCCGGCAGGCCCAGCCGGCCGCGCGCGTCGGCGGTGCGCTCGCGGTCGAACAGCGCGAGGTCGATGCCGTTGGGGATGGTCTTCACCGTCCGGCGGGTCAGCGTCCGCCGCACCTCGTCCGCCAGGAACCGCGAGCAGGAGGTGAACACCGACGCCCCGGCGATGCCGATGCCCTCCAGCTTGGGGCAGAGCCAGCGGTCCAGCCGCGGGGTGTCGTAGAACCGCATGATCAGCCGGGCCGGCGAATGGAAGCGGACCACCGTCGGCGTGCGGACCAGATGGTTGAGCAGCATGCCCTCCGCCCCGCATTCCGGCATCTCGATGACGTCGAAGGGATGCCGCCGCGCCACCGCCCGGAAGGCCGAGGCCATCGCGCACGCCGTCTCCAGGCGGTTGCGGCTCCAGTGCAGGCGCAGCCGGTCCAGGGCGCGCGTCACCAGCTCGGGCGGGCGGCCGTCGCCGCCGCGCCACACCGTGACGTCGCCGTCCCTGCGGCTGTGCAACTCGGTCGGCGCCGTCGTCCCGGCGAAGACGTGCACGTCGTGGCCCAGTTCCGCCAGGGCGCGGGCGTGGTGGTAGGTGTAGGTGCCGATCCCGCCGAACCCCGTTTCCGGGGGGTATTCGTAAGACAGCAGCGCGATCCTCATGCCCGCCCCCCCGCACCATCGATTCCGCCGCCGGCCGTCCGCCGCCGCGCGCGCCACCCCGTCAGGCTGCCCCGCAGGTAGCCCAGGCGGTACGCCGCCTCCATCTCCGCGTCGAGCCGCCGGTCGGAGCGCCGCGCCAGCGCCAGCGCGACCCCTCCGACCGCCCGCCCGGCAAGGTTGAGCGCCCACCAGGGCACGCCGAAGACCCTGCGGAAGGCGCGGCCGGCGTCCAGGCGCCCCTCGTTCTCGCCGCGATCGAACTGGTGGCGACGGAAATAGGCCTTGCGCAGGCGCTCCGGCCCGATGCGGTGATGAACCACCAGTTCGGGGCAGTAGAGCACGACCGCCCCGCCGTCGATCAGGTCCTGGAGCAGGCGCGACTCCTCGCCGTCGTAGAGCTTGCCGCCGCACCGCCCGCGATCCGGGTCGAAGGCCGCGCCGGCGGCGAACAGGGTCCTGCGGAGCGCCAAGTTGGCGCCCCACACGTCGGCATGCGCCAGCCGCCGCGGCTCGTCGCCGAGGTCGAGCAGGGCGAGGTGGCGGTGCAGGTCGCGGCCGAGCCACGCCGGCACTGGCCCTTCCCAGGCCGGCACGATCCGTCCGCCGATGGCGACCGCCTCGGGATACCGGCGGAACGCCGCCGCGACGGCCGCCGGCCACGCCGGATCGACGCTGACGTCGTCATCCGTGAAGGCGACGATGCCGCCGCGCGCGGCGGCGACCCCTGCGTTGCGGGCCCGGGACAGGCCGACCGCCGGCTCCCACACCCGGTGGACCGGGACCGGCGCG
>DASWVP010000194.1:0-20289 GCA_036401175.1 Azospirillum sp. | reverse complement strand
GCAAGCCCGGCGGTGCCGGCCCTGGTGCCGACCGCCGTCGCGGCGGCGCCAAGATGACGGTTTCGCAGGCGCTCAGCGACGAGGGGAGCGAACGCACCCGCTCGCTTGCCGCGGTCCGCCGTGCCCGTGAGAAGGAGCGGCTGCGCCAGCTGTCGCGTCAGGAGACCCAGAAGGTGACCCGCGACGTCGTGCTGCCGGAAGTGATCACCGTCCAGGAACTCGCCAACCGCATGGCGGAACGTGGCGCGGACGTGATCAAGGCGCTCATGCGCATGGGCGTCATGGCCACCATCAACCAGACCATCGACGCCGACACGGCGGAGCTGATCATCAGCGAGTTCGGCCACCGCGTGCGCCGCGTCTCGGAGGCCGACGTCGAGCTGGGCCTGCGCGGCAACGAGGACATCGACGAGGCGTTGGTGTCCCGTCCGCCGGTGGTCACCATCATGGGCCACGTCGATCACGGCAAGACCTCGCTGCTGGACGCGCTGCGCCAGACCGACGTGGTCAGCCGCGAAGCCGGCGGCATCACCCAGCACATCGGCGCCTATCAGGTGACGCTGGAGTCGGGTGCGAAGATCACCTTCATCGACACGCCGGGTCACGCCGCCTTCACCGAGATGCGTGCCCGCGGCGCCAACGTCACCGACGTGGTCGTGCTGGTGGTCGCCGCCAACGACGGCGTCATGCCGCAGACGATCGAGGCGATCCACCACGCCAAGGCGGCCAAGGTGCCGATCATCGTGGCGATCAACAAGATCGACCTGCCCGACGCCAAGCCGGACCGGGTCCGCCAGGAACTGCTCCAGCACGAGCTGGTGGTCGAGGAGATGGGCGGCGACATCCAGACCGTCGAGGTCTCGGCCAAGAGCAAGATCAACCTGGACAAGCTGGAGGAGGCCATCCTCCTGCAGGCGGAAATCCTGGAGCTGAAGTCGAACCCCGAGCGCACCGCCGAGGGCGTGGTGGTCGAGGCCAAGCTGGAGCGCGGCCGCGGTTCGGTCGCCACCGTGCTGGTCCAGCGCGGCACGCTGAAGGTCGGCGACGTGTTCGTCACCGGTTCGGAATGGGGCCGCGTCCGCGCCCTCATCAACGACCGTGGCCAGAACGTCGAGGAGGCCGGTCCCGCCAGCCCCGTCGAGGTGCTGGGTCTCAACGGCACGCCGCTCGCCGGCGACGACTTCACCGTCGTGGAATCGGAAGCGCGCTCCCGCGAGATCGCCGAGTTCCGCCAGCGCAAGAAGCGCGAAGCGGCGGTCGCCGCCAGCGCCCGCGGTTCGCTGCAGGACATGTTCAGCCGCATCCAGGCGGGCGAGGCTAAGGAACTGCCGGTCGTCATCAAGGGCGACGTGCAGGGCTCGATCGAAGCCATCTCCGGCGCGCTGGAGAAGCTCACGGCCGAGAACACCGAGGTCAAGGTCCGCGTGCTGCACGCGTCGGTCGGCGCGATCAACGAGTCGGACATCACGCTGGCGAACGCGTCCAACGCGATGGTCATCGGCTTCAACGTCCGCGCCAACCCGCAGGCCCGCGACCTCGCCAAGCGCGACGGCGTGGAGATCCGCTACTACTCGATCATCTACAACGTGATCGACGACGTGAAGGCGGCGCTGACCGGCATGCTGGCGCCGACGCTGCGCGAGCGTTTCATCGGCTACGCGACGATCCGCGAGGTGTTCAACATCACCAAGGTCGGCAAGGTTGCCGGCTGTCTGGTCACGCAGGGCACCGTCAAGCGCGGTGCGGGCGTTCGCCTGCTGCGCGACAACGTCGTCATCCACGAGGGCACGCTCAAGACGCTCAAGCGCTTCAAGGACGAGGTCAAGGACGTCCGCGAGGGTTACGAGTGCGGCATGGCCTTCGAGAACTACGACAACATCCTGGCGGGCGACGTCATCGAAGCCTTCGAGATCGAGGAGGTGGCGCGGACGCTGTAAGGCGCCCCGCCCCTCCCCGGACCCGCCACGGCGGTATGAGCGAGGGGGCCGCAAGCCCCCTCGTTTCCTTTTTCAGGACCCCACGTCATGAGCAACAGACCCGGAAACCGCGACCGCGCCCGCGCCCCCTCCCAGCGCCAGCTGCGCGTCGGCGAGGAGCTGCGCCACGCCCTGGCCGGGCTGCTGCAGCGCGGCGATTTTCACGATCCCGACCTGCTGAACCTCAACGTCACGGTGACCGAGGTGCGCATGTCGCCCGACCTGCGCAACGCCACCGCCTTCGTCACGCCGCTGGGCGGCGGCAACGTCGACGAGGCGCTCGCCGCGCTGAAGCGCGCCGCGCCCTTCCTGCGCGGCCAGATCGCCCGCGAGGTGCAGCTGCGCTACGCGCCGTCGCTCAGCTTCCAGGGCGACACTTCCTTCGACTACGCCGGCCACATCAACACCATCCTGCACTCGCCCGAGGTCGCCCGCGACCTCGGCCCGCTCGGCCCCCGCGTCAACGGCGACGACGACGACGAGGAGGACGATTCTTGGGACGAGGAGGACGACGACGAGGCCGAGAGCTTCGAGTACGACGAGGAGACCGACGACAAGCTCGACGATCTCCCCGAGGACGGCGAGTCCGAAGGCGGCGAGCACGACGAGCCCAGCTCCGGCCGGGGGCCCGCCGGTGGGGCGTAAGCGCAAGGGCCAGCCGATCCACGGCTGGCTGGTGTTGGACAAGCCCGAAGGCATCACCTCCACCCAGGCGCTCGCCAAGGTGCGCTATCTGCTGAACGCCGAGAAGGCGGGGCACGGCGGCACGCTCGACCCGCTCGCCACCGGCATCCTGCCCATCGCGCTGGGCGAGGCGACCAAGACCGTTTCCTACGCCATGGACGGGGCGAAGACCTACCGCTTCACCGTGCGCTGGGGCGAACGCCGCGCCACCGACGACCGCGAGGGCGAGGTGGTCGAAACCTCGCCCAACCGCCCGACGCGCGAGGCCATCGACGCGGTCCTGCCGCGCTATCTCGGCGACATCCAACAGGTGCCGCCGCAGTTCAGCGCCATCAAGGTGGACGGCGCGCGCGCCTACGCCATCGCCCGCGACGGCGACGCGGTGGATCTGGCCGCGCGCACCGTGCGCATCGACCGCTTCGCGTTGGTCGACATGCCCGACGCCGACCACGCCGTGTTCGAGGTGGACTGCGGCAAGGGCACCTACGTGCGCGCGCTGGCCCGCGACATCGCCGCGGACCTCGGCACGGTCGGTCACGTGGCGGCGCTGCGCCGGCTGCGGGTCGGGCGTTTCACGCTGGACACGGCAATTTCCCTGGACGAACTGGCCGCATTGGAGCAAGGTGCGGCCGTCGAACGACTTCTGCAACCGATCGAGACCGCGCTGGACGACATCCCGGCGTTGGCCCTGACGGAAGCCGAAGCGCACCGACTGAGACACGGCCAACCGGTGGCGCTTCTCACCCGGCAGGACCGCGAACGCCTTCAGGCGCTTCACGGTTCGGTGGGGGAGGACGGCGCCGTTCTTGCGCTTTTCGCCGGCAAGCCGGTGGCGCTGGCCCGTGTCGAGGGGGCGGAGGTCCGCCCGGTGCGTGTCCTCAACTGCTGATCATCGAGGAGAACACGATGTCGATCACCGCCGAGCGCAAGCAGGAGCTGATCAAGGAATATTCCCGCGGCACCGCGGACACCGGGTCGCCCGAGGTCCAGGTCGCGATCCTGTCGGAGCGCATCCGCAACCTCACGGAGCACCTGCAGAGCCACAAGAAGGACTTCCACTCGCGTCGTGGCCTTCTGGTGATGGTCGGCCAGCGCCGCCGCCTGCTCGACTACCTCAAGGGCAAGGACCAGGGCCGTTACGCCACGCTCATCGAGCGTCTGGGCCTGCGTCGCTGAGGATCGCACAACACGTGATCGGAAACCCCGGACCGAAACGCAGCCTGTCGCGCGCGCCTCACGGCGCCACAGCGGCAGGCGCGCTTTCGGCCGGGGTTTTCTGTTTTGTCGGTACGCTCCCGCCAGGCCGCCGGCCCGGATTCCCCGGGGACGGCCGGTTTGTACATTTCATACGGGACTGAGGGAAAGTCCCCGGTCCCGGCCCTCGCGCGCAATCCGGCGTGCCCGGGTGTCGGACGGAAGGAAGGCACGTATGTTCAACGTTTACCGCAAAGAGATCGAGTGGGGCGGGCGCAAGCTGACGCTGGAGACCGGCAAGATGGCGCGTCAGGCCGACGGCGCCGTCCTGGTCACCTACGGCGAGACCACCGTGCTGTGCACGGCTGTCGGCGCCAAGTCGCCGAAGCCCGGCATCGACTTCTTTCCGCTGACCGTCAATTACCAGGAAAAGACGTTCGCGGCCGGCAAGATCCCCGGCGGCTTCTTCAAGCGCGAAGGGCGTCCGACCGAAAAGGAAACCCTGGTCAGCCGCCTGATCGACCGGCCGATCCGTCCGCTGTTCGCCGATGGCTTCCGCAACGAGACGCAGATCGTCTGCACCGTGCTGAGCCATGACCTGGAGAACGACCCGGACATCGTCGCGATGGTCGGCACCTCGGCCGCGCTGACGATTTCGGGCATCCCGTTCCTGGGTCCGATCGGCGCCGCCCGCGTCGCCTACATCGACGGCCAGTACGTGCTGAACCCGACGCAGGATCAGGTCGACGCCTCGGCGCTCGACCTCGTCGTCGCCGGCACGCAGGAAGGCGTGCTGATGGTCGAATCGGAAGCCAAGGAGCTGTCCGAGGACATCATGCTGGGCGCCGTCATGTACGGCCACACGAATTTCCAGCCTGTGATCCAGGCGATCATCGAACTGGCCGAGATGTGCGCCAAGGAGCCGTGGGACATCCCGCCGGCCGCCTATGACAAGGCCGCCGTCAAGGCCCGCCTGCGTGAGGTCGTCGGCGCCGACGTCGAGGCCGCCTACACCGAGACGGTCAAGCAGGCCCGCCACGAGAAGCTGTCGGCCGCCAAGGCCAAGGCCATCGAGACGCTGACCGCCGAGGAGATCGAGGCGTCCGCCGTCTCCAGCCAGTTCAAGGAGCTGGAGAGCGACATCCTGCGCGGTTCGGTCATCAGGACCGGCAAGCGCATCGACGGCCGCGACACCAAGACGGTCCGCCCGATCGTGTCGGAGGTCGGCGTGCTGCCGCGCGCCCACGGTTCGGCGCTGTTCACCCGCGGCGAGACGCAGGCGCTGGTCGTCACCACGCTGGGCACCAGCCAGGACGAGCAGATCATCGACGCGCTGGAGGGCGAGTACCGCGAGCGCTTCATGCTGCACTACAACTTCCCGCCGTACTCGGTGGGCGAGGCCGGCCGCATGGGCTCGCCGGGCCGCCGCGAGATCGGCCACGGCAAGCTGGCGTGGCGCTCGATCCACCCGCTGCTGCCGACCAAGGAGCAGTTCCCCTACACCGTCCGCGTGGTGTC
Source organism: Azospirillum sp. (assembly GCA_036401175.1). Taxonomy (GTDB): domain Bacteria; phylum Pseudomonadota; class Alphaproteobacteria; order Azospirillales; family Azospirillaceae; genus Azospirillum. The sequence goes on along the minus strand of DASWVP010000194.1, from coordinate 14,917 downwards.
GGAGATCACCGAGTCGAACGGCTCCTCCTCGATGGCCACGGTGTGCGGCACGTCGCTGTCGCTGATGGACGCCGGCGCCCCGCTGGTGCGCCCGGTGGCCGGCATCGCCATGGGCCTGATCAAGGAGGACGAGGGCTTCGCCGTCCTCTCCGACATCCTGGGCGACGAGGACCACCTCGGCGACATGGACTTCAAGGTGGCCGGCACCGAGCAGGGCATCACCGCGCTGCAGATGGACATCAAGATCACCTCGATCACCGAGGAGATCATGAAGATCGCGCTGGGTCAGGCCAAGGACGGCCGCCTGCACATCCTGGGCGAGATGGCCAAGGCGCTGACCAACGCCCGCGAGGGCGTCAACCAGAACGCGCCGCGCATCACCGTGATCAACATCCCCAAGGACAAGATCCGCGACGTGATCGGCTCCGGCGGCAAGGTGATCCGCGAGATCGTCGAGCAGACCGGCGCCAAGATCGACATCGAGGACGACGGCACGGTGAAGGTGGCCGCGGTCGATTCGAAGGCGGCGCAGGCCGCCATCGACTGGATCAAGGGCATCGTGGCCGAGCCGGAGATGGGCGTCGTCTACAACGGCAAGGTCGTGAAGGTCGTCGACTTCGGCGCCTTCGTGAACTTCCTCGGCTCGCGCGACGGCCTCGTCCACATCTCCGAACTCGCCCAGCAGCGCGTCGGCAAGGTGTCGGACGTCGTCAACCAGGGCGACGAGGTGAAGGTCAAGGTCATCGGCTTCGACGACCGCGGCAAGGTCAAGCTGTCGATGAAGCAGGTCGATCAGGCCACCGGCGAAGACATCTCCGGCAAGAAGCCCGAAGGCGCCGCCGCGCAGTAATGCGCGTACCGTCAAGGCAAGGGGGCTCCCGCCCCCTTGACCCCCGCCAAGGGCCACGGCCCTTGGATCCCGGATAAAGGCGCCGCAAGGCGCCTTTTTTCGTGGGCGCCTTTCAGCCCGGCAACGTCAAGTCGGCGGTGGAGCGCCGGCGGGCCGTTGGCCGCGTAATCCGGCCACCCCTCCGCATTCCGGGCCGACCTGCCCCCGACCCCGGTGTCGTCCTCAACAACTTGACGGTGCCGGTCAAACTACACCTCGACTGCGGAACTCCTGAGCGTATGCCTCGCACGGACATGACCGTCTTCGCAGGATCACCGGCCCAGCAGGGGGACTCGGGCCAAATGGCGCTCAATGTTTTCTCGCGCCTGCGCGTCGTATCCGAAATCATCTCTGTTGTTCTGCCAAGCGTCCAGGATGGCGGTCCGGGCTTGATCCACCCATGAGGCCATGAGATCGTCCTCGACGCCGACCTTCCGGGCCATGCCCCGGAATGTCTCCTTGGTCACGTCCTCCCACCGCTTCGACCCCCCGAGATTCAGCGCCAGCGTGTCATTCGGGTTGTATTGAATTGTGGAGACCAGATCATAGGCCGGGGAAAGAGCTGCGTTTAGACCATCTGGATAGATCAAGCTCCAGTTTTTGTGATGCATGTCGCCATTTCCGGACGCCGCCATGAACACCAGGCGACGAACGTATTCGGCCATATCGCCTTCGGATCCCAAGGTCTTGATCAATTTTGCTAGGGTTTCGTAGTTATACTTTTTGTACTTTTCTTCGGGATACAGACTGAGAATCTGAGCAAAATCCTCCATGTGGACGCGCGTGCCGGGAATCGGACGGTCGAAACGGCGGATCGCCAGGGCGAGGTGTTCGACGAAACCGCCACTTGATGAAGGCAGGCCGGTTATTTCGGCGAGGGAAACGAATTCCATTTCAGGAATGGTGATGCCGCTGGCCTCGGCCCACCGCATGGTCGCGTGTTCGGTTTGCGGGACATGCTTAAAGCGGGGGTCCGGCAACTTGAGGATCCAGTTGCCACCGCGACCGGTGACCGGGATCGTCCAGCCGCGCTCCGAGCGGCGGGCGGAAAACTTCGGTTGCATTCCCGCCAGGGAAAAATGCCAAGAGTCGGTGGCCTCGCCCATTGCGCCGTCCGCCGGCTCCTCCCCTTCGTCCAACGACTCCACCTCGGCGTCGTCAAGGACGATGCGCACCCCACCCGGCAAATCCTCGCCGACATGACGCAACAGGAAGAACTCCCGCGTGGCGGGCACGCCAGCCTGTCTGGCGATCAGCTCGCGCAGAGGGCCTTCCGGAAGCAGGTTGGCGAACCAGGGCGGCACCCGGGCGCGGGTGCTCCAGACGTGATCAGGATCGTCCAAGAAGGTCTGCCCCAGCACCGGCCTGGGATAGGCCCGCTTGTAGGATTCCAGGAGACGGAAATCACTGCCGTCGGTGGCGCTGAGCGTGAGCCGGCCCACGGGCAGGTCGCCGAGCAGGACGCTGAGGACCCTGGCCATTCATGCGTCCTCGTCTTCGACCACAAGCGCCGCGATGGAGGGCCGGTCACTCTCGTCCCAACGCGCATGCCGGGCGAAGAAATGCTCGCAATGGTGCCGCAGGAAGTTGGCCCTCAGCCGCAGGAAGCCGTTGACGTCTCCTTCGTGCAAAGCCTGAGCGGCAGCTTCGGGGATGCCGTGGGAGGTCAGCACCTCCGGGTCCCGCACCCCGGCCAACCGCTGGCGGAGCCTCGGGCGATGGGGATGAACCAGACGGTTGGCGGTGGATCGCAGGGCGTTGTTCGCTATGCCGTGCTTAGCGATGATGGGGAGCATGGGAAAATCCTGCTCCTCCGCCCCGGCGTCCTGATCGATCTCGATGAGCGCGCCGCTATCCAGGTCCCGTGGTCTCAGGGCCAACATAGCCAAGGCCAGCAGCTTGCTGGTGGCAAAACGAAAATTGAAGGCTTCATCGACGTCCGGTAAAGCCGCGGTGGGACCCTTGACCAACTCCAACAGCTTCTGCACGGAAACCTCCTCGCTCCCTTCGACGATGCGATCCAAGGTCGTTCGGGTGGAGACGGTATCGCCGCGGTGGGTGCCGGTCAGGGCCCCACGCCAAACCCAGCGCTCCAGCAGTTGCCGGGAACGTGCTCCGGGATCGGGATGGAGATGGAAAAACTTGCCCAGCAACACGAAGGGTTGCTTGTAAGGCAAGAGATCATAGCGCGGAATGCCGACATCGTCCTTCAGGAACTGGATGACCCGCCGGGCAGCGTCCGCCGTCTCCCGATAGGCGCGTTCCGCGTCGGCATCGTTCAGGCGGAGCGGCCCCTCTCCCTTGCCCTCGATCACATCCCGGCCTTGCAGAACCCGCAACAGCCGATACAGCAACGTTTCCTCGACCGAGCCGAACCCCATGGAGGCCAATTCAGAAACGATCTGGCGCAGGGAAGCGGGTCGGCCTTGGCCACGCGCTCCGTTCAGGGCGTCGAACACCTGCGATTGCTTGAGCGGGTGGCCGCTGGAGTTGGTGCGTCCAAAAATTTCCCGCAGCGTTTGCTCCCGCTCGGTGCGCACCAGATAGGCCGGGATTTCGTATTCGCGAATGCGCTTGCCCACGGTGAACGCGCGCTCCCGCCGCTCGGGGCGATCGACCGTATGCCGGAACACCCACTGCATCAGCCGTTCCGACTCCAGAACCTCGGTCATGGGCAGGTAACGGGATGGATCCACGGCACGATCCTTAGGCGGGGCTACGAACTTCAACTCGTCCAGATCGAAATACAGGGCGAACTTGTCTCTGTCCGGCTCCGGGGCCAGCAGCACCCGTGCCAGGGACATCAGCCGCTGCTGTCCGTCCACCACCCACAGGGCGTCGGTCCGCGCACCGCCCCCCACGCGAACCGTCCCGAAGGTCACCTCGCCTGCCTCGGCGCTGGTTTCCCAGAACAGCAGGGTGCCGATGGGATAGCCGCGCCACAGGCTGTCCAACAGCTTGGCGGCGTCGTCCCGCTCCCACCGGAGGCCGCGCTGAAAGGAGGGAATGCGCATCCGGCCCCGCCGCAATTCCCCCAGCAGATCTTCCACCCTGTACGCCCGCGCCTCGGGGCGGCGCTCAAGGGATTCGATTGCATCTTTGGCTGTGGAGTCACGGTTATCGACCATGCAGACCTCGACCTCCAAACTGGCACCCTTGTGCATTTCCGCAGCTCTGTCTTGCACGTTACTGACCGCGCGGTTGGCGTGAACAAAGTTAATCCTCGCCCCGGCGTCGGTCACGGACTATCCGGAGCACGGAAATCCTATAATAGCCTTGGCCTTGGATAGCTGGCTAGGCGCCGCCAAGTTGTCGAGGACGACACCGGGGTCGGAGGCGGGGCGGATGGCTGACGACGGTGCCGCACGCCGCCTCCGTCTCTTCCACCACACGCAAGCTGAGCGGAAGCCAGCATAGCGGGGATCGGAGCGCATCGTCATCGGATCCCTGTACTCGGCTCTCGGGAATACGCGCTTCTCGGCCGGCCTCTCTCGGCCGATGCGGCCCGCTACGTCACCGCCGTGGACCGCCGCATCGCTGCCCTCCTGCTGCAGGGACCGGCGCCCGACAGCCACGCGCGGTTGCCGCCGACACCTATGCCTGGGGCGCCTCCCTGGCGCTGGCGGAGGCGTAAGTCTATCCGGGCGTCCGGTACACCGCGCTCAACGGAAACGCGGCATCCAGCCGCGCCAAGCTCAGCACCGCTTCGGCATCGACCAGCCGTTCCGGCGCTCCCCAGGGTTCGCCGGGGCGACGGGACCAGTGCTCGACGTACGCGCGGTCCTGCATCAGCACGAGGATGTCGGTGATCGTCTCCACCGCCTGATAGGCGCGCAGTTTCTGCATCATCTCCGCCGCGCTGTTGGACGGCGACAGCACCTCGGCCACCAGCACGGGTTCGCCCGGCGTCTCCGCATCGCCGCCGCAGCGGACCATCAGGTCGGGGCCGAGGCTGAAGTCGGTTTCCATCCGAATGTCGATGCCGGTGCCGACCTCGACCGCGCAGTTCGTACCGGAGGCGTCGATGGCGTCCATCAGGCGGGCGCCGAGCCGTGCGATCACCTGCCCATGCCGCGAGGCCGGGAACGCCTGCGCCACCACGACCACGCCGCCGATCAGCTCGGCGCGGCGGTCGCCGAAATCCATGGCCTGGAACTCTTCCAGGGTGACCGGTTCGAACTTGCGGGCGGGTGCGGACATGGGCGCCTCCTCGGTTCCATAAAGGTGGCGTGCCGCCCCGTGTCCCGTCAAGCGCGGCCGGGGCGCCTTTGCCCTTGCCGCCGCCACCCAATCCACGATAGGATAAAAATCCTTTTGTGCGATGCGGCGGAAGGCCCCGGAACGGCGGTGGGGACTGCAACGGGGCATCGGATCGCGTTTCATGGCGTTTCATGGTGTAACATCCGCCCGTCCCACCGCCATCGCCCCCACGCCGCGCCTTGCGCGGTGCCGGCCTCCGGCCTACCCTTCCGAAAGGGTATATGCGGCGCTCCGGGGGGGTATCATGGGCAACACGGCGAAGATCGTCATCCTCGGTGCGGGGAGCCAGTCGTTCGGGGTGAACATGTTCAAGGACGTGTTCTTCACCGACGAACTGCGCGGCTGCACGCTGACGCTGGTCGACACCAACGCGGACGCGCTGCGCCGCATGGCCGGGCTGGCCGAGGCGATGAACCGGCAGTCGGGCGCCGGCATCACGGTGGAGGCCACCACCGACCGCCGCGCCGCGCTGCCGGGTGCCGGCTTCGTCGTCAACTGCGTCGCCATCGACCGCAACCGCCTGTGGAAGCTGGATTTCGAGGTGCCCCGCAAGCATGGCATCCGCCACACGCTGGGCGAGAACGGCGGGCCGGGCGGGCTGTTCTTCACGCTGCGCACGCTGCCGCTCATCTTCGACTTCGTCCGCGACATGGAGGAGCTGTGCCCGGACGCGCTCTTCATCAACTTCTCGAATCCGGAGAGCCGGCTCATCCTGGCGCTCGCCAAGTACAGCCGGGTGCGGGTGCTGGGGCTGTGCCACGGCATCTTCATGGCGCGCGACGACCTCTCGCAGATTCTCGGCATGGAGGAGGACGACATCGACGTCTGGGGCGCCGGGCTCAACCACTTCCAGTGCCTCATGCAGATCCGCCACGCCCGGACGGGGCAGGACCTCTACCCGCTGCTGCGCGAGCGCGAGAAGAGTCACGACCCGGCCTTCCGCCCGCTCACCCGGCGCCTGCTGCGCAGCTTCGGCCACTGGATCACGCCCAGCGACGACCATCTGGGCGAATACGTCGCCTACGGCTGGGAGGGCGGCGAGCACGGCTTCGACTTCGCCTACGACGAGAGCGAGCGCGTCGTCGTCCAGACCATCATCGACGACATCCTGGCCGGCAAGCGCGACATTCCGCACGACTGGGTCGAGCCGTCGGGCGAGAAGGGGGTGGAGGTCATCGCCGGCATCCTGCACAACCGGCACGACTGGATCGAGTCGGGCATCGTGCTGAACCGTGGCACCATCCCCAACCTGCCGGCCGATCTGGCGGTGGAGGTGCCGATCGTGGTGGACGCGGCCGGCGTCCATCCGGTGTCGCTGGGGCCGCTGCCCGACCCGGTCGCCAAGCTGCTGACCGTGCAGGCCGGCGTGCAGCAGCTCGCCGTCGAGGCGGCGGTGCACGCGTCCAAGGAACTGGCCCTGCAGGCGCTGCTGATCGACCCGGTCATCACCTCCACCGACGCCGCCGTGCAGATCCTGGACGAGCTGTGGGAAGCCAACGCCCCCTACATCCGCCCCTGCGTGTAAGGATCTACAGCCGCTCGGCCGCAAAGGTGTCGCAGGCCCGCGGCTCGCCGCTGCTCAGCCCCTGGCGGAACCAGCGCACGCGCTGTTCCGAGCTGCCGTGGGTGAAGCTGTCGGGCGTCACCGTGCCGCGCGCCCCCCGCTGCAGCCGGTCGTCGCCGATGGCGCTCGCGGCGGTCAGCGCCTCCTCCACGTCGCCGGGTTCCAGCACGCCGCGCCGCTGGGCGGCGTTGGCCCACAGGCCGGCGAAGCAGTCGGCCTGCAACTCCAGACGCACCGACAGGCCGTTGGCCTGCGCCTGGGAGGCACCGCGCTGCGCCTCGCGGACCTTCTGCGAGATGCCCAGCAGCGTCTGCACGTGGTGCCCCACCTCGTGCGCGATGACGTAGGCCTGGGCGAAGTCGCCGGGGGCGCGGAAGCGGTCGCGCAGGTCGCGGTAGAAGCTCAGGTCGATATAGACCTTGTGGTCGGCCGGGCAGTAGAACGGCCCCACCGCCGCCTGCGCCATGCCGCAGGCCGAGTCGACGGCGCCGGAGAACAGCACCAACGTCGGGTCCTGGTAGGTGCGGCCCATGCCCTGGAACAGGCCCTGCCACGTGTCCTCGGTGTCAGCCAGCACGACGGAGACGAAGCGCGTCAGCTCGTCCTCGGCGCCGGAGCGCGGCGCCTGCCGCGGGTCCTCCCGCGTCTGCTGGTAGCCGGGGTCGCCGCCGCTCAGGATCACGCCCGGATCGACGCCGAACACCAGACCCAGCAGCACCACCACGACCAAGCCACCGATGCCCAGGCCGCCGCGGCCGATGGGGATGCCGCCCAGGCCGCCGCCTCCGCGCGAAAAGCCGCCGAATCCGCCGCCTCGCCGGTCCTCGACGTTCTCGCTCTCACGCCCGCCGCGCCACCGCATCGCATCCTCCCTCACTGACGCAAGGGAAAACCGCAGCGCGGGCGTGGCGTTCCGCCGGGGTCAAGCCGGGATCAAGGATCGTAGCGGTGCCGGTGGCCCTGGAAGTCCTCCACCGTGCCGTCCTCGGCGATCCAGGCGGGAGCGGCGGGGGCCTTGCCGTGGCCGCCGGGGATGTCCAGCACGTAGGTCGGCTGGCATAGGCCCGACACCCGGCCGCGCAACGCCTTCACCAGGGCCTGCCCCTCGGCGATGCCCGGCCGGAAATGGCTGGTGCCGGGCGCGAGGTCGGGGTGGTGCAGGTAATAGGGCTTGACCCGGTTGCGCACCAGCCCGCGGAACAGCGCCTCCAGCGTCGCCGCGTCGTCGTTGATGCCCTTCAGCAGCACCGTCTGCCCCAGCAGCGGGATGCCGGCGTCGGCCAGCCGGGCCAGCGCCGCCCGCGCCTCCTCCGTCAGCTCGACCGCGTGGTTGACGTGCACGGCGACCCAGCTCGCCAGCCCTTCGGCCTTCAGCGCCGCGACCAGCTCCGGCGTCACCCGCGCCGGGTCGGCCACGGGGATGCGGGTGTGCAGCCGCACGATGCCGACGTGCGGAATCGCCGCCAGCGCCCCCACGATCTCCGCCAGCCGGCGCGGGCTCAGCAGGAAGGGGTCGCCGCCGGTGACCACGACCTCCCACACCTCCGGATGCGTACGCACGTACGCCAGCGCCGCCTCCAGCTCCGCCGGGGACAGCGCCTCGCCGCCCGGCCCCACCATCTCGCGGCGGAAGCAGAAGCGGCAATAGACCGCGCAGGCGTGCAGCGGCTTCAGCAGCACGCGGTCGGGATAGCGGTGGACGATGCCCTTCACCGGCGAATGGGTGTGGTCGCCGATGGGGTCGGCGTTCTCGGACGGCGCGGTGTACGCCTCCTCCGGCGTCGGGATGTACTGCGCGTACAGGGGATCGCCGGCCGGTGCGCCGGCCAGCTTTTCCAGCAGGTACGGCGTCAGCGCCACGGCGTAGCGCTCGGCCACCCCGGCCACGGCGGCGCCGGCCTCGGGCGTCAGCAAGCCGGAGGCAACCAGTTCGGAGACGGAATGCACCGCTTTCATCCTACTTTTCCGCGAATGCGCCGGGCCCCATATCGGCTGAAGGACCTGTCCGTCAATAATCCCGTGTGACCCATGCTGTCGACCCTTCCCCGTCTGATCGGCCATCGCGGCGCCAAGCAGTCGGCCCCGGAGAACACGCTCGTTTCGGTGCGCGAGGCGGCCCGCGAGGGCGCCGCCTGGGTCGAGGTGGACGTGATGCTGACCTCCGACGGCGTGCCGGTGGTCATCCACGACGACACACTGGACCGCACCACGTCCGGCCGTGGGCCAGTGGCGGGGATCGACCTCGTGCACCTCAAGCGCCTGGACGCTGGCGGCTGGTTCGACCCGCGCTTCGCCGGGGAGGAGGTGCCGACCCTGTCCGAACTGCTGGACCTCGCCGCCCGTCTCGGCCTGGGCGTCAACCTGGAGATCAAGCCGTCGCACCCCGACCTCGCCGTCGCCACCGCGCGGGCGGCGCTGGACGTGGTGAAGGGCGTGTGGCCGGCCGAGCGGCCGCTGCTGCTGTCCAGCTTCCAGGTGCCCTGTCTGGAGGTGGCGCGCGACCGCGCGCCCGGCATCCCGCGCGGCTACCTGCTGGACGAGCCGCCGGCCGACTGGGCCGCCGTCGCCGACCGCATCGGGGCCGACACCATCCACGTGAACCAGGACCGGCAGACCGAGGCGAGCGTGGCGGCCCACCGCGCCGGCGGTCGCCCGGTGCTGGCCTACACCGTCAACGACGCCGATCGGGCGCGCCAGCTCTTCGCCTGGGGCGTGGCCGGGGTGTTCACCGACGCGCCGGGGCGCCTCGCGGCGGCGCTGGAAGGCGCCCTGGACGGGGTGCCGGGCGGGGCGTGACGGGGTCCTCCCAACGATTTCGTGCGGCCGGCGTGCAAATCCGCTCGTACCGTCGCGCAATTCCTCATATATAGGACCCTTGAAAAAAGGGGCACGCACCGACGGGGACCGGGGGATCTCCGGCGGCGCGCTTCGTTCGCCCCAAGGTCCGCCGATCGGTTTTGGAGGTTTCGTTGAAGGCGCTCAAGCCGCTGGTCATGTCCGGCCGGGAAGTTCTGCCGCTCGTCGAGGGTGGCAAGGGTGTTGCGGTGTCGAACGGTGAAAGCTCCGGCGCCTGGGCGGCCGCGGGTGGGGTGGGAACCTTCTCCGGCGTCAACGCTGACAGCTTCGACGAGCAGGGCAACCTGCTCGATCAGGTTTATCATGGCAGGACCCGGCGCGAACGGCACGACGAGCTGATCGCCTACGGCGTCCGCGGCGGCATCGCCCAGGCCCAGATCGCCCACGAGGTGTCGAACGGGCAGGGCCGCATCCACATGAACGTCCTGTGGGAGATGGGCGGCGCCGAGCATGTGCTGCACGGCGTGCTGGAAGGGGCCAAGGGCCTGATCCACGGCGTCACCTGCGGTGCCGGCATGCCCTACCGCGTAGCGGAGATCGCCGTCAGCTATGGTGTGCACTACTACCCGATCGTCTCGTCGGCGCGCGCCTTCCGCGCGCTGTGGCTGCGCGCCTACAACAAGTTCCCCGCCTTCCTGGGCGGCGTCGTCTACGAGGACCCGTGGCTGGCCGGCGGCCACAACGGCCTGTCCAACTCGGAAGACCCGCGCAAGCCGGAGGACCCGTTCCCCCGCGTGCTGGCGCTGCGCCAGATGATGAACAGCTTCGGCCTGACCGACACGCCGATCATCATGGCCGGCGGCGTCTGGTGGCTGAGCGAGTGGGAGGACTGGATCGACAATCCCGACCTCGGCCCGATCGCCTTCCAGTACGGCACCCGCCCCTTGCTGACGCAGGAAAGCCCGATCTCCACGGCGTGGAAGAAGAAGCTGCTGGCCCTCCAGGAGGGCGACGTCATGCTCAACCGCTTCTCGCCGACCGGCTTCTACTCCTCGGCGGTGAAGAACCCGTTCCTGCAGGAGCTGATGGGCCGGTCCGAGCGCCAGGTCGCCTACATGCCCAAGCCCGTCGGCGAGCACGCGTCGGAATTCCCGGTCGGTCCGCGCGGCCGTCCGGTCTACCTGACCGAAACCGACAAGCAGCGGGCCGAGGGCTGGGTCGCCCAGGGCTACACGACGGCGCTGAAGACGCCGGACAGCACCATCATCTTCGTCACGCCCGAGCGCTCCGACCTGATCCTGAAGGATCAGGTGGACTGCATGGGCTGCCTGTCGGCCTGCCTGTTCTCGAACTGGGCGCAGAACGAGGAGGGGACGACCGGCAAGAAGGCCGATCCGCGCTCCTACTGCATCCAGAAGACGCTCCAGGCCGTCAGCCACACCGACGACTGCGAAAACCAGCTGATGTTCGCCGGGCACAACGCGTTCCGCTTCGCCAAGGACCCGTACTATGCGAACGGCTTCATTCCGACCGTGAAGCAGCTTGTCGAACGCATCGCCACGGGGTATTGAGAAGGGACTCTATGGGGGTGGTGCTGACGGTCGGTACAACGATCGCTTGCCACGCGAGCTGAAATCGTTCTAACGTTTGCTGGACTGCGGCCGTGTGTCGCGGTCCGGCGACGTATTCGGCAGCCACCAACAGACCCGTAGACGCCATGACCGGACATCGTCCCTACAAGCGCGCCCTCGACCGACTGCACGCGGTCGGCCTGCGTCCCACACGCCAGCGCCTCGGCCTCGCGCGCCTGCTGTTTGAAACCGGCGACCGCCACGTCACCGCGGAACAGCTGCATGGGGAGGCGTTGAGCGCCAACCTGCGTGTCTCGCTGGCCACCGTGTACAACACGCTGAACCAGTTCACCGCCGCCGGCCTCCTGCGCGAAGTTGTGGTGGACGCCGGGCGTTCCTATTTCGATACGAACACGACCGAGCACCATCACTTCTTCCTGGAAGGGACGGGGCGGCTGGAGGACATTCCGGGCGACCACATCCTTGTCGGGAACCTGCCGCGCCCACCGGACGGAACGCGCGTCGCGCGCGTCGACGTGATCGTGCGCCTCGCACCCGACGATGCGAAACCCGCGCCGACCGGCGGCTCCGCGGGCTAGGGGGCGTTCGCTCTTTCTTAGATCGATTCTAAACTGTTGACGATACCCTCGGATGGTGGCATAAGCCAAAGCCATGCCGGACCGATTTGCGCGTCCGCGCGCACGACCGTCCGGTTGGCCATCCGCAGGAGGGAATCAACCATGCCGTCGCTCAAGGGCACCAAGACCGAAGACAACCTGAAGGCCGCGTTCGCCGGCGAGAGCCAGGCCAACCGCCGCTACCTGTATTTCGCCCAGAAGGCGGACGTCGAGGGCTACAACGACGTCGCCGCGGTGTTCCGTTCGACCGCCGAGGGTGAGACCGGCCACGCGCACGGCCACCTGGAATTCCTCGAGGAGACCGGCGATCCCGCCACCGGCCTGCCGATCGGCGAGACCTCCAGCAACCTGAAGGCCGCCATCGCCGGCGAGACGCACGAGTACACCGACATGTACCCGGGCATGGCGCGCAGCGCCCGCGACGAAGGCTTCGACGAGATCGCCGACTGGTTCGAGACGCTGGCGAAGGCCGAGAAGTCGCACGCCGGCCGCTTCCAGAAGGCGCTCGACCAGCTCGTCTGACGACCGGGTCGCGGGGGCTCCGCCGGGGTCCCCGCGCCTTGTTTTTCCGATTCCACGAACGACAGGCCGGGCCGAACCGGCTGCGAGGAGGAGGTCATGCGCGAAGGCAGCCTCGAGGCTCCCGTCCGCCATCAGCTCGACTGGCAGAACCCCGACTTCTACGACGAGGCCAAGCTGGACGCGGAGATGCGCCGCGTCTTCGACATCTGCCACGGCTGCCGCCGCTGCTTCAACCTGTGCGACAGCTTCCCGCGCCTGTTCGACCTTGTGGACGCCGCCGGCCCCGGCGAGGTGCACGACGTGAAGTCGGAGGATTTCCGCGCCGTCGTCGACGCCTGCACGATGTGCGACATGTGCTACATGACCAAGTGCCCCTACGTGCCGCCGCACGAATGGAACCTGGACTTCCCGCACCTGATGCTGCGCTACCGCGCCGTCGACGCGAAGAAGGGCGGGGTGCCGTTCGCTGTGCGCCAACTCACCCAGACCGACCGCAACGGCAAGCTGGCCGCCGTGGTGGCGCCGGTCGCCAACTGGGCGTCGGACACCGGCAACGCGCTGACCCGCCCGATCATGGAGAAGGTCACGGGCGTGCACCGCGACGCGCACCTGCCGAAGTTCCACGGCCACAGCTTCCAGCGCCGCGCCAAGGACGCGCCGGTCACCGTCAACACCGACGCCCCGGCCTACGGCAAGCGCAAGGCGGTGCTCTACGCCACCTGTTTCGTCAACTACAACAACCCGTCCATCGGCATGGCCGCGCGCGCGGTGCTGGCCAGGATGGGGGTGGAGACGGAGGTGGTTTACCCCGGCTGCTGCGGCATGCCGCAGCTCGAACAGGGCGAACTCGCCAAGGTCAACGACAAGGCGGCCAACGTCGCCGCGGCGCTCGGGCCCTGGATCGACAAGGGTTACGACGTGGTGGCGCTGATCCCGAGCTGCGCCCTGATGCTCAAGCTGGAATGGCAACTCCTCGTGCCCAAGGAGGCGCCGCACCGCGCCGCCGTGGAAAAGCTGGCCCAGGCGACGTTCGACATCACCGAATTCGTGGTCGATGTCGCCAAGCGGAATGGTCTGCCGGATGGGCTTCAGCCGGTGGACGGCGGCGTCTTCATGCACGCCGCCTGCCACGCCCGCGCCCAGAACATGGGCATCAAGGCGGCCGAAATGCTGCGCCTGATCCCCAAGGCGGATGTCAAGGTGCTGGAGCGCTGCTCGGGCCACGGCGGCTCCTGGGGCATCCTGGAGCCGAACTTCCCGGTGGCGCTGAAGGTCGGCAAGCCGGTCGCCAACCAGGCGGCCAAGGCCGGCAAGACCTATGTATCCTCGGAATGCCCGCTGGCCGCCATGCACATCATGCAGGGGATCGAGCGGCTGGGGGCCGACGCGCCCAACCCGCCGCCGCAGAACCTGCACCCCATCGAGATCTTCGCCCGCGCCTACGGCATCACCGTCTAAGAACACGGCTGGAGACACACCCATGACCGCGCGCAAGACCGAGATCACCCGCGCCGACATCATCCCGATGGAGGAGTACGGCAAACAGCGTTCCGAGCGGCGCAAGGCGCTCGTCGCGGTGAAGAAGAACCGCCGGGTCTCCGTCGGCCCCTTCGCCACCTTCTACTTCGAGAGCTACGACACGATGTGGCAGCAGATCCACGAGATGCTGTACATCGAGCGCGGCGGCGAGGAGCAGATCGCGGACGAGCTGCGCGCTTACAACCCGCTGATCCCCAAGGGCAGCGAACTGGTCGCCACCGTCATGTTCGAGATCGACAATCCCGTCCAGCGGCAGAACGTGCTGGCCCGACTCGGCGGCGTCGAGGACACGATGGCGCTGCGCTTTGCCGGCCACACGGTCGAGGGCCGCCCGGAAAGCGACGTCGAGCGCACCAACGAGCAGGGCAAGACCTCGTCCGTGCACTTCATGCACTTCGACTTCACGCCCGAACAGGTCGCCGCCTTCCGCCAGCCCGGCACGCAGGTGGTCGTCGCCTTCGGCCATCCCGAGTACGGCCACATGGCCGTGATGCCCGAGGTGGTGCGCGAGGAGCTGGCGAAGGATTTCGCGTGAGCTTCCGACGTTGGGTTTTCGCTGCCGCTCAACCCAACCTACGACGGCACCGTAGGTTGGGTTGAGGCGTCAGCCGCAAAACCCAACGGCGCCTACTCGAACTTTTCGTGGGCGTAGACGCCCCAGACCTCGGCGCGCAGCATCCAGCCCTTGTAGCCCTTCAGGTCGACCTGACACCACTCGCCCTGGCACTTGTGCAGCCAGCCCATGACGCCGGGCTGGGCGCGGGCGACGGTCTGGGCGGCCGGGCTGGGCTCGCGCCGCACGGTGCGGACGTCGCCCAGCACGACGACGCTGCGCTTGCCGGACAGCATGCTCTGGTGCACCCAGCCTTCCGCCCCTTCCCAATCGCGGATGTGGCGCCAGGTGTCGAACTCCTGCGTGATCTCCACCGGCATTTCCTTGCGCACGAACACCCATTCCACCGGATAGGTGGTGCTGGGCCCGGTGCGCACGTTCACCTCGCCCGAGCGCAGCGTGACGAAGCGCGGCAGCGGCAGGCCGGTGGTCTTCAGCGGCCCCTTGTCCTTGCCCCCGCCTTCTGCTGCGGCGGCCGGCGTCGGGCCGGCCGACAGGCCGGCGGCCAGAGCCACGACGGCCAGC
>DASWVP010000193.1:0-4199 GCA_036401175.1 Azospirillum sp. | reverse complement strand
CCACCTTCCACGTGCCCTTCATGTCGGGCAGGCCCCATTCGGGCGGCATCGGCGGCTCGTGCTGGATGTAGCGCGCCATCAGGTCGACCTGCTTCTCGGTGAACTCGCCGGAGGTCTGCCAGTTGGGCATGCCCGCGGGCGAGCCGTAGGCGATGAAGACTTTCAGGTAGTCGGTGCCCTTGCCGAGCGTGATGTCCGGCGTCAGCGGTTTGCCCGTGGCGCCCTTGCGCAGCACGCCGTGGCAGCCGGCGCAGCGCTCGAAGTAGATGTTGCGGGCGTCGCCGAACTCCGCCATCGTCATCGGCGGTGCCTTCGGGTTGGTGCTCTGCACCATCTGCTCCTTGCCGAGCGGCGACGAGCCTGCCTGGTAATTGAGCTCCGGCGTCGTGATGCCCTTCTTCTCCTGGGCTTGCGGCGTCACCTGCGCCAGCGCCGCCAGCGCCAGCGCGGAAATCGCCACGAGTCCGGCGCGGGCCATCGTTCTCGTCTTCATCGAAGTCTTTCCTTTCTGTGCGGCCGGATCCGTGACCGCGACGGTGCCGTCGAAAAGTACTGAGCGGATGCATCTTCTGCAAAACAGTCACGCGAGTCCTTGACCTGCCGCAAGGAACGGACGGGCAAGTCGTGTTTTCACTCGGTCCATGCCGCCAGCGTTTTCAAAGATAGTCCGGATCCCAGCCGTCGCCAAATCACGCATGACCTCAACAGTAGTTGCCTCACCGTCCTTCCGTCGACCGCCGGCGGCCGCCGTCGCCGCCTGTGCGCTGCTGCCGCTGGCGGCCGTCGCGGCCGACAACGCGCGGGCGCCGGTGGCCACGCTCAAGCCGGTGATCGTGAGCGCCTCGCGCCAGGAACAGTTCAGCGACGACCTGCCGGTGTCGGCGGACGTGCTGGATGCGCAGGAACTCGAGCGCGGCCAGATCCACGACATCCGCGACGCGGCGCGCGACCTGCCGAACGTCTCGGTGCGCCATGCGCCGGCGCGTTTCGCGCTCACCGGCCCGGCCAACAACACCGGCCGCGACGGCAACGCCGGCTTCACGATCCGCGGCCTGGGCGGCAACCGGGTCCTGATGCTGGTGGA
This sequence comes from Azospirillum sp., assembly GCA_036401175.1. GTDB lineage: Bacteria > Pseudomonadota > Alphaproteobacteria > Azospirillales > Azospirillaceae > Azospirillum. Next base: position 3,115 of record DASWVP010000193.1, on the reverse strand, counting down.
CGGCGTGCGCATGCCGCGCAGCTACGTCTTCGGCGGCAATGCGTTCGGACGCGACTATCTTTCACTCGATCTCGTCAAGCGGGTCGAGGTCGTCCGCGGCGCCGCGTCGGCCCTCTACGGATCCGACGGCATGGGCGGACTGGTGAACTTCATCACCTGGGAGCCGGCCGACCTGCTGGCGGGGGAGGCCCCCAAGCGGATCGGCGGGCGGTTGGCGGCGGCGTGGAGCGGCGACGACGACGGCCGCGGGGCGGCGGCGACGGTCGCGACGCGCGCGTCCGAGACGGCCGAATGGCTGATCTCGGCGTCGGGGCGGCGTGTCAACGCGCTCGACACGCGCGGCGACAACGACGCGCCCGACCTCAGGCGCACCCGCCCGAACCCGCAGGACGACCGCGATCGTGCGTTGCTCGCCAAGGTGGTGCTGCGTCCCGGCGCCGGACAGAAGCACGTGCTGACCGGCGAACACGTGGACCGCCGCTCGGACGTGAACCTGCTGTCCAGCCGTGCGGCACTGCCGCTCTCGGGCACCCCCGCGCAGCAGGCCGCCGCGGTGATGGACGAGCGCGCCTGGGGCACGATGGAGCGCAACCGACTGACCTGGGGCGCACGCATTCCGCTGGAGACGGGACTGGCCGACAGGATCGACGCGGTGCTCGGGGTGCAGGAGGCGTCGTCGCGGCAGTTCGGCACCAGCGACCTGAACGCGCGGCCGGACCGCGAACGCGACGTGCGCTACGACGAGCGCACCTGGCACGCGTCGGCGCAGGCCGGCAAGTCGGTGGCGCTGGCGGGCGAGCAGTCGCTGCAGCTCACGTACGGTGCCGAGTTCGTGCGCTCGAGGATCACCAACCTGTACACCGGCATCAATTCGCTGCCGCCGGAAGTGTTTCCCCTCAAGCGCTTTCCGGACACGAGGGAGTCCACCGCCGCCCTGTACGGGCAGGGCGAGTGGACGGCGGGGCCGTGGACGGTGGTGCCGGGCCTGCGGCTGGACCGGTTCGAGCTCGAGGCGCTGACGCAGGCCGGGTTCTTTCCGCCGGCGAAGACGCTCGCGCGGTCGCTGTCCGGCTCCGCCGCGTCGCCCAAGCTGGGCGTGATGTTCCGCGCTGGCGACACCTGGAGCGTCTTCGGCAGTGCGGCCGGCGGCTTCCGCGCCCCGAATGCCAACCAGGTCAACGGCTACTATGAAAACGCGGCGGAACACGTGGTCGTGATCCCCAATCCGGACCTGCAGCCGGAGAAGAGCCGCACGCTCGAAGTCGGGCTGCGCGGGCGCTCGCCCCGGTTCAGCGTCGACCTGGCGCTGTTCACCGGCCGCTTCTCCAACCTGATCGTCGACACGGTGCTGGTGTCCGGCACCGGCACGGCCGCGGACCCCAAGCTGTTCCAGACCCGCAACGTGGAGCGCGCCAGCATCCGCGGCTTCGAGGCGAAAGGGCGCATCGAAGCCGGCGCCGTCGGCGCCGGCCGGCTCGGCATCCCGTTCGCCTTCGGCACCGCGCGCGGCGTGAATCGCACCACCGGCCGGCCGTTGAATTCGGTGGACCCGTGGCAACTGATGGCCGGTGTCGATTACCGGACGCCGTCGTGGGACCTGCGGCTCGACCTGCGGCACCAGGCCGCCAAGAAAGCCGAAGACATCGACAGCGCGGCACTGGTGAAGGCGCCCAACACGCAGATCACGGTGCCGGCCGTGACCACGCTCGACCTGTCGGGGCAGTGGCGCATCCGCAAGGACCTGCGGCTCACGGCCAGCATCGTCAACCTGACGAACCGCAAGTACTGGCTGTGGTCGGACGTGCAGGGGCTGGCGGCGGCGGCGCCCGCGGCGGATGCCTATACCCAGCCGGGCCGCCATCTGCGGGTGTCGCTGGTCGCGCAGTTCTGAGCCCGCCGCGGGCCGCAAGCGCGGGCGGCCGCGCCACCCTATCATCCGCGGCATGAATGCCCCGCAGTCCCTGTCCCGCTGGGCCGATGCCGGCTCCAGCCGCGTGCCGTTCTGGGCCTACACCGATCCGCAGCTGTACCGGCTGGAGCTGGAGAAGATCTTCTACGGCCGCCACTGGTGCTACGTCGGGCTGGCGGTCGAGATCCCGAACGTCGGCGATTACAAGCTGACGTGGGTCGGGGAGCGGCAGGTGATCGTCGTGAGGGACCGAGTGGCGCCGAAGGACCGCGACACGGACCACGGAATCCGGGTGGTCGAGAACCGCTGCGCCCATCGCGGCGTGCGCTTCTGCCAGCAGCCGCATGGCAACGCGCGCAGCTTCGTGTGTCCCTATCACCAGTGGACGTACAAGCTCAACGGCGACCTCGCCGGGCTGCCGTTCAAGGACGGGGTGAAGGACGGCGACTGCATCAACGGTGGCATGCCGCCCGGCTTCGACCTGAAGGACCATGGCCTCGCGAAGCTGCGCGTCGAGGTGCTGCATGGGCTGGTGTTCGCGACCTTCAACGCCGAGGCCGAGCCGCTGGCCGAGTACTTCGGTCCGCAGGTGATGCCGTGGCTGGACCGGATCTTCAAGGGGCGCGGGCTGACGCTGCTGGGCTACAACCGCCAGCGCATTCCGGGCAACTGGAAACTGATGATGGAGAACATCAAGGATCCCTACCACCCCGGGCTGCTGCACACCTGGTTCGTCACCTTCGGGCTGTGGCGCGCCGACCAGAAGAGCCGAATGGTGACCGATGCGCATGGCCGGCACGCGGTGATGATCTCGCGCCGCAACGAGGGCGGGCAGAACGCCGCCGTGACGAGCGGCGTGACGTCGTTCAAGGCCGACATGCAGTTGCACGACAAGCGGCTGCTCGACGTGGTGCCCGAGCCCTGGTGGACCGTCGACGATCCGTCCGATCCGGGCACCAGCATCACGCCCTCGGTCACGATGATCACGCTGTTTCCCAGCCTGATCATCCAGCAGCAGGTGAACTCGCTCTCGACCCGCCACATCGTGCCGCGCGGCACGGGGGAGTTCGACTTCGTCTGGACGCATTTCGGGTTTGCCGACGACGCGCCCGAGATGACGCGGCGCCGGCTGCGGCAGGCCAACCTGTTCGGGCCGGCCGGCTTCGTGAGCGCCGACGACGGCGAGGTGATCGCGTTCAGCCAGGA
>DASWVP010000192.1:0-5610 GCA_036401175.1 Azospirillum sp. | reverse complement strand
GCGCCGCCGCCGCCGGCTATGAGGGCACCCGCGACACCAGCCCCCGCGTCGCCGCCGCCGGCACCGCGCCCGGCCTGCGCGCCCTGTGCGCCGGAACGGGCGTGGAGAGCCCGGACATGGCCCTGTCCGACCGCCCCATCCGCCCGGAGGAGGCCCGCCGCTGCAAATCGCGCGGCATCACCCTGACCGAGCACGAGCTGGGCCCGCGCCAGTACGTGTACGTCAAGGACTCCCACATGGCGGCCATCCCCGGCGTCCGCGACTTCGTCCAGAGCTGGGGCATACCCGGCAAACCGGTCACCGCCCCGACCAGCGGGACGTGAGGGGCGGGGAATGTGACGGGATGAAACGCGATGAAACGGATTGCGGGCGGGCGTTGCGTGGGGGGGCGGAAGGGGGGAGCGGATGGGCGAGTCGAGGACCGGGGTAGCCGTGCCTTCGGTCCGTCAAGTGAGGGTGGGGGAGCTTTTCAAGAATGATGTGGGGCGTTGGGATTGGGTTCGTTTGCTTGTGACCCATAGCGGCCGTTGCGAAGGTCTGCTCATTCTCACCCTACCGTTCTCTCAAGCGCATCAAACTCAAAATTGGATGTTTTAAACACTAAGCGATTGTGATTTAGTCGAATAGTCAGCCCTCACCCGTGATAGATAAGCCCTCCGTAAGTAAGGTTGAAGCGATCACCTTCGGTGGACGCTTTGCCACGGTAGCGGCCAACTTCGCGGTACGGTCGATTAACCCGGAAATCAGAATGTTGACCTGCGCCGTGTACGGTGTGGTCAACGCCAGCGGTGCCTTCCCACGCATGACCATCGGCACGAGGTTCGTGACCTCGCCCTTATCGTTCAGTTCGGGGTGAAACCAGAACGGCTTGTGAGCCATCGCATTGCGAAGAGTCCGCAGCTCTCCAAGGTCGGCCTTTAAAGACGCCACCTCGTCAGCCGGGAGCACATGGGGCGCAATGAGCATGACCACATTGATACGGCGCTCGAACGTGAGCGGCGCCAGCAGCCCTTCGTCAAATGCGTCCTGCACCTCGGCAATGCCAATCCGGTCGCCCAACATGAAGTGAATGATGGCAGCGCTAATGTGCCGCTCGACCGTGAATGCGCCCGCGAGCACGCCGCCACGCACCTGCCTCACCCATTCGTAGATTGCCTTTTCGCGGGCCTCCATGTCGAAGCCCTCGGCAGCGGGTCGCGGCCCACCAACGCCCCAGTTCGTTGCACCATCCACAATCATGGCTGATCACCGCAGAACAAGAGCTTCTCAAAATCGGTTTGCGTCGGAACCTTCCCAGTGTCAATCATTTGAATAAGCGCATTCCGAAGAATGACGAAGCTTTGTACCAAGGCTCCGACCTCAGCTTCTTTCGCGGAGTGGGCCGCCTTCGAGCGAGCGTTGTAGAGGTCCGCTACGGTTTTGAATAATTCGAGTCGCTTGGAGCCTACCGGCTCAAGATATGCAGCGATGTGAGCGGATACCCGGAAGCGCAACTCGGCCCGCGACGGTGCGAACAGTTCCTCCAAAGCGCCCCATGCCATCAGCAGCGCTGAAGCCGGTCTGCCCCTGACGGTGCAGGCATCCGCCGCTCGGAGAGCCATGTTCAACGGTGGGCACGTCCGAAGCAATTCTGCTGTGCGCGGCCAGACAGCCTTCACCCATCCCAGATCTTCAGCTTTGAGCCTCGATAGCTGGTCATCGACCGCCTTGAGGATACGAGGCTCGATTTCAAACGGCTGAAGAAGCGGTTTCTGTTTAGAGGTTGCGGCAGCGTCGAACGGATGGTCCGAGATAACCGGTACCATCAGGAAGACGTAGTTTGCCAGCCGGAGCAATGCCGAGATCAACCAGACAACGTCTTCGGCGTTCATTCCTCCCGGCAGTTCACTTGTAGTAGGCACCGCCAGTTCGACCTCAATGTCGTAGCTGAAGCCACCGCGTGCAGCGCGCCAGGGTGCGGGGTGTGGTTTCCCCTCGGTCGCTCTGGCGAACGCCATCATGTTCGCTGCGAAAAGATGTGCATAGGTTGATCTAAGAACAACACCATGCCCTAGATCGACAGGATCACCGTGATGGGTAACGTGGGACAACCCTGCATATAGGGATAGGCGATCGTTGCTCATTGCCCACCTGTGATGGCCGAAGCGCGGGAGATTCGAGCCCACGATACGGTTGCCCGTATGCCAGTTTCCAAGACTGGAGTCTTCAACTACTCGACCACGCTTCCTTATGGGTGGCTTTCACCCCCCACCGTTGCGTTTCGCAGGCTCACCCGGAACTCTTTGTAGCCAGACTCCTATTTCTCGGTCCAGCACCGTCGGGTTGGTCAACCCCCGCTAGCTTTCAAGACCGTTGGTCGGCTTCACCGAATGTCATGTTTCCGAGGTGGATCCAACATCCGCTTCTGGCGCAAAGCGGAAGCTGTGCGCATTGTCGCACCGGCAGCTGCCGTCGCACGATCTCGCCCCGTCCGCGTTACCGCCACCCGCCACCCACGCCGCGCGACGCCATGCCGCAGGGAGGATACGCGCGGTGGTGCCGCTGTTGCGGGGGCGTCGCGGGGGTTACGTGGCTTGCGGGCTCTTGCTATTGGCAATTGTTTCTGGCAGGGGAGAGAGGGTCGCGAACGCACGAATCCAATGGGAGATGGGGCGCCATGCTCCGCACGCTTGTCCTCAGCTTCGCCCTGGTCGCCGGGGTCGCGTCCGGCGCGTTGGCGCAGGGACAGAGCACGCGGGCCGAGGTCGTCAACGACACGGCCAATCCGGTCAAATACCGGGTCTGCGCCTTCGCCATGTGCACGGACTGGCAGGTGCTGATGCCCTACCAGCACGGCATGCGCATGGTGCTGCGGGCCGACGAATACATGATCGACGTCGGGCTGGCGGAATCCGCCGGCGGCGGGCCGGGGTGCCGGCTGCCGTTCGAGGGGGCGGCGGTGCTGCGCGTGCGCGTGTCGGGGCAGCCGCCGGCGCTGAACTGCCTGAAGGTGTGAGCGGCCCCGGTCAGCTGGCGGCGAAGGGGACCTTCAGGCGCTCGGCGGCGCGGGCGATGTGGTGGCGCATGGCGACGGCGGCGACGTCGCCGTCGTGGCGCTCCAGCGCGCGGATCACCGCCTCGTGCTCCTGCACGGGTTCCAGCAGCCGGCTGCGGTCGGACAGCGGCAGGCGCTGCGATTCCAGGATCACCGGCTTGTAGAGCTGGATGATCTCGCGCACGGCGCGGTTGCCGGCGATCTCGATGACGGCGATGTGGAGGTCGAAGTCGCGCTCGGTCGCCGCCGGCAGGTCGCCGCCGGTCAGCGCCTCCAGCATGGCGGCGTTGATGGCGCGCAGGCGCGCCACGTCCTCCGCCGTCACCTGTCGGGCCGACAGGCGCACCGTGAACCCCTCCAGCGCGTAGCGAAGCTGGTAGACCTCGGCCTCCGAATAGCGGTCGCTGAAGCGCCAGTGGTCGACGGCGGGCGGCGCCCGCCCGGCCGGGTCGCGGACGAAGGCGCCGCGGCTGGGCTCGATGCGGATCAGGCCCATGCTCTCCAGATGCAGCACCGCCTCGCGCAGCGAGGCGCGGCTGACGTTGAAGCGCTCGGCCAGCTCGCGCTGCGGCGGCAGGCGGCTGCCCGGCGCCAGCTCGTGCTCGGCGATCATGCGCTGCAGACGCGCCACGACCTGCCGCGTGATGGGACGCCACGTCTGGTCCATGCCCGGCCCGCCTTTCCTCCAGGGCACCTATGCCTTCATCCGGCTTGACGTTCGTTTGCCGAGCCAACTATCGTTGTCGCACGGTCCGACCGGTCAGACCAAGAACATACGCGACAAGCCGCCGGCGGACCAGAAATTCGGGGAGGAGACGAGGCATGGCCAAGACGCTGTTCGGGCAGAGTGTCGGGCTTGCCGTCCTGCTGGCCGGAACCGTGCTGTCGGGCACGGCGCTGGCGCAGGGCGGCGAGCCGATCCGCATCGGCGCGATCATCGCGCAGTCGCCGCCAGGGTCGGTGGTGCAGGGCACCCAGGTCAGGGACGGGCTGGAAATCGCCCGCGACATCGTCAACAAGCAGGGCGGCGTGCTGGGCCGGCCGATCGAGATCCTGTACGAGGACGGCCAGGGCGTGCCCGAAAAGGGCCGCGCGGCGGCGGAAAAGCTGATCACCCGCGACAAGGTCGTGGCGCTGACCGGCGAGCATCAGAGCTCCAACGTGCTGGCCGAGATCGAGGTCGCCAAACGCTACAACGTGCCCTACGTCAACACCAACGGCTGGTCCGACGACATCCGCAAGAAGGGCTACAAACAGGTCTTCAACCCCATCAACTACAACACCCGCGTCGCCTCGGCGATGGCCGAGGTGATCGCCCAGATGGGGGTGAAGTCGGTCGTCACCTTCGCCGAGAACACCGATTACGGCATCGGGCAGGCGCAGGCGCTGGCCCAGTTCGTCAAGGAAAAGGCGCCGGGCGTCGATTACCGCTTCGAACGGCTGGACCGCGCGTCCAAGGACTACACGCCGGCCGTCCTGGCGCTGAAGGGCAACCCGCCGGACATGGTGATCAACGCCATGCTGCCGCCCGGCGCCTACATCCTGATGAACCAGCTGTACGAGCAGGGCGTGGCGCCCAGCGCCAGGACGTGGTTCTACGACGGCGCCGGAATCGTCGATTACCCGGACTTCTGGGACAACGTGTCCGACGCCGGCAAGAACATGATCGTCTTCGGCCTCTACCACCCCAGCATGAAGATCCCCGACCTGGGCAAACAGGTCGGCGAGGCGTACCGGAACCGCACGAAGAACGAGCCGAACCGCCTGATCTTCCAGGCCGCGGATTCGCTGTTCCTGATCGCCGACGCCATCGCGCGCGCCAAATCGACCGAGCCCGACGCGGTCATCGCCGCGATGCAAAAGACCGAGTTCACCGGCACGCGCGGCACCGTCACCTATTCCGACAAGCCGGGCTACACCTTCCAGCAGTGGGTCGAGATCCCCTACGTCACCTTCCAGGTGACCGAGGTGAAGCAGCCCATCGCCAAGGCCCCGCTGATCCAGGCGCCCGGCATGGCGTTCGACATGTCCAAGGTGACGAAGCCAAACCGGTGAATGTCTCCCTCCCCCTGCTCCGCAGGGGCGTGGAGCCGATGCCGTAGGCAACGAGCGCCGAAGGTGATCGTAGGCGGAACGCGGTCGTCCGACTTGCGGACGACCGTGGAAGGGGCCCATGCGCAGCATGGGAAGGGTGGGGGCTGCGGCCTGTCAGGCAGGCGTTGATTCTCGTGCAGGCCGCTGCCCCCACCCTCCCCACTTCGTGGGTCCCCTCCCTCCCCCGCCGGGGGCAGGGGAGGGAAGGAGAGAGACATGAAGTTCGACGACCGTCTCGCCGCCCATCTCGAGGCCGTCGCGGCGTTCCACGGCTGGCCGGACCGCGAACGCGCCGGGCGCTGGGCGGAGCGGCTGCGCCTCAACCGGGCGGAGATCGAGCGGTTCGCCTCCGCGTCCCCCGCGAGGGGCGAACCGTACCTGGGGCCGGAACGGCATCCCCTCGACGTTCCGGCCCCCTCTTCCGCCGTTCCGGCCATGGGGGCGGCGGCGGCGGTCGCCCGCCGGGTGGCGGCCGGCGACCT
>DASWVP010000191.1:0-4018 GCA_036401175.1 Azospirillum sp. | reverse complement strand
GCGACACACCTCGTAACCTAGCTTGAAACTGTATCTCTCGCTTGGCTTCTCGGAATGCGCGGTCAAACGACCCCGTCTGTGCCAGTCCCCTCCAACCGGAGGAGCCCAACCGCAGGTCTCGCCGCCTGCGCATCCCTTCTCGAAACGATATTCATTTATCAAAGAACCCGCGGCTCCGGAAGAGCCGCTCGGCTGCCACCAACCCCGTGAGGGGCGGCCCGACAAGCCGTTCAGTCGGTGAAGAGACCCGAAGCGACACCGAGCGGTCCGCCATCGGCGAACCCGGCATCGTCGGCTCTCTCTGTGGAGATCGTCCGGGGCGTCACCGCCGCCGTTCGATGAACCTAACTTAGCCACCCCGCCGCCCCGTGTCAACAACAAATCGAAGCGGCTCTTTCTTTTTTGTCCGGCGCCCGGCAGAACCGCCGAACACCCAACAAATCCGACCGCAACACCATCAAAAGCGAAAGACACCTCGCAGCGTTTTATCCAAACACTACTTGGGCGTGTTTACACCGATGCTGGCAAATGGCCGAACCCCGACTTACCGTTACAGCCGAACCTGGATCTGGGCACCGTCTTGTCTGACGCTGCCCGGCCTGGCTGGCCGTGCTTGTTGCCGGGGAGGGGGCTTATATGGGATGCCCCGGCCCCCTGTCCAGAGCTTTTTTCAAGGCTTGATCGGGTCAGGCGCGCCGGCACTGCAGCAGGCTGAACAGGCCCAGCGGCGGCATGCTGTGCACCGCCTCCACGGTGACCGGGCAGTCGCGCAGCAGCGCCTCCATGGTGAAGTCCGGACGCCAGCCCAGCTTCTTGGAAAACGGCGCCGCGGCGCGCTCGACGAAGCTGCGGATGCCGGGCTTGGTGTCGGCGAAGTGGCTGACGATCAGGATCTCGCCGCCGTGCCGGCAGACTCGCAGCAGCTCCGCCATGGTGCCCTGGGGGTCGGGGACCACCGTCATGACGTACATGGCGACGACGAGGTCGAAGCTGCCGTCCTCGAACGCCAGCTTCCCGGCGTCCATCTGCAGCAGCCCTTCGACGTTCTCCAGGCCGTCGCGCTCCACCCGGTTCCGGGCGACGTGCAGCATCTCCATGGACAGGTCGATGCCGGTGACCAGATTGTCCTTGCGGTAGGCGGGCAGCGACAGCCCGGTGCCGACTCCGACCTCCAGCACGCGCAGCCCGCCGCGCTGGTTGATCCGCTCCACGGCGGCGTGGCGGCCGGGCGCCAGCAGGTGCCCGAACGTGTTGTCGTAAATGCGCGCATAGCGTTTGTACGCCTTGCGAATGGACTCCGTGTCCATGCTCTCCCCTACCGTTGTGCGGACGTTGATGTGCGGACGATCACCGCGATCGCCACTTTGCACCGCTTCGGCCTCCAGGTGTAGGAGAGAGAGCTTCGCGGAGCAAACTTCCGCCACGCTGCCAGAGGATCGCGCATGGGCGACGCCCCACAGGACCAACTCATCGAAGGCCGGCTTATCGATCTGGAGGCCCGGCTGGCCCACCACGAACGCATGGCCGAGGAACTGTCGGCGGTGATGTTCGAGCAGGGCCGCACCATCGACCTGCTGACCGCGCAGGTCCGCCGCCTGCGCGAGCGTCTGGCGGACATGGAGGCGGGCGCCGACCGGTCGCCGCAGGACGACAAGCCGCCGCCGCATTATTGAACGCACCTTTACGACGGCGCCGCCGCCAGCCGGCGGGGCGCCGTCGTGGCGGCGGCGGAGTATTGCGAGGCGACCTCGCGGATCTCGTCCCAGCGGGCGCGGAAGGCGTCGACGCAGGCCGGATCGAAATGCGCGCCGTCTTCGGCCAGCACGTAGGCGCGCGCCCGCTCGACCGGCCACGCCTCCTTGTAGGGGCGGACGCTGGTCAGGGCGTCGAACACGTCGGCGAGCGCGGTGACGCGGCCGACCAGCGGGATGGCCTCGCCGCGCAGCCCGTGCGGATAGCCGGCCCCGTCGAATCGCTCGTGGTGGCTCAACGCAATCTCGGCGGCGAGGTGCAGCAGGGGCGAGCTGCTGCCGGCGAGGATCTCGTGCCCGTACACGGTGTGCTGCTGCATGATCGCCACCTCGCACGCGGTGAGGCGCCCGGTCTTCAGCAGGATATGGTCGGGGATGCCGATCTTGCCGATGTCGTGCCTCGGGGCGGCGGTGTGGATGAGTTCCACCAGATCCGGCGGCTGGCCCATCCCCTCGGCGATCACCCGCGCGTAGGCGGCCATGCGCACGAGGTGGTCGCCGGTTTCCGGGTCGCGGTGCTCGGCGGCGCGGGAGAGGAACAGGATGGTCTCGCGCTCGCGCTGCACCAGCGCCTGGGTGGACCGGCGCACCTCGTCGGCCAGCCACTGCGACCGGTTGGTGAGGATGCGGTGGCTCTGGTGCAGGCGCAGCAGGTTGCGCACGCGCGCCAGGAACTCGCTCTCGTCGACCGGCTTGCTCAGGAAGTCGGTGGCGCCGAGATGCAGGGCGCGCAGGCGGACGTCGGGATTGCCGGAGGTCGTCACCATGACGATGGGCACGTCCGGGTGCGCGGCCCGGTGCCGGTAGGCGTCGATGAACGCCAGCCCGTCCGGTGGCGGCATGTGGTAGTCAAGAAGGATCAGGTCCTGGTCGTTGCGCAGACACCACGCCAGCGCCTCGTCCGACCGCGTGAACGGCAGCGGGGCGCAGCCGGGAATCGCGCGCACCAGCGCCTCCATCGCGGCCAGCGAACTGACGCTGTCGTCGACGATGACGACGCGCGTCACCGTGCCGGGCCCGGCCACGTCGGGCCCGATCCGGCCAGGTTCAGAACAGGAGGTCATCGACGTTCGCCTCGGCTTTGCCGGCGGGCGGATCGCGGCCCGCGGCCGCGTCGGCGCCGGTGAACAGGTCATGGATGTCGCGTTCGCTGGCCATGGTGTAGTGGCCCTTCAGAATCGCCAGCACGCGGTCGCGCACCACGTCGGCGTCCTCCCCCGTCCCGCCGTTTCCGGCCCCGCCATGCGACGCGGCCAGGGCATCCAGCCGCTGGGCGGCGGCGCGCAGCGCGCGGCCGACGTCGTCGTGCACGGTGATGCCGGCGGCGGTGTCGGCGAGCACGCGGGCGACCCGTCCGCCCTCCCCCTCCAGCGTCGCCAGCGCCGACGACAGGCCCGCCCCCACGGCATCGAGCCGGGCGACGGCGCCGGCCGTCTCCTGGCCGAGCAGCGCCATGCGGGCCGCCCCTTGCTCGGTGCCGCGACGGTGCAGGGCCTGCGCGGCGTCCACCACCGCGCGCAGGCCGGCCATCACCGCCTGCGCGTCCTCGACCGTGGCATTGGCGTAGGCGCGCAGTTCCTGGGCGATGACGCTCAGCGTCCGGCCCTGGTCGCCCAGGCGCCCGCACTTCAGCGCGGTGTTGAGCCCGACGAGGCGCATGTCCACCTCGATGGTGCGCACCGCTTCGATCTCGCTCACCAGGTCGGCGAGCGAGCGCGAGGCGGTCTCCGCCACCCGATCGACCTCGGCGCGGGCCGCCCGGCAGGTGGCCATCAGCGCTTCCGCCGTGCCCAGCTCCGCCGCCAGATCGGCGAGGAACGAGGCGCCGGCGCGATCCGCCGCGCCGTACAGCCGGCCGCCCAGCCCGACGATGGCGCGCGACTCGTCGGCCAACGTGAGCAGGGCGGCGGCGAGGCTGCGGATTTCCCGCTCGAACTCGGCGGCGGCGCGTCCGGCCTGCGTCGATTGCAGGCGGCAGATGGCGGCCACCACGGCGGCGCGCTGGTCCGCCGACAGCGCCGCGCACCACGCCTCGCCGCCACCGTCGCCATTGCCGCTGCCGTCCCGGCCCAGCGCCTGGGCGAGCACGTCCAGCGCGTGGCCGACGTGCTCCGCCCGCTGGCGGGTGATGTCGCCGATCTGCAGGGATTTCACCGCGCCGCCGACCTTTTCGGCGATCCGGCGCGACCGGGCGCCGATCTCGACGGCGGCGGTGGCGGCGTTGTCGCGGTGCCGGCGCACCACATCCAGGCAGGCGTCCAGCCGCG
>DASWVP010000190.1:0-1537 GCA_036401175.1 Azospirillum sp. | reverse complement strand
CGTGATCGTTCCCGTGCCGCCGCCCCAGCCGCAGCACCGTCCGGCGCCCGTGCGCGAGAAGCCGATGATCGTCATCGATCCCGGCCACGGCGGCGAGGACCCCGGCGCCGTCGGCGTCGGCGGCGTCCATGAAAAGGACATCACGCTGGCCGTGGCGCGCGAACTGCGCCAGCAGCTGGAGGCGACCGGCCGCTACCGGGTGCGCCTGACGCGCGACAAGGACGTGTTCATCCGCCTGCGCGAACGGGTCGCGCTGGCCCGCGACGCCGACGCCGACCTGTTCATTTCGCTGCACGCCGACAGCATCGGCAGCGGCAGCGTGCGCGGCCTGTCGATCTACACGCTGTCCGACAAGGCGTCCGACCGCGAGGCGGAAATGCTGGCCGCCAAGGAGAACCGCGCCGACGCCATCGCCGGGCTCGACCTTTCGGCCGAGAACGATCTGGTGGCGAGCATCCTGATCGATCTGGCGCAGCGCGACACCATGAACCATTCCAAGCGCTTCGCCGGCGTGGCGCTGGAGCACGTCGGGCGCGAGATCACGCTGCTGCCCAGCAAGCCGCACCGGCAGGCCGGCTTCGCCGTGCTGACCGCGCCGGACGTCCCCTCGGTGCTGGTCGAGATGGGCTATCTGTCGAGCCCGCACGACGCCAGCCTGCTGAACAGCCAGCAGCACCGCGAACGCCTCGCCCGCTCGATGACCCGCGGCGTCGACGCCTACTTCAAGTGGCTGGGCGGCCGCCGGCCCTGACGCAGGGCTCCGAACTCAGGTCAACATGCGATCGGGTAGGGAAAGGGGAGACACGGATGAACACGGATGCCGGCGGGGCCGGCGCACGGATGCACACGGATGAAGGGACATCATTTTTCCGTGTGCATCCGTGGATATCCGTGTGCATTCGTGTCTCAAAACCCGCCTTCTTATCGACACTCTTCCGTTGACCCGAGTGCGGAGCCCCCGGTTCCTGATGGCGGCCGGTTGACCTGCGGGGTGGCGCGACCTACTGTCGAAGCTGTCCGTCACACCGCGCGGGGGCCTGGGCGCATGCCCGATACCATTGCCGGGAAATCACCCGATCCGCTGGCGCTGGACGTCGTGCGCGAGCTGAAGGCGCGCCTGCGCCGCCGCTTCGGCGACCGGCTGGTGGCCGTGTACCTGTTCGGCAGCCGCGCGCGCGGCGACCACCGCCCGGACAGCGACGCCGACGTGGCGGTGTTCCTGCGGGGGGACCTGCCCGATCCTTTCGACGCCGAAAAGGCCATCGTCGAAGACGGCTACGACCTGCTTCTGGAGCGCGGCCTGTACATTCAGCCCTGGGCGTTCGAGGAGCGCGTGCTGTCCAACCCGGATCAGGCGCGCCTCGCCGGATTGCAGCGCTCGGTCCTTACGGAAGGGGTGCGGGTGTGAACGACCGTCCCGTCCTGCCCGTCGACGTGCTCATGGACAAGGCGTGGCGGTTGCCGGGAACCTGATCCCCGCGCCCCGGTCATAGCACCTACCCCTTTCTTGCGCCCGCCTTGAGGGTGTCACATTTTC
>DASWVP010000189.1:0-11297 GCA_036401175.1 Azospirillum sp. | reverse complement strand
TTGGCGGCGATGGACGGCACCGCCAGCGCGCCGTTGATGGCGCCGTAGGCCGCGCGGGTCAGCATCTCCGGCACCGCCAGCCCGCGCACGATCGTCATGATCCCGTTGGCCGCCCCGTAGACCACGGCGAACGCCGCCAGCGAGGCGAAGCCCGGCGGCAGCAGGACCAGCAACAGCAGCGCCGCCGGCAGCCCCAGAACCGTCACCGCCCCGACCACGCGGATCGAGCGCCGCCGCAGGAAGACCCACACGGCGATCCGGCCGGCGACCTGTGCCGGGCCGATGATGGCGATGGCGCCGACCACCGTCGCCGCGTCGTACCCGCGCTCCAGCAGCAGCGGGTAGAGGTGGAAGGTCAGCCCCGAAAAGACCCCGTAATAGACGGTGAAGGCCACCGCCAGCCCCCAGACCGCCGGCCGCTTCAGCGCCCAGCCGACGGCGTGCCGCCCGGCCATGGGCGCCGCGGCCGGCGCCGGGGCGTCGGCGCCGCGGTCGATGAACAGCAGGTTCGGCACCGCCGCCAGCAGCAGGTTGAAGAGCGCCAGCGCCGTCAGCGCCCCGCGCCACCCCGCATGGTCGAGCAGCAGCTGGATCAGCGGCACGAAGACGGTGCTGGCGAAGCCGCCCCACAGGGTCAGCGCGGTGATCCCGCCGCGCGCGTCGGCGCCATAGCGCCGGGCGACCACGGCGAAGGCCGGCTCGTACAGCGTCATCGCCTGGGCCAGCCCGATGCCGATGAACAGCGGATAAAGCGCGCCCGCGCCGCCGATCCACGACCAAACCAGCAGAAGCAGCGCCGCCAGGGCCGAGCCGCCGGCCATGACGGCGCGCCCGCCGCCACGGTCGATGGCCGCCCCCACCGGATAGGCGGCGAGGCTCGCGGCGACGAGCCCCACCGTGGCCGCCCCGTACACCTCGGGCTTGGTCAGGCCGAACTCCTGCGCCATCGGCCCGGCCAGCATGGGGAAGCTGTAGTACAGCGACCCCCAGGAGACGATCTGGCCGACGCCCAGCGCGGCGATGAACCGCCGCCGGCCGTGGCGCGATGCGGGAAGCGGCGCCCCGGCGGCGGCGGTTGCCTCGGTCATGGTTCCCCCGTCACGCCGCCTGGCCGCAGCAGCCCTTCGACGCCGGTGCCGCCGGTGCGGCGCTGCAGATCCCTGTTTCCGGCAGCACGAGGTGGACGTCGCGGGCCGCCGCATGGTCGCCGGCGATCTCCGCCACCACCGAGCGGACCTGCTCGTACCCCGTCGCCATCAGGAAGGTCGGCGCCCGGCCATAGCTCTTGCCGCCGACGATGTAGAAGCCGGGCTCGGGATGGGCAAGCTCTTCCACGCCGTGCGGCGGCACGGTACCGCAGGAATGCAGGTTCGGGTCGATCAGCGGCCCCAGCTTCGGCGGCGCCTCGGTCAGCGGGTCGATGTCGACGCGCAGTTCGCGCAGGATGGACAGGTCCGGGCGCAGGCCGGTGGCGACGACCACGCGCTGCACCGCGACCTCGTGCGGCTGGCCGTCCAGGCGCGCGGATATCCGCAGGCCGCCGTCCGTACGCTCCACCCGTTCGGCCGCGAAGGGGCTCAGCAGTTCCAGCCGCCCCTCCTCGATGGCCCGCGTGGCGGCGAGGCCCAGCGCGCCGCGCGCCGGAAGCTGGTCGTTCAGCCCGCCGCCCAGCAGCCGGGCCAGCCGGTTGCGCCGCAACGCCCACAGCACGCGCGTGCCCGGCGCCTGCTCCTGCAACGCCAGCAGGTCGAGCACCACGTTCATCGCCGAATGGCCCGAGCCGACGACCAGCGTGGCCGCCCCGGCGTAGGCGTCGCGCGCCGCGCCCAGCACGTCGGGGATGCCGTAGGCGATGCGGTCCGCCGCCGCCCGCTCGCCGGGCACGGGCAGGCCGTCCGCCCCCATCGGGTTGGGCGTGAACCACGTGCCCGAGGCATCGACCACCGCGCGGGCCAGCGTCCGTTGCTCAACCCCGTCCCGGTCGCGCCAGCCGATCACGAAGGGCGCCTCGGCGCGGCCGGGCGTCGTCATCTTGTCGATGCCCGCGCGGGAGATGGCGAGCACTTCGGCGCCCAGCCGCAGGTGCGGCGCGATGCCCGCGTGGGCGGCCAGCGGCTCCAGGTAGTCGCGCACGATCTCCCCGCCGGTCGGCAGCGCCTCGTCGTCCGGCGCCAGCCAGCCGTCGGCCGCCAGCAGGGCGCGGGCGGCGTCATCGATGTTGTAGCGCCACGGCGAGAAGACGCGGACATGCGCCCATTCCCGCAGGGAGGCGCCGACCGCCGCCCCCCGCTCGAACAGGATGGGCGTCAGCCCGCGCCGCACCACGTGGGCGGCGGCGGCGAGGCCGACCGGGCCGGCGCCGATGATGGCCACGGGAAGGGCGGAAGAAGGCTCGTGCGGCATCGGTGTGGTCCTTCTCATGTGGGATGCGTTGGCGTCAGATGCCTCGATGGGCAATGTATACAGGCCAAAAAATGGGGATCAGGGGCAGCAGTTGTACGGCGACGCGGCGACACGGCCGCTGTCCAGCAGGCTTTGGGTGACTTCCATCCACGCGTCGACGGCCACCTTGAACGCCTCGCGCCCGCGTTCGGTCAGGGTGTAGACCTTGCGCTCGCGTCCCGAGACCGTCTCGCTGTGCGAGGTGACGTACCCGCCCTCCTCGAACTCGCGCAGGGCCGGGTAGATGGTGCCTTCGGTGGGCGAGCAGCAGCCGTTGGTCGTCTTCTCCACCGCGCGGGCGATGTCGTAGCCGTGCATCGGCCGCTGGTGCAGGACGTTGAGGATGAAGAACTTCGACAGGCTCATCTTGATCGTGCCGTTCCAGTAGGCCCGGCTGGTGAAGTCCGGGGCCGGCTTGGAAACGGAGCGGGTGCGGAGAGCTGGCGTGTTCATGCCGTCCTTGTATACCTTGCAGATCAATGCATCAAGCCAAAAATTGCCGCGTCCTCCGGCAGCGCCGGGTAAGCCCGTAGGTTGGTGCCAAGCGCAGCGCGGCCCAACACCCTTCGCCAAGGAAAGGAATTTTGGGCCGCGCTGACGCCTGGCACCAACCTGCGACGCTTCCGTCAGGTCAGCTGAAGGCGACGCCGGGGCGGGCGCCGATCTTCTTCAGGATGATCGCCAGCGGGCAGAAGCCGGTAAAGGCGGCCTGGAACAGGTTGACGCCGACGAAGGCCGTCAGCCACACCCACTGCGGGCTGTGCCACTGGGCCAGCGCGAGGCTGGCGAGGATCACGGTGCCGGCGAAGGCCATCACGATACGGTCGATGCTCATGTCGGGGACTCCTCTTTGTTCGGGGGGACGGCCGGGAGCGATTCGCCGCAGTAGAGCCCGGCCAGAACGTTGATCACCGCTGTCGCTTCGGCGCTGCACAGCGAATAGAATACCGTCTGCGACCGCCGCCGGGTCCTGACCAGCCGGTCGGCCCGCAGCTTCGCCAGATGCTGCGACAGGGCCGACTGGCTCAGACCCACGGCGTCCGCGAGTTGCCCGACGCACATCTCCCCCCGGCCAAGATGGCAGAGGATCGAAAGCCGGCGTTCGTTGGCCAGCGCCTTCATCAGGCGGGCCGCGGGCCGGATGTGTCGGTCGCTCGGTTCATTCATTGACACTAAATTAGAAACTACTAAATAATAGGTCAAGCGACAAACGCACCCCTCGGCGAGATCACCCGACCATGCCCCACCGAACCGCCCCCCTGGCCGTCCTTCCGATGCTGGCAGCGCTGCTGCTGTCCGTCGCGTCTCCCCTGCCCGCCGCCGCCCAGGCCCCACAGGCCGTGGACCGGCTGACCGTGCAGCCCCGCGCGGTCGAGGATCTGAAGGCGGTGTACGCCACCGTCGAGAGCGTGCACGAGACGGTGGCCCGCGCGCGAATCGGCGGCACGCTGGCGCAGCTTTCCGTCAAGGAGGGCGACACGGTGACCGCCGGGCAGGTCGTCGCCTCGGTGCGCGATCCCAAGCTGCCCCTGCAACTGGCGGCGCTGGACGCGCGCATCCAGGCGCTGCAGGCCCAGCAGCGGCAGGCCGAGCTTGAACTGGAGCGCGCGCGCCAGCTGCGCGCCAGCGGCACCGGCACGCAGCAGCGCCTGGACGACGCGCAGGCCGCGCTGGACGTCGCCCGCGCCCAGATCGCCGCCATGAGAGCCGAGCGCTCGGTGGTCGAGCAACAGCTTCACGAGGGCGAGGTGCTGGCCCCGGTCAACGGCCGCATCCTCCAGGTCAAGGCGGTGGACGGTACCGTGGTGATGCCGGGCGAGCCGGTGGCGACCCTGGCGACGGAAAACTACGTGCTGCGCCTGCACCTGCCCGAACGGCACGCCCGCTTCCTGCGCGTCGGCGACCCGGTCCTGGTGGGCGAGCGCGGGCTGGCCCCCACCGACGCGCCCGAAACGCTGAAGCGCGGCACCGTCCGGCAGGTCTATCCGGAGATGGCACAGGGCCGCGTCGTGGCCGACGCCACCGTCGCCGGCCTGGGCGACTTCTTCGTGGGCGAGCGGGTGCGCGTCTATGTCGCGACCGGCACGCGGGCGACGCTCGTCGTGCCGCCGGACTACGTCATCCGCCGCTTCGGCGCCGACTTCGTCCGGTTGGCCGACGGCGCCGAATCGCCGGTGCAGGTCGGCGGCGCCATCCCCGCCATCGCCGACCAGCCCGGCGGGCTGGAGATCCTGTCCGGGCTGAAGCCGGGCGACGTCATCGTGCGGCCGGCCGGCGTTTAAGGGGGGACGCGTGATGAACCTGGGCATTTCCGGGACCCTGACGCGGGCCTTCATCCGCTCGCCGCTCACGCCGCTGCTGCTGCTGGCGGCCATCGTCGTCGGCACGGTGGCGCTCCTGTCGCTGGCGCGGGAGGAGGAGCCGCAGATCAGCGTGCCCATGGTCGACATCCTGGTGCGCGCCGACGGGCTGAAGGCCGGCGACGCGGTGGAGCTGGTCACCAAGCCGCTGGAGGAGATCGTCAAGGGCATCGACGGGGTCGAGCACACCTACAGCCAGACCCAGGACGATCAGGCGGTGGTCACCGCCCGCTTCCTGGTCGGCACCGACTCCGACGACGCCATCCTGCGCGTGCACGAGAAGGTGCGCGCCAACATGGCCCGCATCCCGCTGGGCATCCCCGAACCGCTGATCGTCGGGCGCGGAATCAACGACGTCGCCATCCTGACGCTGACCCTGGCGCCCAAGCCGGAGGCGGCCGGGCGGTGGACCGACAACGCGCTGCACACCGCCGCCGCCGAACTCCTGGCCCGCATCGTGCCGGTGGAGGACGTCGGCCTCGCCTACATCGTCGGCGGCCGCCCCGACCAGATCCGCGTCGAGCCCGACCCGGAGCGCCTCGCGCTGTACGGCGTCGCGCTCAACCAGCTCGTCGAGAAGGTGAAGAACGCCAACCGCTCCTTCGTCGTCGGGCAGGTGCGTTCGCAGGGCGGCAGCCTGCCGGTGGTCGCCGGGCAGACGCTGCAGGGCGCGGCCGACATCGGCCTGCTGCTGGTCACCACGCGCGACGGCCGGCCGGTCTATGTGAAGGACGTGGCGAACGTCGTGGTCGGCGCGCGGCCCGACGAGAGCAAGGCGTGGCACCTGACGCCGGACGGCAAGGGCGGGCTGGTCCGCGTGCCGGCGGTGACGCTGGCCGTCGCCAAGCGCGCCGGCGCCAACGCCGTGACGATATCCGAACGCGTGCTGGAGCGCGTGCACGCCATCGCCGCCCACGACCTGCCCGACGACCTGAGCGTCACCGTCACCCGCGATTACGGCGAGACGGCGAACGAGAAGGCCAACGAGCTGCTGTTCCATCTGGCGCTGGCGACGGTGTCGATCGTCGTGCTGATCGTGCTGGCGATCGGCTGGCGCGAGGGCGTGGTGACGCTGATCGTCATCCCCACGACGATCCTGCTGACTATGTTCGCCTCCTGGCTGATGGGCTACACCATCAACCGCGTCAGCCTGTTCGCGCTGATCTTCTCCATCGGCATCCTGGTCGACGACGCCATCGTGGTGGTCGAGAACATCGACCGCCACTGGTCGATGAAGGACGGCCGGTCCAAGATCCAGGCGGCGATCGAGGCGGTGGCGGAGGTCGGCAACCCGACCATCGTCGCCACGCTGACGGTGATCGCCGCGCTGCTGCCGATGATGTTCGTATCCGGCCTGATGGGCCCGTACATGAGCCCGATCCCGGCCAACGCCTCGGCCGCCATGATCTTCAGCTTCTTCGTCGCCATGGTGCTGACGCCCTGGCTGATGGTGAAGCTGCGCCCCGGCGAATCGCCCGCTGAAGGTGCCGGAGATGGGCATGGGCACGACTCCGACGGCGGCCGGCTGGGCCGGCTGTATCTGGCGGTGGCGCGGCCGGTGGTGCGCTCCAAGCGGAGGGCGTGGATCTTCCTGCTGGCCGTGGGCGTGGCGACGCTGGTCTCGACCGGCGCCTTCTACACCAAGGACGTCACCGTCAAGCTGCTGCCCTTCGACAACAAGTCGGAATTGCAGGTCGTCGTCGACCTGCCGCGCGGCGCCTCGCCCGAGGATACCGAGCGCGTGCTGCTGGCCGCGTCGGCCAAGCTCGCCGACCTGCCCGAACTGGCCAGCGTGCAGGCCTACGCCGGCACCGCGTCGCCCTTCAACTTCAACGGTCTGGTCCGCCACTACTACCTGCGCAACCAGCCCGAACAGGGCGACCTGCAGGTCAATCTGGCGCCCAAGGAGGCGCGCACCCGCGCCAGCCATGCCATCGCGCTGGACATCCGCGAGCGGCTGAAGGACCTGCCCGTGCCGCCGGGCACCAGCGTGAAGGTGGTGGAAGTGCCGCCGGGCCCGCCCGTGCTGTCCACGCTGCTGGTCGAGGTCTACGGGCCGGACGCCGACACCCGCCGCACCGCCGCGCGTCTGGTGGAGGGGGCGTTCCGCGGCGTCGACTTCGTCGCCGACGTGGACGGCACCGTACGCGAGCCCGGCGAGCGGCTGCGCTTCGCCCTGGACCGCGAGAGCCTGGAGTTCCACGGCGTCGAGGAGCAGGCGGTGTACGATACGCTCCACGCCCTGGTCGGCGGCGTGCCGGTCGGCTATTCGCACCGCGGCGCCGGCCGCACGCCGATCGAGATCGCCGTGCGCCTGCCCAAGGCCGGCCTGTTCCTGTCCGAGCGCATCCTCGCCACCCCGGTTCCGGGCGCGCGCGGCGCCGTGGAACTGGGCGACCTCGTGAGCATGACGCGCGAGCCCGCGTCCTTCGCCATCTTCCGCCGCAACGGCCGCGCCGCCGAGATGGTCATGGCCGAACTGGCCGGCCGGTACGAGGCGCCGGTGTACGGCATGCTGGCGGTGCAGGACCGTCTGGATGCGATCGACTGGAAGGCCGCCGGGCTGTCGCAGGCGCCCGAAGTCCTGCTGCACGGCCAGCCCGACGACCAGAGCACGCCCAAGCTGCTGTGGGAGGGGGAGTGGGAAATCACCTACGTCACCTTCCGCGACATGGGCGCGGCGTTCGCGGTGGCGATCCTCGGCATCTACCTGCTGGTGGTCGGCCAGTTCGGCAGCTTCAAGCTGCCGCTGGTCATCCTGGTGCCGGTGCCGCTGACGCTGATCGGCATCGTCATCGGGCACTGGCTGTTCGGCGCGGCGTTCACGGCGACCTCGATGATCGGCTTCATCGCACTGGCCGGCATCATCGTGCGCAACTCGATCCTGCTGGTCGACTTCATCCGCCACCTGCGCGAACGCGGGGTGCCGCTGCGCGAGGCCGTGCTGCAGGCCGGCGCCATCCGCTTCAAACCGATCCTGCTGACCGCCGTGGCGGCGATGATCGGCGCCGCCTTCATCCTGACCGACCCGATCTTCCAGGGTCTGGCCATCGCCATGCTGTTCGGCCTGTTGAGTTCCACCCTGCTGACCGTGCTGGTCATCCCGGCGATCTACGTGGTGCTGCGCGATGACGGGGGGACGCAGAAAGGGGGTGGGCAGCCGGTGCGGGAAGCCCTAGATGCAAGGGACCCAATCCGAGAGCCCGCATGACCGCCAATCCCCTCCTCGAAAGCTGGACCACCCCGTTCGGCCTGCCGCCCTTCGACCGCATCGCGCCCGAACACTTCGCGCCCGCCTTCGACCAGGGCATGGCCGAGCAGATCGCCGAGGTGGCGGCGATCACCGGCTTGGCCGAGGCGCCGACCTTCGCCAACACGGTGGAGGCGCTGGAGCGCGGCGGCCGGCTGCTGACGCGGGTCGGTTCGGTGTTCTTCAACCTGAATTCCAGCAACACCAGCGACGCGCTGGAGGCCATCGCCCGCGACTACGCGCCGAAGCTGGCCCAGCACCACATGCGCGTCGCGCTGGACCCGGCGCTGTTCGCGCGCATCGCCGACCTGTATGCGCGGCGCGACGCGCTGGGCCTCGCTCCCGACCAGATGCGGCTGATCGAACGCCTGCACCTGGACTTCGTGCGCAGCGGCGCCGGGCTGGCGCCGGAGGCCAAGGCGCGCATGTCCGCCATTTCCGAACGGCTGGCGACGCTGCACACGCTGTTCAACCAGAACGTCCTGCACGACGAGCGGGAATGGCATCTGACGCTGGACGAGGGCGATCTGGACGGCCTGCCCGGCTTCGCGCGGGACGCGGCGGCGGGTGCGGCGCGCGAGCGCGGGCTGGACGGGCGCTATGTCATCACCCTGTCGCGCTCTTCGGTGGAGCCGTTCCTCACCTTCTCCGCCCGCCGCGACCTGCGGCAGGCGGTGTACGAGGCGTGGACCCGGCGCGGCGCCAACCCCGGCGAGCACGACAACACGCCGCTGATCCGCGAGATCGTGGCGCTCCGCGCCGAGCAGGCGCGGCTGCTGGGCTATGCCACCTACGCCGACTTCAAGCTCGACGACACCATGGCCAGGACCACCGGGGCCGTGGAGAACCTGCTTTTGCAGGTCTGGGAGCCGGCCAAGCGCAAGGCGGCGGCCGAGCGTGACCAGTTGCAGGCGCAGGCGCGCGCCGAGGGCCTGAACGCCGCCATCGAGCCGTGGGACTGGCGCCACTACGCCGAGAAGGTCCGGCAGGCCAAATACGACCTGGACGAGGCGGAGGTGAAGCCGTACTTCGTGCTCGACAACATGGTGCGCGCCGCCTTCGACACTGCCGGCCGCCTGTTCGGCGTGAGTTTCACCGAGCAGACCGGCCTGCCCGTCTACCACCCGGACGTCCGCGTCTACGAGGTGCGGGACGCCGAGGGCGGTCACGTCGGCCTGTTCCTGCACGACAATTTCGCCCGCGCCGGCAAGCGCTCGGGCGCCTGGATGAGCAGCTACCGCGACCAGGAGAGCTTCGACGGTCCGGTCGCGCCGATCATCGTGAACAACAACAACTTCGCCAGGGGAACGCCGACGCTGCTCAGCTTCGACGAGGCGGAGACCCTGTTCCACGAGTTCGGCCACGGCCTGCACGGGCTCCTGAGCAAGGCTCGCTACCCGTCGCAGTCCGGAACCTCGGTGCGCCGCGACTTCGTCGAGTTCCCCTCGCAGGTGTTCGAGCACTGGATGGCGGCGCCGGAAACCCTGCGCACCTACGCCGTCCACCACCAGACCGGCGAACCGATGCCGGAAGACCTGCTGAAGCGCCTGCTGGCCGCGCGCACCTTCAACCAGGGCTTCGCGACGGTGGAATACACCGCCGCCGCCCTCCTCGACCTCGCCTTCCACACGCAGGAAGCGCCGGACGCGCTGGACGTCGCGGCGTTCGAGCGCGCGGTGCTGGGGCGCATCGGCCTGCCGGCGGAAATCGGCGTGCGCCACCGCCCGGCGCATTTCCAGCACCTGTTCGGCGGCAGCGGCTACGCCGCCGGCTACTATTGCTACCTGTGGGCCGAGGTGCTGGACGCCGACGGGTTCGAGGCGTTCAAGGAGGCCGGCGACGTGTTCGACCCGACCCTGGCCGCCGGCCTGAAGGCCATCTATTCGGCCGGCGACACCCGCGACCCCATGGACCTCTACACCGCCTTCCGCGGCCGCGCGCCGGAGATAGGGCCGCTGCTGAAGCACCGCGGGCTGGTGGAGGCGTGACGTTGGGTTTTCGGCTTACGCCTCAACCCAACCTACGGGTGCGTCGTAGGTTGGGTTGAGCGCCAGCGAAAACCCAACAATCAGAACGAGAACAAAGGGGAGGGGAACCCATGCACTACCGCAAGCTCGGCCGCAGCGGCGTCAAGGTTTCTCCGCTGTGCCTCGGCACCATGATGTTCGGCGGCGCCACCGACGAGCCGACGGCGGCGCGCATCCTCGCGCACGCCGCCGAAGCCGGGATCAACTTTCTCGACACCGCCGACGTCTACAACGAGGGGCGGTCGGAGGAGGTCGTCGGCCGGGCGATCCGCCCGGCACGCGAGCGCTGGGTGGTCGCCACCAAGGTCGGCAACGCCATGGGCACGGACCCGAACCGGCGCGGCCTGTCGCGCCGCTGGGTCACGCTGGCGTGCGAGGCCAGCCTGCGGCGCCTGGGCACCGACTGGATCGACCTCTACTACCTGCACCGCGAGGACCCGGACACCCCGCTGGAGGAAACGGTCGCGGCGGTGGGCGACCTGATCCGCGCCGGCAAGGTCCGCGCCTTCGGCGTGTCCAATTTCCGATCCTGGCGCATCGCCGAGATCTGCCGGCTGTGCGACGGCCTGGGCATCGACCGGCCGGTGGCCTGCCAGCCCTACTACAACGCCATGAACCGCATGCCGGAGGTGGAAGTGCTGCCGGCCTGCGGCCACTACGGCCTGGGCGTCATGCCCTACAGCCCGCTGGCGCGCGGCGTGCTGACCGGCAAATACCGCCCCGGCGACGCGCCGCCGGATGAAAGCCGCGCCGGCCGCAAGGACCAGCGCATGATGAACACGGAATGGCGCCCGGAAAGCCTGGAGATCGCCCAGGTCATCAAGCGCCACGCCGAAATGCGCGGCATCACGCCGGGCCAGTTCGCCGTCGCCTGGCTGCTGAACAACCGCTTGGTCACCGCGCCCATCGCCGGCCCGCGCACGGAAGAGCAATGGCGCGACTACCTCGGCGCCCTCGACTACGCCTTCACGGCGGAGGACGAGGCGCTGGTGGACGGTCTGGTCACCACCGGGCACCCATCGACGCCCGGCTACAACGACCCGCAGTACCCGATCGAGGGGCGTCCGGTGTGGACGGGTGCGTGACGTTGGGCCAAGCGTCAGCGCGGCCCAACGTCGGAGCCTACCGCCGTCGCGGCCCGAACCGCTTGCGCGGCGCGCCCCGGAAGCCCGCCTTGGGCGCCGGCTCGCGCCGCCGCGCGCGGGTCGCCAGCAGGTC